>BBEG01000106.1 GCA_001312645.1 Rhodococcus sp. JCM 9791
AGTGCCGTCGCCGCCGGTGCCGATGCATCCGACGCCGCCGCGATCGCGCAGGTCATCGAGATCGCCGAAGCCCGCTTCGGGCCGGTCGATCTGTACTTCGCGAACGCCGGAATCACCGGCATGCACGGACTCGACCTCGACGACGACCAGTGGGAGAACGTCTTCGACGTCAACCTCCGGGCGCACATCCGCGCCGCGAAACTCCTCGTCCCGGGGTGGATGGAACGCGGCGAAGGGTACTTCGTGAGCACCGCGTCGGCCGCAGGCCTCCTCACCCAGATCGGAGCGGCAGGATATTCCGTCACCAAGCACGCCGCCGTCGGCTTCGCTGAATGGCTGTCGGTGACCTACGGCGACCGGGGTGTGCGCGTCAGCTGCATCTGCCCGATGGGTGTGAACACGCCACTGCTGTACGCGGGCAGCAACTCCGGCGAGTCGCTCGGCGACCTCGGAACCCGCGCCGTGACGTCCTCCGCTGCCGTGCTCGAACCCGCAGACGT
The DNA here is from genome assembly GCA_001312645.1 of Rhodococcus sp. JCM 9791. Classification (GTDB taxonomy): domain Bacteria; phylum Actinomycetota; class Actinomycetes; order Mycobacteriales; family Mycobacteriaceae; genus Rhodococcus. The sequence continues at coordinate 501 of BBEG01000106.1, forward strand.
CGCCGAGATCGTGCTCGACGGCGTCCGGGAAGAGCGTTTCCTGATCCTCCCGCACCCGGAGGTACTCCAGATGTACCGGAACAAGGGTGCCGATTACGACCGGTGGCTGCGCGGAATGCGCCGCTACCAGCGGTCTCTGATGTCCGAGTCCTGACCACTCTTCGAGGAGCTTGTCGTGTCTTTGTTCGATCTGTCGCCGCGCGCCGAAAAATATCGGGCGGACCTGCTGGCATTCATGGATTCCCACGTCTACCCGGCCGAGGCCGTTTACCACCGTCAGATGGAGGAAGCCGGCGACCCGCACTTCCACCCGCCCATCATGGAGGACCTCAAGGCGGAAGCGCGTTCGCGCGGGCTGTGGAATCTCTTCCATCCGCATCCGGAGTGGGGCCCGGGACTCACCAACCTCGAGTACGCCCCCCTCGCCGAGATCATGGGCCGGAGCCCGCTGGCGTCGGAGGCCTGCAACTGCGCTGCCCCGGACACCGAACATGGAGGTGTTCACGCTCTTCGGCACCGACGAACACAAAGAGAAGTACCTGAAGCCGTTGCTCGACGGCACGATTCGCTCGGCCTTCGCGATGACCGAACCGGATGTCGCGAGTTCGGACGCCACCAACATCGAGATGTCGATGGTCCGCGACGGCGACGACTACGTCCTGAACGGTCGCAAGTGGTTCGCGTCCAACGCGATGCACAAGAATTGCAGGGTCCTCATCGTGATGGGTAAGACCGATCCCGCGGCGGCTCCCCACCGGCAGCAGTCGATGATGGTCGTCCCCATCGACGCCCCCGGTGTCACCGTGGTGCGCAACCTCCCTGTCTTCGGCTACCACGACCGCGAAGGCCACGCCGAGATCCTGTTCGAGGACGTGCGGGTGCCGTCGAAGGACGTCCTGAAGGGGGAGGGCGAAGGTTTCGCCATCAGCCAGGCGCGTCTGGGCCCCGGTCGAATCCACCACTGCATGCGGGCGATCGGTGTGTCCGAACGCGCCCTGGAACTGCTGTGCCGCCGTGCGCAATCACGCGTCACGTTCGGCAAGCCCGTCGCCGACAACGCCAACATCCAGGACTGGATTGCCGAGGCGCGCATCGAGATCGAGATGATCCGCCTCCTCACCCTCAAGACCGCGTACCTGATGGATACCGTCGGCAACAAGGAAGCGCGCACCGAGATCGCGGCGATCAAGGTTGCGGGACCGAACATCGCGCTCAAGATCGTCGATCGTGCGATCCAGGTCCACGGCGGCGGTGGTGTCACCGACGATTTCCCGCTCGCCATGGCGTACGCGCACCTGCGCACACTGCGCCTGGCCGACGGCCCCGACGAGGTCCACAAGCGCGCGATCGCGAAGCAGGAACTGCGCAAGTACCGAGACCTGCGGCCCACCTCATGACGGGGTTCGACCTGACGGGCAGGACCGCGATCGTCACCGGCGCCTCCCGCGGCATCGGATTGGAGACCGCCCGCGCCCTGGCACAGGCGGGAGCGAACGTCGTCGTGACCTCGCGCAGCCAGGAATCGGCGGATGCCGCCGCAGCCGACATCGGCCCGGATGCGCTCGGTGTGGGTGCACATTCTGTCGACGAGGAGGCTGCGCGTCGATGCATCGACCTGGCCCTCGAGAAGTTCGGGAGCATCGACATCCTCGTCAACAACGCCGGGACCAACCCGTCGTACGGCCCGCTGATCGAGCAGGACCATGCGCGGTTCGCGAAGACCTTCGACGTGAACGTGTGGGGTCCGGTGCTGTGGTCGTCGTTGGTGGTGAAGGCGTGGATGGGTGATCACGGCGGCAGCATCGTCAACACCGCGTCGATCGGCGGTATGAAGTTCGAAGCGAACATCGGTGTGTACAACGCGTCGAAGGCAGCACTGATCCACCTCACCAAACAGCTCGCGCTCGAGCTGTCGCCGATGGTCCGTGTCAACGCCGTTGCACCCGGTGTCGTGAGGACCAAGCTGGCAGAAGCGCTGTGGAAGGACCACGAACCGCGGGTCGCGGCGTCCACGCCGCTCGGGCGCATCGGTGAACCCGTCGATGTCGCGTCCGCCGTGCACTATCTCGTATCGGACGCGGCGCAGTGGATCACCGGTGAGGTGATGGTGATCGACGGTGGCCGGTTGCTCGGCAACGCGCAGTCGTTCCGGCAGGGAGGTGCGCGCGATGTCTGAGGCCGCGGTGGTGGGGATCGATACCGACGCAGTCACGGCGTGGGTCGCGGGCATCATGCCGGAACTCACGGGACCACTGACGTTCGAGCGGATCGGGCTGGGACAATCCAACCTGACCTATTTGATCGGTGAGGCATCCGGCCGACGATGGGTGCTGCGCCGACCGCCACTGGGCACGTTGCTCGCGTCCGCGCACGATGTTGCGCGGGAAGCCCGGATCCTCTCGGCCCTCGAACACTCCGCCGTACCCGTACCCCGGGTGCTTGCGGTGACAGACGACCCGTCGGTCACCGACGCGCCACTCGTCCTCATGGAATTCGTCGACGGGCTCGTCGTCGACCGGATGACCGTGGCCGAGGAACTCACACCCGGGCATCGACGCGCGATCGGGATCCGACTGCCGCGGACGCTCGCGGCGATCCATGCCGTGGACCTCGCCGAAGTGGGATTGGCGGATCTCGCGAGCCACAAGCCTACGCCCAGCGGCAGCTCACCCGGTGGTCGGGGCAGTGGGAACGCTCGAAGACGCGAGAGATACCCGATCTCGACGACCTCACCCGACGGTTGTCCGCCAACATCCCGGAGCAGCGGGAAGTGACACTCGTGCACGGCGACTTCCATTTGCGAAACCTCATCACCGCACCGGACGACGGTCAGGTGCGAGCTGTCCTCGACTGGGAATTGTCCACACTCGGAGAACCCCTGGCAGACATGGGAAGCACGCTCGCGTATTGGAGCGAACCGGGTGAGCGCACCGCGGGAGACTTCCCGGCAACCCAGCTCGACGGCTTTCCGAACCGGTCCGAACTCGTGGAGATGTACCTCGCCGAGACCGGTCGCGACCCTGCCGCACTGAAGTTCTGGCATGCGCTCGGGTTGTGGAAGGTGGCCATCATCGCCGAGGGCGTGATGAGACGGGCACTCGACGACCCGCGCAACAAGGCAGCCGCGAGCACCCCGACCGTGGAGCGCATCGACGCACTCGTCGACGCCGCCCGGGCGGTCGCGGCCGATGCCGGAATCTGACCGACCGACAACCACCGAACTGAAGGTTGTGATTGCGTGAAAGCATGGCGTGTACACGAACTCGGTGAGCCGCGAGATGTGCTCCGGTTCGAGGAGATCGACGACCCGACGGCCGGTCCCGGACAGTTGCTCGTCCGAACACTCGCGGCACCGGCAAACTTCCCCGACGTGCTGCTGTGCCGGGGAAAATATCAGGTCAGGCCTCCGCTGCCGTTTACTCCGGGAGTCGAACTGTGCGGCGAAGTGATCTCCGTCGGGGAGAACGTCACCCGTTTCTCTGTGGGCGACCGGGTCATCGGGAATCCGAATCTGCCGCTCGGTGCGTTCGCTGAGCGCACCGTGATGGACGAGGTGAACGCATTCCCTGCACCCGCATCGCTCGACGATGCGTCGGCGTCGGCGTTGTTCATCGGATATCAGACCGCGTGGTTCGCGTTGCACCGCAGAACACGCCTGCTCGAGGGCGAGACGCTGCTCGTGCACGCTGCAGCGGGAGGTGTGGGCAGCGCCGCGGTGCAACTCGGCAAGGCCGCCGGTGCCCGCGTGATCGGCGTGGTGGGTGGATCCGAGAAGGCCGAATACTGCAGGAGGCTCGGCGCTGATCTGGTGATCGACCGGCACACCGACGATTTCGTGCCGCTGGTCAAGGAATTCACCGGAGGCAAGGGCGCCGACGTCGTGTTCGATCCCGTGGGTGGCGATGCCTACACCGGATCGACGAAGTGCATCGCGTTCGAGGGCCGGATCGTGATCATCGGTTTCGCGGGCGGGACCATCCCCACTCCGGGGCTCAATCACGCACTGATCAAGAATTATTCGATCATCGGACTGCACTGGGGGCTCTATAAGGAGCGCAACCGCGCGGTGATCGAAGAATGCCACACCGAACTCGCGGCTCTAGCCGAGTCCGGGGCGATCGCGCCACTCGTCAGTGAGCGGTTGTCGCTGTCGGAGGTCGCCGATGGGATTGCGCGGCTCGGTGAGGGAGCGACCGTGGGCAGGGTCGTGTTCGAGCCGTAGCCGACGAAGCTGTAGCGACAACGTCGGTCGGGGTCCCACTCGTGGAGCGGGACCCCGACCGACGTTGCGGATCCCGTCAGTTCTTCTGGTATTTGATGCCGAGCGTGAGCACGATCGCGATCACACACATGACGACGAGCATCGCGCAGACCGCGCCGAGTGCGGCCACTGTCGGGGTCGATGTTCCGGGCACGATCAGAGAAGCAAGCAGGACCGTCGTGATGGACGTGCCAACCGCCATGGCTGCGGTGCGCACGACCGACTGGCTTCCGGTGATCTCGCTGGTGTTGTGCTCGGGGACGAACTCGACCAGCAGGTTCGGCAGAGCTGTATATGCGAATGCCGTCGCGATGGACACGGTGACAACCAGTGCGGTCATGCCGACCACGGAGCCGCGGAAGACGAAGAACGCGGCACACGCGATCATGAACAGAGTGGTACCGAGCAGCAACGATGCCCGCGCGCCGACTGCCGCAGAGATCTTGCCGGCGACCGGGGTGAACACCATGCCGATCATCGCGCCGACGAACGAGAGCATCCCGGCGTGGGTGGCCGACAGGCCGAGTCCGAACGGCGCGGTGGTCGGGGTCTGCATGATGATCGGGATGAGCATCGTCGTCACGCCGATCGGGCCGATGCCGAGCGCGATCGTAGCGAGCATGGTGAAGGCGACGTTGCGTTCGGCGAGCAGGCGAAGGTTGATGATCGGGGACTTGCGGCCCAGTTCCCAGCGCACCCACCAGGTGAAGATCGCGATACCGACCACGAGGAGGCCGAGTACACGAGTATCGCCCCAGCCCCAGGACTTGCCCTGGGTGAGGGCCAGCAGGATGGCGGTCACCGAGATCGCGAGGCCGATCGCACCGACGAAGTCGACCTGCTGACGTTCGGTGTCGCGATGGCGCCACGGCAGCACGGCTTCGACGAGGACGACGCACCCGATGGCATAGACGGCGGTGACGACGAACATGTACCGCCAGTCGCCGAGATCGATGAGCACGCCTGCCACCAGGAGCGAGGCGGCACCGGCGGCGACCGCGGATCCGGAGATCAACGCGATGGCCATCGGCACCTTCTTCGCCGGGAGGTGTTCACGGGCGAGTCCGATACACAGTGGCAGGATCGCACCCGCGACACCTTGGATCGCGCGTCCGATGATGATCGCCCACAGCGAGCCGAAGGCCATGCTGATGATCGATCCGACCGCTGCGCAGACCAGGACGACGATCAGGACGCGTTCTCGGCCGTACATGTCGCCGAGGCGTCCGCACACGGCAGCCGAAGCTGCGGCAACCAGCAGGAACGACGTCACGGTCCATCCGACAGCGGACGAGTCCGTCGAGAACACCTGAGTGAAGGTCGGAAGAGCGGCGTACATCATCGACGTCTCGAACGCGCTGATGACTTCCACCGCGATCAGCACGGCCACGATCAACCAGACCGGCCTGGTCCGTTCGTACCGCCGTTGTGCGCGTGTCGACCGGGGCCGATCGGGTAGGACCGATGTACTCATACGAGCTCCTGAATTCCGTGAGGCTTCGAGGGAGCACGGTATGGTTGTGCGCGCGGTCACATCGGCCGGATACCGCTGAGTGAGACCTTCGGCCGAGCCGAGCTCACCCCTGTGTCCGCGACTCTTCTGACGCAGTGATCGCCCGGGTCAGTGAGGCTGCAGCGAACTCTGTCAACTCTGTGTGGTCGAGGTCAGTGGCCCAATTGTGGACGATGGTGTCGGCCACGCCCTGAAGGACGGACAGGACGAAGGGGAGCATGGACGGGTCGTCCCGTAGGGCGCGGCCTTCGGATGCGGCGGCCTCCGTGAGTGCGGCATGGAGCTCGCTGTTGTACTCCCGAGCGGTCCGCCGCACCTCGCGGACCGATTCGCGTTCGGCGCGCTCGTCGCCTTCGATGTCGCGCCAGGTGGCGGTGAAGCGGCCGACTCGACCCCACTGTCGGGTGGACTCGGGGATCACCGCGGCAAGTAGCGCCGCGACTCCCTGGTCGCGGGGGAGGGCTGCCACGAACGACCGGGACTCGATCTGACTCTCGTTGAGTAACGAGGTGAAGATGTCCTGCTTGTCGGTGAAGTACTGATAGATCAGCCCGACGCTGGTTCCGGAGCGTTTCGCGACCGAGCGGATCGTGAGTGCGGAGTACCCGCCTTCGTCGAGCAAGGCCGCGGCCGCATCGAGTGTGCGGCGACGCCGGGCCCCTGCGTCTCCGTAGATCGATTTGTTGCTCGATTCGCCCATTCATCACCGTAGCCGGGGCCTGGTAGTTGCCGATGCCCGCACCGGCGGGCATGTTCAACTGAGATCGAACAATGTTCAAAATGGGATTGAACATTGTTCGTTCTGTGTCTAGAGTCTCATTCATGAACGAAGGCGCCCCCGTTGCGATACAAACAATTCATCCCCCTCGCGTGTCGGGGACGCGCTCGCTGCCTCTGAATTAGCAACTGCTGCAGGCAAGTTGCTCCTCGAGCTCCGACTCGGCCTCGAAACTGCAGACGCGGATCCGGATGAGATCCGCCGGATGGGAGATCTGAGGAGCCACGAGTGGCTCGTCCGTGCGCTCGAGGCCAAGTTTCCCGAGGACGCAGTGCTCTCCGAAGAAGGCGCAGACGATCTTGCCCGTCTCGGCTCGGACCGTATATGGATCGTCGACCCGCTCGACGGGACCCGGGAGTACGGCGAGTCCGGACGTACCGACTGGGCCGTGCACGTCGCCCTCGTCGAGAGCGGACTGCTGACGGCCGGAGCGGTCGCGATGCCCGCACTCGGGGTGACCTACTCGACGGGCGACACACCCTCAATCTCCTCGCCGCAACCGCGAACCCCTCGCGTGGTGGTGTCCCGCACCCGCAAACCCGAACCCGTCCTGGCCCTCGCGTCCGCGCTCGGCGGTGAACTCGTGGAGATGGGGTCGGCCGGCGCGAAAGCGATGGCGTGGTGCGGGGTGAGGTCGACATCTACGCCCACACCGGCGGCCAGTACGAGTGGGATTCCGCCGCCCCCGTGGCGGTTGCACGCGCCGCCGGGCTGCACGTGTCACGAATCGACGGCTCCGAACCCCGCTACAACCAGGAAAACCCCTGGATGCCCGACATGTTGATCTGCCGCCCCGAACTGGCCGGCGAAGTATTGGAGGTGCTCGGACGATGAACAGTCCCACCATCAGTAAAACCCTGACACACCTGGAACGTCTCGAGGCGGAGAGCATCCACATCATGCGGGAAGCAGTCGCCGGGAGCGAGAACCCCGTGATGCTGTACTCGGTCGGCAAGGACAGTGCCGTGATGTTGCATCTGGCCCGCAAGGCGTTCTACCCGTCCCGCCTGCCCTTCCCGCTGCTTCACGTCGACACCACGTGGAAGTTCCGCGACATGTACACGCTGCGTGACGAGACTGCCGCCGCAAGAGATCTCGACCTGATCGTGTACAAGAACCCGGAATGTGTCGAGAAGGGCATCAACCCGTTCACTCATGGTTCGGCGACCCACACCGACATGTGGAAGACCGAAGGCCTCAAGCAGGCGCTCGACCTGTACAAGTTCGACGCCGCATTCGGCGGCGCGCGCCGCGACGAGGAGAAGTCCCGTGCCAAGGAGCGCGTCTTCTCCATCCGCTCCGCCGAGCACCGCTGGGATCCGAAACAGCAGCGGCCCGAGCTGTGGCGGATGTACAACGTCCGCAAATCGCCCGGTGAGTCCCTGCGGGTGTTCCCCCTGTCGAACTGGACCGAACTCGATGTGTGGGAATACATCCGGCAGGAGAACATCCCGATCGTCCCGCTCTATTTCGCGGCGAAGCGGCCCGTCGTCGAACGCGACGGCGCACTGATCATGGTCGACGACGACCGGATGCCGCTGCTGCCCGGCGAGGTCCCCGAGCTCAAGAGTGTGCGCTTCCGCACCCTCGGGTGCTACCCGCTCACCGGCGCCGTCGAATCCACGGCCGAGACGTTGACCGACATCATCCAGGAAATGTTGCTCACCACCACCTCCGAGCGTCAGGGTCGCGTGATCGACCACGACTCCAGTGCCTCGATGGAGAAGAAGAAGCAGGAAGGGTACTTCTGATGACTCAGCCTTCGGAACTGATCGCCGACGACATCGAGCAGTACCTTGCACGGCACGCGAGCAAGTCGATGCTCCGATTCATCACGTGCGGCAGCGTCGACGACGGCAAGTCCACCCTGATCGGCCGCCTGCTCTACGAGTCGAAACTGGTCTTCGAGGATCAGCTTTCCGCGCTCGAAGCCGATTCACGCAAGGTCGGCACCCAGGGTGAGGGCCTCGACTTCGCGCTTCTCGTCGACGGTTTGGCTGCCGAACGCGAACAGGGCATCACCATTGACGTCGCGTACCGCTACTTCTCGACCGAGCAGCGCAAGTTCGTCGTCGCGGACACTCCGGGTCACGAGCAGTACACCCGCAACATGGTCACCGGTGCGTCCACCGCCGACCTCGCGGTGATCCTCATCGACGCCCGCAAGGGTGTGCTCACCCAGACCCGCCGGCATTCGTACCTCGTCTCGCTTCTCGGTATCCGCCACGTGGTGATCGCCGTGAACAAACTCGACCTGGTCGACTACTCGCAGGGCGTGTTCGACGACATCGTCAGCGAATACACGAGTTTCGCGAACGAGATCGGTCTCAGAGGCGTCGTCGCGATCCCCATGTCGGCGTACGTCGGTGACAATCTCACCGAACGCAGCTCCAACACACCCTGGTATCACGGGCCGACGCTGATCGAGCACCTCGAGAACGTCGAGATCGACGACGACCTGCGCAATGGCCCGTTCCGCATGCCGGTGCAGTGGGTCAACCGCCCGAACCTCGACTTCCGTGGCTTCTCCGGCCAGATCGTCGGCGGAGCCGTGCGTCCGGGCGACCGGCTGCGAGTTCTCCCCAGCGGCAAGGAGTCCACCGTCGCGCGGATCGTCACCATGGACGGTGACCTCGACGAGGCCATCGCCGGTCAGTCGGTCACCATTACTCTCGCCGACGAGATCGACGTCAGCCGCGGCGATGTGCTTGCCGGAGCGGAGGTACTGCCCGGTGTCGCCGACCAGTTCGAGGCGCACGTGGTGTGGATGGGCGAACACGAAATGCTGCCCGAGCGTCCCTATCTGTGTCAGATCGGGACGATGACGGTGCAGGCACGCATCACCAAACCCAAGCACAAGGTCAACGTCAATACTCTCGAGAAGACTGCGACCAACACGCTTGCGCTCAATGAGATCGGCGTGTGCAACATCAGCTTCGACCGGCCGGTGCCGTTCGATGCCTACGCTGCGAATCGCGATACCGGCGGGTTCATTCTGATCGACCGGCTCACCAACACCACGGTCGGCGCCGGTATGATCGCGCACTCGCTGCGACGTTCCGACAACATCCACTGGCAGGCCGTGGACGTCGACGGTGATGCCCGCAGGGCGCTCAACGGCCACGGATCGCAAGTACTGTGGTTCACCGGCCTGTCCGGATCAGGCAAGTCGACCATCGCCAACGATCTCGAGCGCAAGTTGTATGCAATGGGCTGCCATACCTATCTCCTCGACGGAGACAACATCCGGCACGGACTCGGCCGCGACCTCGGATTCACCGAGGCCGACCGAGTGGAGAACATCCGACGCGTTACCGAGGTGGCCCGGCTGATGGCGGATGCCGGCCTGATCGTCCTGGCGTCGTTCATCTCTCCGTTCCGTGCTGACCGCGACGCGGCACGCGAAGTGATCGGCCCGGACCAGTTCTGCGAGGTGTTTGTCGACACCCCGATCGAGGTCGCCGAACAGCGAGACCCCAAGGGCCTCTACAAGAAGGCGCGCCGCGGCGATCTGACGAACTTCACCGGAGTCGACTCCCCGTACGAGCCGCCGGAAAATCCCGAACTGCGAATCCGCACGACCACGACCACGCCCGAGGAAGCAAGCGCTGGTAGTCGAATTCCTGCGCGACCGCGGCATCATCGCCTGACCACTTTCGTCGAGTAAGTCGTTCATCACCAGAAGGAGGGCCCTGTGCCCAGTCGTGACGAAATCTGCTCCGTCATCGAATCGTATGTGAAGCATCTGAGCAATCATGAGGTGGATCAACTCGTGTCGCTCTTCGCGGCCGATGCCGTCCAGCACGAGCCGCTGGGCATGAATACCTACCGGGGGATCGAGGAAATCCGGGAGTTCGACACCGAGTGCGCGAAGGTGGAGTTCTCGGTGACGCGATACTCGCCCATCACGGTCTTCGGCCGGTACGCCGCCACACAGTTGAGGATCCAGCGCGAGGGGATGCGCGAGTTCCTCGCCACCGACCTGTTCGAGTTCGACGACGAGTGCCGGATCGTCTCGCTCAGCGTCGTGATCGATATCGAAGCCCACGCGGATCAGGCCGGATCGCGGTGACGAGAGCCGCGATCCGGCCTGCTCAGACGACCCCCCGACTGCTCGATAACAAGATCGTGGTGTCTCGGGCGTGGGGCCGGGGCTGGGCCGGTCCGTTGCGATCCGTGCCGCAGAGGCAGGCGCACGGGTCGTGCTGGCAGCGCGTACTGCCTCGCGGCTCGACGCTGTCGCGGAGGAGATTCGGGCAGGCGGCGGCACCGCTTTGTGTGTGCCCACCGACCTCACCGACGGGGAGTCGGTGCAGTCTCTCGCGTCGAGCGCGCTCGAAGAGTTCGGCCGGATCGATGCGGTGGTTCACAACGCGTTCGTCGTGCCCGCGCATGGCGGGCTGCTCGACGCCGCGCTCGACGACATCCGGCAGGGCGTGGACATCAACGTGCTGGCCTCGCTCGCTCTCACGAAGGCGCTGGCCCCGGCGCTCGTGGAGTCGCAGGGTTCGGTCGTGATGATCAATTCGATGGTGATCCGGAACCGATTGCCGAACTTCGGTGCCTATCGGGTGATGAAATCGGGTCTCCTGGCGATCGCCAGGAGCCTGTCGGTCGAGCTCGGACCGAAGGGCGTCCGGGTGAATTCGGTGGCTCCGGGGTACATCTGCCGATTCGGTGAAGCGGATGTTCGAACGGCAGGCGGAGCAGCGTGGTGTCGATCCGGACGTGATCTACGCCGAGGTCGCGGCAGGCACCGATCTGCGCCGGCTGCCCGAGCCCGACGACATCGCGAACGCGGTCGTGTTCCTCGCCTCCGATTTCGCGCGGGCGATCACCGGGCAGTGCCTGGATGTCGACTGCGGTCACACCCACCACTGAGACATTCTCGCAAGGACATTCTCGCAAGGAGTATGGATGACACACGATTACGACGGCATCGGTTCCATCGAGGACCTGCACCAGGCCGCGCGTGAGGCTGCCGGATACAGCGACTTCGGCAGCGACGACTACCTCGAAGGGCTGCAGGTTCTCCTCGATTCCTTCGAACGCGAGGCCGATCTCACCTCACAGGGGCGGATGATCGCCCGCAAGATGATCGTCAGTGCACTCTCGGGTCGCCTGACCAGCGAAGCCGGATTCTCCCGCTACCCCGCACACGTCGACGTCGCGGTCGAGCGACCTGTCTTCGTGTGCGGCCTGACGCGGACGGGGAGCACTGCGCTGCACCGGCTGCTCAGCGCGGACCCGGCGCATCAGGCGTCGAGATGTGGCTTGCTGAATCACCACAGCCTCGCCCCGCTCGCGAGACATGGTCGGAGAACGCGGATTTCCTCCGGTCGGATGCCTTCTACCGGGCCCGCCAGGAGAATGAGGCGGATCTCATGAAGGTGCATTTCATGGGAGCGGAAGAAGTCGAGGAATGCTGGCGGCTGCTACAGCAGACGATGCTCTCGATTTCCTTCGAGTGCGTGTCGTACATACCGTCCTACTCGACGTGGTTGGCCGAGCAGGACTGGACTGAGACCTACGCGAGGCACAAGAAGAATCTGCAGCTGATCGGGATGAACGACCCGGGGCGTCGGTGGGTGCTCAAGAGCCCCAGCCATGTGTTCGCGATCGACGCGATCATGCGCGCCTACCCGGACGCATTGATCGTGCGCACATTCCGCGATTCACACACGTCTATGGCGTCCACCTTCAGCCTCGCCGAGCAGGGCAAGCACGACATGTCGGATGCGTTCGACCGCGAGACCATCGGGCGTACTCAACTCGAGTTGTGGGCGCGGGGTAACCGGGAGTTCAACGAGGCTCGCGCCCGCTACGACGCGGAACAGTTCATCGATGTCGACTACCGGGATTTCGTCGCAGACCCGACCGGCACGGTCGAGAAGATCTACGCGCAGTTTGCGATGCCGTTCACGGACGCCACACGTGCTGCGGTGGAGGCGTCGCATCAGGCAGCCTCGCCGAGCATCGTCGCCCGTCGCACGTCTACTCGCTCGAAGACTTCGGGATCACGGCCTCCGACGTCGATCGGGCATTCGCCGCCACCGCCTGAAGCGGACCTCGGAACACCGACCGAAGAACAGGACCATCATATGAACGCGACCTGGGAGAAGTTCTGCGCCGATCTTCTCGAGACCGGCAACATCCTGCAGGACGAGATCGTCCCGCAGGACTCGACGACCCAAGCCGAAGGTGTCCGCTACCTGAGCCGGCTGCTGCGCTACGCCACCATCAACTGCGTCGAATACACCGATCCACGGTGGCCACAGTTCACCTCGGCGCCGAACCCGAACATGATGACGAAGATCGGTGCCGACAACCCCGACAACCTGTACATGCGCGCGAACATTTCCGGTAGGTACACCTACCGGATCACGGGCACGCGGGGGACCGTGCCGCTCGTGACGTTCGGGTCGCGGGTCAACCGGTACCACATCGACGGCACCATGCTGCAGACCGGCGACCTGCACGGCCACGATCTCGACGTCGACGAACACGGGCGGTTCACGTTCATCGCGAGCGTCGACGCACCCGCAGAAGGGTCGTGGCTGCCGCTCGCCGCGGACAGTAACCTCATCTCGGTTCGGCAGACGTACCGGGACCGGCGCAGCGAGGTTCCCGCCGAGCTGTCCATCGAATGCCTGAACCCCGACGGTGAATTCGTCCCGTTGAGCTCGGAAGAGATGTCCGGCCGCCTCGGAAAGGCCATCGGCATGGTCCGCGGCACCGCGAACACTTTCCTGGAATGGTCGCGCGAGTTCCAGGGGCAGCCCAACGAGATCTTCGACCGCGGACAGGAAACGTTCCAGAACGCCGGTGGTGATCCCACGATCTTCTACCTGCACGGCTACTGGAAACTCGCCGCCGACGAAGCCTGGGTGATCGAGACCGAGGTGCCGAACTGCGAGTACTTCAACTTCGTGCTGCAGAACTTCTGGGTCGAGTCGCTCGACTACAACCGGACCAACATCTACATCAACAACCACACGGCGAAGCTGAACGACGACGGCACGTTGACGATCGTCGTCGCCGCGAAGGATCCCGGATTCGGCAATTGGATCGATACCGATTCGCACACCGAGGCACGTGGGCGATGCGCTGGATCAAGGCCGATTCGCATCCGATCCCGGCGTCGCGGGTCGTGAAGTTGTGAGCTCAGTGCCCATGAAGAGATCAGGCCCATGAAATGGGCACTGCCCGCCGCGATGATCGATGCGGGAGACCTGCCCGCCTTCGCTCGGGTGGCCGACGAATGCGGCTACGACGCGATTGCATTGCCCGACTCCGTCTTCTACCCCGAGACGGTGTCGGCCGACTATCCGTATTCGGCGGACGGCAAGCGGATGTGGCTCCCGAGACGCCGATGCCCGATCCGTTCATCGCGATGACCGCGATGGCGGCCGTCACCGCGCGCGTGCGGTTCTACACCAATGTGCTGAAGCTGCCGCTGCGCGATCCACTGCTCACCGCGAAGCAGGTGGCGACAATGGCGGTGATGTCGCAGAACCGCATCGCGGTCGGCGTCGGACTGTCGTGGATTCCCGAGGAATTCGAGTTCACCGGTACCGAGATGCGCACTCGCGGTGCGCGCACCGACGAAGCCATCGCGATCGTCAAGGCGGTGTGTTCCGGCGAGGGGCCGCAATGGGTCGAATTCCACGGTAAGCATTACGATTTCGATCGTCTGATGATCAGTCCGGCGCCTGACCGGCCCGTCCCGATCTACGGCGCGGTCACAGCGAAGCGGGTCTGCGGCGCGCGGCGCGGCTCGGAGACGGCTGGATCTCGGTCAATACGGATACCGAAGCGCTGGCATCGGCGATCACACGACTGACGGAGCTCCGTTCCGAATTCGGCCGTGCCGATGTGCCGTTCGAGATCGATGTGTCGCCGACAGACGTCTCCGATGTCGAGGGATACCGACGCCTGGCCGATATCGGGGTCACTCGCGTGCGGGTGGCGCCCTGGCGGATGTACGGCGTGGATCCGTCGGATCCGCAAGCCAGGCTCGACGCGATCCGACGGTTCGCCGACGACGTGATCGGTGTTCAGTAGGCGCCGACGCGGGCGATGAACGCGTCCAGATTGGACCGGACGCGCTCGATCCGGCCGTCGAGTGGGGAGTCGTCGCGGTACAGACGGCCCCCACTCGGCGTCTTCTTGCGGCGTGCGTAGAGCGAGCAGCCGAGGTCGGCACACATGTAGATGCCGACCGTATTGCCCCGGCGTCCGGCGTCGCCGGTCTTGCTCGCCGCCATGAGGTGCACTCCGCCGTTGGGGTGCGTGGTCTGGCAGATCGAGCACATCTGCGCGGGGCGGCGGCCACCGGACTCGTGTCGCAGTGCGACCCCGACGATGCGGTCGCCCTGCTCGGCCACCACGTAGCAGCGGCCGGGATACGACGGGTCGGTCCAGCCGAGGAAATCGAGGTCGTCCCAGGGCAGACCGTCCAGGTCGGCGGGGACGGACAGGCGCTTCGCGTCACCTTTCGAGCAATTGATGAACGACGACCTGATGTCGCGTTCGCTGACCGGCAGCATGGATGCGCCTTCCTTCTCGACTGCGTTCGACGTTCGCCGACGCTACGGACCTTCGTTCGCTGAGGCAACAGAATTTCCGTCGCGGGACTCCCGGTCGTGACCGTCGGCGTCGTGACCGTCGGCGAGTTTGCGGAGCAGGCGGGCGAGCTCTGCGCGTTCGGCGGCGTCGAGCCGGGTGAACACTTCGGCCGCGTCG
>BBEG01000107.1 GCA_001312645.1 Rhodococcus sp. JCM 9791
CCGGCGAGAGCGACCGCCCGATCGCCGATTCCCTGCGTACCGTCAGGCACGCTTCCACCGCGACAAGTAGGCGCGTTCCTCGTCGGTGAGCCGGCGGAGTCGCTGCGTGTCGATGTCGAATGCGGCAATCTGGGTGGACGCAACGATCGAGGGCGCCGAGTCGGCGGGAGCACCGCCGGGCCGCACCTCGTAGCCGATCGTGAAGTCGACCGCGCGCACCTTCTCGGTCCACATCATGACGTCGAGGGGACCGTCGTCGTGTCGCAACTGTCCGCGATAGCGGACGTGGAGGTCGGCGATCACGGCGCCCTCGCGCAGACTCTGGGTGGGTCGCCCGTCGGCGAACAGCCACGGGATGCGGGCTTCTTCGAGCAGAGTCACCATCCGCGCGTGGTTGATGTGCTGGAAGACGTCCATGTCGGACCACCGCACCGTGACTTCCGTGTGGAATCCGAACTGCTCACCCGCATCGCTCACGCGTTTACCTCCGATCGGGTGCGCCGGTGCGCACCATGCTCCTGACCTGTCGTGCAGCCACCGACAAGGTGGCCAGGTCCAGACTCCCAGATGCGAAGATCTCGTCGAGTGCCGACCTTGCGCGGACGAGCCGCGAGCCGTTCGACATCTCCCAGTCCTCGATCATCTCCGGGCACGTCTCCCCCGGCTCTGCCCCGGCGAGCACATCGAGGACGAGTGACCGCAACGATCCGTAGAGTTCGTCGCGCAGGGCGAGGCGCGCAAGGGAGTGCCACCGGTCGCCGCGTTCGAGTTCGGTGACTGCGGACAGCAGCCGGTCGATGCCCAGGTGCGCGTCCATCGCGTAGTACAACTCCGCGACCTCGGTTTCCTCCCGTTCGACGATGTCCGCGATGTCGATGACGTCGAGAAGGGGGAACTGGTCGAGGAGCCGGTACACCATCGCGACCATGTCCGGAGGTGCCTCGTGCAACAGGATGTGCTGCGTCCGTTCCTCCAGGTCCTGTACGTGGTGACCGCGCATCCACTCGCCCACTTGCGGCGCGAGATTCGCGAACAGCTGTCGGTACCGGCTGATCTCGGCGCCGACGGCCAACGGTTGTGGGCGGTTCGACAGTAGCCAACGCGATGCCCGATCGAGTGCGCGGCGGGATTCGAGCAGCAGGTCGTCTGCGATGTCGGTGGCCAGATCGGCCGCCTGATCCGATCCCAGATCCCCCGCAGACCGAATATTTCGGTGACGGCGGCGAAGGCGCGGACAGCATCGGTGCTCGACGCTCCTGTTTCCTCGCAGAGTCGGAAGACGAAGGTGACACCGCCGTTGTCGACGGTGTCGTTGGCCAGGATCGTCGCAACGATCTGGCGGCGGAGTGGGTGCGCTTTGATCCCTGCGCGGAACTTCGTGCGGAGTGCGCGCGGAAAGTAGTCGGGCAACCGCGTCGCGAAGGTGTCGCTGTCGGGCAGGTCGGTGTCGAGCAGGTCGTCGACGAGGGCAAGCTTCACGTGGGCGAGCAGTTGCGACAGTTCCGGCGAGCTCAATCCTTCTCCGTCTGTGCGACGCTGGTCCATCTCCGTGTCATCGGGGAGTGCATCGAGGACGCGGTCGATTCGGCGCTCCCTTTCGAGCGCTGCGATGAGCCGCTGGTGGACGCCGAGCAACGCGGGTGCGGATGCCCGTTCCAGGCCCAGGACACTGTTCTGGTCGATGTTGTCGGAGAGCACGAGTTCGGCCACATCGTCGGTCATCGAAGCGAGCAGTGGATTTCGGTCCTCGACGGGGAGGTCGCCGGAGGTGACCATCGAGTCGAGCAGGATCTTGATGTTGACCTCGTGGTCCGAGCAGTCGACGCCGGCGGAGTTGTCGATCGCATCGGTGTTGATCTTTCCGCCGTTGCGTGCGTATTCTATGCGGCCGAGTTGGGTGACACCGAGATTTCCGCCCTCTCCGACCACTCGGACACGCAGATCGGCGCCTTCGACGCGGACCGTGTCGTTGCTCTTGTCACCGACGTCCGCGTGCGATTCGGATCGCGCCTTGATGTAGGTGCCGATGCCTCCGTTCCACAACAGATCGACGGGCGCACGCAGGATCGCGCGGATCAGTTCGGGCGGGGTGAGTTCGGTGACGTGACCGGGCAGACCGAGCGCCGCGCGAGCCTGGTTGCTGATCGGGATCGATTTGCGGGTGCGTTCCCACACTCCACCTCCGGTACCGATCAGGGCAGGGTTGTAGTCCGCCCAGGACGAACGCGGTATCTCGAAGAGCCGGCTTCGTTCCGCGAACGAATCCGCCGCCTGCGGATTCGGGTCGAGGAAGATGTGGCGGTGGTCGAACGCGGCGACCAATCGGATGTGTTCGCTGAGGAGCATCCCGTTGCCGAACACGTCGCCGCTCATGTCGCCGACGCCCACCGCGGTGAAGTCCTGGCTCTGGGTGTCGACACCGAGTTCACGGAAGTGCCGTTTGACGCTCTCCCATGCGCCGCGGGCGGTGATCCCCATTTCCTTGTGGTCGTATCCGGCCGATCCTCCGGACGCGAATGCGTCGCCGAGCCAGTACTTGTACTCGGCGGCAACCGAATTGGCGAGGTCGGAGAAGGTGGCGGTGCCTTTGTCCGCGGCGACCACGAGATAGGTGTCGTCATCGTCGTGCCGTACCACTCGCCGCGGCGGGGTCGCTGTGCCACTCACCCGGTCGAGGTTGTCGGTGAGGCCGAGCAGGGCAGCGATGAATCGCCGGTAGCAGGTTTCCCCGGAAGCACGTACGGCCTGCCGGTCCGCGGCGGCGTCGCCGGTGGGTGCCGGTGGACGTTTGACGACGAACCCGCCTTTCGCGCCGACCGGGACGATCACCGCGTTCTTCACTGCCTGCGCTTTCACCAGGCCGAGGATCTCGGTGCGGAAATCCTCGTGGCGGTCGGACCAGCGCAGTCCGCCTCGCGCGACCGCTCCGAATCGCATGTGGACGCCTTCGATGTCCGGTGAATACACGAACACCTCGAATTTCGGTCGGGGTTCGGGCAGTTCCGAGATGCCGCTGGGATCGAACTTGAACGCCAGGGTCTGGCCGCGCGCCTCGTCATCCGTATCGGGCACGAAGAAGTTGGTTCGCAAGGTGGATCGGACCAATGACAGCACTGCCCGCAGGATGCGATCGGCGACGAGCGCAGTGACAGCGTCGATCTTCTCGAGCAGTTCATCGGTGATGCTCTGCTCGCGGACGTCGGATGCGCGGTGGGGATCGAACCGGGCGGCGAACAGTTCCACGAGCAACGCGGTCGTACCGGGCGCGCCCAACAGGACACGTTCGATGTTGTACTGGCTGTACGGAAATCCGGTCTGCCGAAGGAATTTCGCGTACGCGCGGAGCATTGTGGCCTGCCGCCAGGTGAGGCCGGCGCGGAGCACGAGTTCGTTGAAACGGTCCGTCTCGGCGTGTCCACGCCACACGGCGGCGAACATGTCGGTGATCCGGCCGGCGAGTGTGGGGTCGGTGTCGAACAGTCCGGGGTCGAGATCGTTCGGCAGGTGCAGGCCGAAGTCGTAGATCCAGCAGTCGACACCGTCGGATCTCGGCAACAGGTAGGGCCGCTCGTCGACGACTTCCACACCGAGGCTCTGCAGCACCGGGAGAACGCGGCCGAGCGTCACCGGTTCCGACCCGACGTAGAGGGTGAAGCGCCAACTCCGGTGATCTTCGGTGTCGGACCGATAGACGAGCGTGTCGAAATCGCCGGGTTCGAGTACTTCGAGACGCATCAGGTCGGCGAGAGCACGTTCGGAACTGAAGTCCTCCTTGTACGCCTCGGGGGCGGCGTCGACGTACCGCTGGACCAACGCCGGATCGACGCTCGGATGAGTTCCGGCCACCTCGGTGAGCCGATCCTCCCAGCTGCGGCTGGCCTCCGCGAGGAGCGCCTGGATTCGTTGCCTGTTGTTCTCGGAAGTGTCGACCCGGGGGCGTACGTGGTCGGGGAACCGGACGGTCACGTGCAGCAGCGCAAGGTCGCCCTCGGACACTCGTGCGGTGTAATCGAGAGTGCCACCGCCGAATTCGTGAAGCAGGATGTTCTGCATCCGGATGCGGACCTTCGTCGTGTACCGGTCACGGGGAAGGTACACCAGGCACGACACGTATCGTCCGTAGGTGTCGACCCGAACGAAGAGCCGGACCTGGCGGCGGATCTCGACCACGGACGTCACCGTCCTGTAGAGAGTCTCCTGGTCCATCGACAGCAGTTCCGCGCGCGGCAAGGTCTGCATGATCTCGAGCATCGATTGACCGCCGTACGACGACAGTTCGACACCGGCACGGGCGATCACTGCCCGGGCATTCCGACGCAGCAACGGGATGTCGAGGATGTTCTCGTGCATCGCAGTCACGGTGAGGACACCGAGGAAGCGGTGTTCACCGACGGTGCGGCCCTCTGCGTCGAGGATGCCCACGCCGACGAAGTACGGATACACCGAACGATGCACGGTCGCAGGCCGCGCGCCTGAGTGAGCACGAGCAGGGGTCTGCGGTCCGGATACACCTCGTCGGGCAGGTCGATCGGATCTGCAGTCTCGGACACCGTACGCAGCACCCCGAGACCACTGTGCGGGACGGGACTGGACCTGCAGGCTCCGTCGCCGTCGGGCACGCCGAAGTCGTACCTTCGATATCCGAGCCCCGCATAGTTGCCGCGGGCGAGCCACCTCAGCAGCTCGGCGGTCTCGGCGAGATCGGTCGGCGCGTGGACGGAAGCCGGGTCGCAGCGAGTGCCTCGAGTTCGTCGGCAAG
This sequence comes from Rhodococcus sp. JCM 9791, assembly GCA_001312645.1. Lineage (GTDB taxonomy): Bacteria > Actinomycetota > Actinomycetes > Mycobacteriales > Mycobacteriaceae > Rhodococcus. Next base: position 4,760 of record BBEG01000107.1, read on the forward strand.
CCGGTTCTGCAGGGTGTGCATGGCGTCGGTGTCGGCGACGACCTGCCGCACATCGTCGAGCACACCGTCGATTTCACATTCGATCCCGTCGAGGACGTCCGGCGGGGTGGTCGGGTGCAGCTGGATGTGTATCCACGATTCGGTGGGCTCGTCGCTCTGCAGTGCGCCATCCGGCGCCAGGTCGAGGAGCACGCCGTCCAGGTCGCGGTGGACCGCAAAGACCGGGTGGACCAGTGCGGCGACCGCCGCACCGAGACGCGAGAGCAACGCGGTGACGGACTCCACCAGCAGTGGCATGTCGTCGGTGACGATCTGGACGGCGGCACCGACCGCGTCGTCCGCCCGGTACACGCGCGTCGTGGCCGTGCCGGCGAGACGGTCGAGGCCGAGCGCGAGATGCGCGGCGGCAGCGACTTCGGGATCGCCTACCCCATCCGGAGACTGCAGATAAGCGCGCTCCAGGACTCGCACCGTAGACGAAAGATCGCGCGAAGCCGCAGATTCCGACATCAAACATCACTCCCCTCGCTTGCCGCCGAAACCGCGGACGCCGCGGACGGGCCCGTAGTCGAGCCTATCCGCGGCGTCCGATGTGGGGAGGCGAAAGCGTCAGCAGTCGCCGATCCGATCCAGCTGTCAGGTCGTCGCAGCGACCCGATGCCGGGTGAGTACCTCGCGTTCACCGTCGGTGATGGGGCGCGGACGCTCGGTCTGCATGTCGAACCCGACGAGGACCGCGTCGCCGCGCGCGCACACCGCATCGTGGCGGTCGAGCACCGTATGCCTGAGCGTGTAGGAGGTGTTCCCCACGTGCATCGCGGTGATCTCGACCGTGACCGGACCCGACTCGTACTTGATGGGAAGAAGGAACTCGACGTCCATCTTCCGCACCACGATCGCGAGGTGTCGCATCGCGTCGGCCTGCAGGAACTTGACCCGTGCCTCCTGCATGTACTCGACGATCTTGGAGTTGTTCACGTGGCCGAGCTGGTCCGAATCGCCCCAACGGACCTCGACCTGAGCCCGATAGCTCGACCGAGATCGCGGGAACTGCCTGATCAGTCACGCGTCAGCTTCCGGTGGGTGACCCGGTGCGGGCGAGCCGCATCGGCACCGAGACGCTCGATCTTGTTGGCTTCATATGCCTCGAAGTTGCCCTCGAACCAGAACCACTGGCCCTCTTCGACGTTGCCTCCCACGCGAGGATATGGGTACACGTGCGGTCGAGGAACCAGCGATCGTGGGAGATCACGACGGCGCAACCCGGGAACTGCTGCAGCGCGTTCTCGAGCGAGCTCAAGGTTTCGACGTCGAGGTCGTTGGTCGGTTCGTCGAGCAGGATCAGGTTGCCGCCCTCTTTGAGCGTCAGCGCCAGATTCAGGCGGTTGCGCTCACCGCCGGAGAGCACGCCGGACTTCTTCTGCTGGTCCGGTCCCTTGAACCCGAACGCGCTGACGTACGCGCGGGACGGCATCTCGTTCTGCCCGACCTCGATGTAGTCCATGCCGCCGGAGACGACCTCCCACACGTTCTTCGTGGGATCGATGTTGGCGCGGTTCTGATCGACGTAGCTGAGCTTGACCGTGTCGCCGACCTTGACCGTGCCGCTGTCGGGCGCTTCGAGGCCGACGATGGTCTTGAACAGCGTGGTCTTACCGACACCGTTGGGGCCGATGACACCGACGATGCCGTTGCGGGGCAATGTGAACGACAGGTCCTTGATCAGGACGCGGCCGTCGAAGCCCTTGTCGAGGTGATCGACCTCGACGACGATGTTGCCGAGTCGTGGCGGCGTCGGGATCTGGATCTCTTCGAAGTCCAGCTTGCGGTGCTTCTCGGCTTCCGCTGCCATCTCCTCGTAGCGACCGAGACGCGCCTTGCTCTTCGTCTGGCGGGCCTTCGACCCGGAACGGACCCACTCGAGCTCCTCCTTGAGGCGCTTCTGCAGCTTCTGGTCCTTCTTACCCTGCACCTCGAGGCGCTCGGCCTTCTTCTCCAGGTAGGTGGAGTAGTTGCCTCGTACGGGTGAAGCTTGCCGCGGTCGACCTCACAGATCCACTGCGCGACGTGATCGAGGAAGTACCGGTCGTGAGTCACGGCGAGAACTGCGCCGGGGTACGACGCGAGGAACTGCTCGAGCCACAACACCGACTCGGCGTCGAGGTGGTTGGTGGGCTCGTCGAGGAGCAACAGGTCGGGCTTGCTCAGCAGCAACTTGCACAACGCGACACGGCGACGCTCACCACCGGAAAGGTGGGTGACGGGCTCGTCCGGCGGCGGGCAACGCAGCGCATCCATTGCCTGGTCGAGCTGGGAGTCGACGTCCCACGCGTTGGCGTGGTCGAGCTCCTCCTGCAGCTTGCCCATCTCGTCCATGAGCTCATCCGAGTAGTCGGTGGCCATGAGTTCGGCGATCTCGTTGAACCGATCGAGCTTGACCTTGATCTCGCCGAGGCCTTCCTCGACGTTCTGCTTGACCGTCTTCTCTTCGTTGAGCGGGGGCTCCTGCAACAGGATCCCGACCGTCGCGTCCGGATCGAGGAAGGCCTCGCCGTTGCTGGGCTGGTCCAGGCCCGCCATGATCTTGAGGATCGACGACTTACCCGCGCCGTTGGGCCCGACGACACCGATCTTCGCGCCCGGTAGAAGCTCATGGTGACGTCATCGAGAATTACTTTGTCACCGTGCGCCTTGCGCACCTTCTTCATCGTGTATATGAACTCCGCCATGGCGACCAGCGTATCCGTCCCACGCGTAGATCCCACATCCTGCGGTTCCGGCAGCTGGATCAGGGCGCGGCGAACAGCGCCGCGACGAACGGTGTGGTGTCCGGCAGCGACGCGGCCATCGTCTCGGAGTGCCCTGTCGGATACGTCCGGAACTGCGGCGCTGCGCCCCCGGCGGTGAGATCGGCGGCGAGCGCGAACGACAGTGGCGCCGGCACCATCGTGTCGTGCAGGCCCTGGGCGAGGAACATCGGCCGGTCGTATCCCGTGACGGGAACTGCCAGGTAGTCGGTGAACGCCGCACGGAACCGGTCGTCGGTGAGCGGTCTCGTGAGCAGCTCGCCGATGCCTACGCCGGAGTAGCGCTCCGTCAGCTCTTCGTAGCAGAGGTCCTCGGCAGCCGCGAGCACTTCGCGGCCGGTATCGGTGAGATAGCTGTCGAGATCCAGCCCCGGATCCGCGTCGCGCAGACCGGCGAAGATGTACGCGCTGAAGGTGGTGAGCCCGTCGAGACCCAGGTCCGGGAAGCCGGGGAAACCGAACGGGAAGACACGTTCGAGATTGGACGGCGCACCGGTCGTCACTGTGCCCCGGAAGTCGAGCTCCGGTGCACGCGCGGTCGCGAGGTGTGCGGTGTGGAGCGCCGCGTGGCCACCTTGAGACTGCCCGACCACGATCCACTCGTCGGACAGACCCGGTTCGACGGCGCGGCCGGCGCGCACGATGTCGACGATGCTGTTCGCCGCGCTCTGTCCGTCCAGATATCGGTGCAGCCCGTCGCTGCCCAGTCCGGGATAGTCGGCTGCCACCACCGCGTAGCCCTGGCCCAGCCAGTGGTCGAGGTAGGCGGTGTCGCGGGCGCTGCGCGGGGTGCGCGAGGGCGCGCAGGAGTCCGACAGTCCGGTGGTGCCGTGCGCCCATGCGAGTACCGGCCAACCGCCCGCGGGTGCCTCACCGGCCGGCAGGAACACCACCCCTGTACCGACGGTGTCCTCCCCGGAACGCCATTGCGTCCGGTAGGTGATCATCTGAGCGCTCGCCGCACCCGGCACCGACAAAGCCGTCGGCAGCGTTTCCGCCGACACCACCGACCCCGGGGTGGGCGCCGCGCCCGCCGTCGGTGCGGCGACACACGCGAGAGTTACGGCGCAGACACAGGCGAGAAGTCCCCGCCACGCTGCGTGCATTACCGGTGCGGATGCCACTCGGGTCGGGGCCATGAATCAGGACGATACGTGGTCTGTACCCGATTCACCTGTCCGCGTTTCGTCGGATGCGGCGGTGTTCGGCGCCTGCTCTCCGCTCCAGCGCTGTCGCGACGGGCCAACTCGGCGAACATGGCATTGTGTGCGGCCAGATCGGCATCGTGGTCGCGATCCGCGGCGCGGTCCACGCGCCGTGCAGTGCGCTCGTCGCTACGCGACCACTGCACCAGTAGTGCGATCATCACGAGCACGAGCGGGATCTCCCCCGCCGACCACGCGATACTGCCACCGACCTTCTGGTCCGAGAACAGGTCGGCGTTCCACGGCAGTGCCAGTCCCCGGTAGTACGACTCGGCCATGACCGACCCCATGCTCATGAGGGTCACGCCGAAGAACGCGTGGAACGGAAGCGACCCGAACACCATCGCCAGCTTGGTCACCGGCTGCACCTCGCGCGGCGCCGGATCGACACCGATGACCACCCAGTAGAAGAGGTAGCCGCTCAACAGGAAGTGCAGGTTCATGAGCACGTGCGCGGTGTGACTGTCCGCGAACGTGGTGAAGATTCCGCCCAGGTACAACGCATAGAACCCGCCGACGAACATCACCGACGCGACGAGCGGGTGCGTCAAGAAGCGTGACGGGGGGCTGTGCAGGAACTCGAGGATCCATTCGCGCGGCCCGGGCGGGGCACCGCGTCCGGCGGGTGTGAACGCACGCAACGCCAAGGTCATCGCTCCGCCGAGGGCGAGCAGTACCGGGGTGAGCATCGACATCGCCATGTGGGCGCCCATGTGCACGCTGAACATGGCGGGCGAATACATCCCGACACCGGAACTGGTCGTCACGAGCAGGACGAAACATCCCGAGAACCACGCGATGGACCGACCGATCGGCACGTGTCGCCGCGCTTGCGCAACGTCCACAGTCCGATGGCGTACCCGGCCGCGAGCACCAGAGCCGCCGTACCGAAGATCAGGTCGAACCGCCATTCGCCGAAGAACAGGTTCATGAACGTGGGCGGCGCATCGAGGTTGTAGCCGAGCTCCACCTCGAGCACTGACGGTGACGTCGCAGGTGGTGGTGGCGGAGTGCGTCCGAGACCCACCGCCAGGCCCACGGTCGCGGCAAGGATCAGGGACTCGACGGCTGCGAACCGCACGAACGCGCCGCGGTTCGTCGGATCGGCCTCGAGGTCGGGCAGTGCGCGCCGTCGCTGCGCCCAGCCGAAGATGCCGAGCACGACCAAGGCCACCGTCTTCGCGACCACCAGCCGCCCGTAGGTGGTGGTGAACAGGTCGTCGAACGGCACCCGCACCGCCGAGTTGATCACGCCGCTGATCGCCATCACCACGAACGCGATGGACGCGACGAACGAGAATCTCCGGGCAGCCAGGTCGGAGTACTCGCCTTGTCGCCACGCGTGGGCGAGGACCGCGAACAGGCCGCCCGCCCATACCGACGCCGCCACCAGATGCAGTACCAGGCTGTTGGTGGCCATGTCGTGGGAGCCGCCCGTGGACGAATGTCCCGTCAGTGCGATCGGCATCAACGTCACGAGCGAGAGCAGCAACAGATAGGGAGTCCACGACCAGCGCAGGGCCAGTCGGATCAGGATCGCGGTGATCAGTGCGAGCACCGTCGTCCATGCCCACGCGAGGGACGTCTCGACCTGGCCGAGAGCGGCGAACAGGTTCGCCGGTCTGATTGCCTCGGAGAACGGCTGACCGGAGGTGTCCGACAGAGTCAGCGGCACCATCAGCGCCGCCGTGACCGCCCACACCACCGCGGCGACGCCCGCTGTCCGCACTGCGCGGTATCCGCCGACGTCGAGGACCCCGTTCGCTTGCGGAGGTACGAGGAACGCAGCGAAGAACAACGACCCGATCGTCAGAACCGTCGCGATCTCCGACACCGCGCGCACCATCGGAAGTCCGTAGGTGGTGATCGGACCGGGATCCGGAATCCCCAGCAATACGAGCGCCTGCGCCGCCGAAAGCCCCACGACGATTGCCGCGACGATCGCCGCGACAACACCGAACAGGACGAACAATGCTGAGGGGTTGCCACGTGCGCGGGCCGGCGCGGGCTGCTGCGTCTCACGCTCGAGGTCGGGTGTTGCCATGCCTACCAGGGTAGGACCTCGCGAAAGTCGACTACGACGCCCCGTCGGAGTGCCCGGGCGTAACGACACCGTGGTCGAAGGCATACACGATGGCAGCAGCACGGTCCCGGAGATCGAGCTTGGTGAAAATGTGTCCGACGTGACTCTTCACCGTCACTCCTGCGATGCTCAGTTCACGGCCGATCTCGGCGTTGCTGTGACCGCGACCGATCAGGGCGAGCACATCGAGTTCGCGAGCAGTCAGCTCGTCGACACCCCGACCACCGTTCTCGGGCGACATCGCGGAGGTGCGGTATGTCGACAGCACGCGACCGGTCACCGTGGGATCGAGGAAGCCGTCCCCCGCGGCGACTCTCCGGACCGCACGGATGAGATCCTCTGCCGAAGAGTCCTTGAGGATGAAGCCCGCGGCACCGGCCCGCAGCGCACCGGACAGCAACTCGTCGTCGTCGAACGTCGTGAGGACGAGCACGGGAGGTGGATCGTCGGCGCTGCGGAGTTCTCGGGTCGCCTGGATTCCGTCGACCCGCTTCATCCGGATGTCCATCACGATGACGTCGGGACGGTGTGCTGCCACCGCGTCGCGCACCTCCGAACCGTCTGCACATTCCGAGACGATGACGAAGCCGTCCTTGCGTCGGAGGATCCGGCGCAGCCCGGACCGAACCAGCTCCTGATCATCGACCAGGAGCACTCCGATTTCATCGTCGATCATGAAAGCCCCGGGATCCGGCGAACGATCGAGCACGAGTCGACGGCAAGCGGGACCTGCGCACGCACCGACCACCCTCCGGAATCGGGGCCTGCCTGCAGTTCACCGCCGAGCAGCGCCGCGCGCTCCCGCATACCGCGAAGACCCGAGCCTCATGACCACACGGCGTCACAGCGGGTGCGCGAAGATCGTTGTGGACCTGGAGGGTCAGCTTCCCAGTGCCGATCTCGAGCTGCACATCCGTCTTCGCGGCCGGGGCATGTTTGACGATGTTCGCCAGCGACTCCTGACAGATCCGATACACGCCCAGGCCGGTTGCTCCGGGTGCCGCGTCGACGTCTCCCGACATCGCGAACTCCACCGGGACACCCGCGCGCCGGAAGTCCTCGATCAACTCCGGGATGTCCGCGATCGTCGGTTCGGGACGGGTGTCCGCCGGTCGAGCGTCGAGCAGACCCACGGTCCGCCGGATGTCCGCCATCGCCTCTCGCCCCAATCGCTCGGCGTCGGTCAAGGCGTCGACGGCTTCGTCGACATCGCGGTCCTGCTCCAGCGCGCGACGCGCGGCGGTCAGATGCAGCAGCGTGATACTCAGCGAGTGCGCCACGACGTCGTGAACCTCCCGGGCTATCCTCTGACGTTCGGAGGTTGCGGCCTGCTCCGCCTGGATCGACTTCGCGGCGCGCTCCTGATGCAGAAGCCGCAACTGGGTCAGCAGCAGGCGCCCGATGATCCACCCGAGCACGACGGCGGCGAGGTAATACAGCACGCCGTCGAGGTGGCCGGCGAACCCGAAGGCCGTGAGCGCCGCTGCTGCCGCGGCCAACGCACCGACACTGACCGAGAACGGCGTCATGGCCGCGATCTCGCCGACCATCAACACGAGAACGAGTGGGGCGAAGTCGAAGGCGGTGTCCGGTGGCCGCACGAGCAGCAGCGAGGTCGCCGTCAGCACGACGAGTCCCATGAGCAGCCGCACGAGCATCGAGTCCGGTTCGACCATGTCGCCCACGATCGGTGCGGACGCAGCAAGCAGCCCGAACAGGAGCGCCCACCCCGGTGGCACGAACCCGTCACGCTGCGCCACGGCGACACAGGCGACGACGACCATCCCGATGTGGCCGAACAGCATCACGCCGACCGGGTAGTCGTAGTCGCTCGCCGCCATACGACGGCGGAAGTACGCCATCAATTCCACAGGATCAGCGTAGGCGGAGACGCCCGCTGCGGCGTCGTTCCCGGAGCGGATCCCGTCTCCACCCACGGTAGGAGAGAAAGACTCGACGGTGGCACGACGAAACAGGGGCCGGATCTTCGTAGCGTTTCCCTCGAGAACATCGAACGCACCGGATTCAGGGAGTTGACCGAGATGTCCTGGGAAACATTCAGAGCACGGCGGGCTGTACTGGACGACGTGCTCACCCGAGCACAGGTAGACATCGACTCCGCGCTCCGGTTCGATGAGATCCCCCGCGCGATGGAGCTTTTCGGCTCGGGAGACAACGTCCTTCTCACCTTGCAGCGACAGTGGACCACGCATCTCGCCGTCCGCCTCGATCAGGCACTCGAAGACGGCACATCGCTGGACACGGCGTGCGTCCGGCTCGCAGACGAGATGCCGGCGGTTCGAGCAGTCCTCGACGCAGGCACCCACACGTCACCGACGTTACGAACGGTTCGGCGCGGTGAGATCGCAATGATCGAGGCTCACAAGGCCCTCGAGCGAGCCACGCCGCGAACGCACCGTTCACGCCGCCGGCGCCGCCGGACGGCAGCGGTGCGGGCATCGATCCCATCGATGAGCACTGCGAGCTTGTGGGCAGGCCACTACGCATGGAGATAGGGCCGGCGGAGCACGACATCGAGCGCGTCGCGCAGAGCGACCAGTGTGTCGGCGGGAAGTAGCGCGTCGCAGTGCGGCAATGCCGCCGCCATCGACCTGTCGCCGGTGCGAAGTCGCGCAGACCGGCGCGCGGATTGAGCCACACCACCCGATGCGCGCGACGACGGATCTGCGTCATGATCCGCGCCAAGTCGTCGGGGTCGTCACTGTCCCACCCATCCGATGCGATCACGACGATCGCGCCGCGCAGGGCAGCGCCCCGGTGAGAACGGAGGACGGAGGACAGTGATCCTGCGATGCGGGTCCCGCCGAAACGTGTCTCGACGTGCTCGTTGACGGCGTCGATCGTCTGCTCGACGGAGCGGTTCTTCAACGTCGGTGTCAGACGGGTCGCCGTGGTCGAGAACGCGAAGACCTCAGCGTCGCCGGTGCGCACGACGGCGCGCATCAGATGCAGATAGATATCGGCGTAGGCGCGCATCGAGCGGCTGACGTCGCAGAACAGCACGAGTCGCCGGCGACGCCGCGCAGGTCGAGTGTGGACGAGTCGTACCGGTTCGTACCCGGTGTGTCGTGACGCCGCGATGCTCGCGCGCAGATCGAGTCGCCCGCTGTGATGCGGCTCGCGGCGGCGGCTGACCCGGGTCGGCCACGTCACCGCAGCATGCTCGAGCCACGAGGCGATCTCGGCCAGACGAGTGGGATCGAGGTCCGAGAACCGCTGGTCGGCGACGGCCTCGAGTGCGCTGGGCAGTCGCTCGCCACGTCTGGAGTTGTCCTCCGGAGCCCGGTCTCCGAGGGTGCCGGTGACCGTGCGCGTGACCCAGGGAACGTCACCGCCCGCTTCGGGCCTGCGGCGGCCTACGTTCGAAGCATCGGTAGAAGGCCGATCGTGGCCGCCGTCGTCGAGTCCGGCACGGCGAGCATGCGGATCCATCGGCACCGCGCCGTGGTCGAACACCGCCGAGAACACGGCGTCGAACTTCTCGAGGTTGTCGCGTCGATCCACGAGCGAGAGTCGTGTCGCCCAATACAGCTGCGAACGAGTGTGCGGGGGTTGCAGACGCAGCGCGCGGGTCAGTGTCGCAGCACCGTCGACCGTCACAGCAATGCCGGATCGACGGAGCCGATCGGCAAGACCCACCGCGAACGCAGCCAGATCGATGCCCGGGAGCAGAAAGGCCGTCACGGTGCGCCGGCCACCACGAAATCGGTGAATGCCTCCCCCACGACGTCGCGATCGTCGGGGGTCTTGGCGAGGGCCGCCAACGACACACCAGCACCGGGACGCGCCAGATCCGAGACACCCAGCGCCGAGAGCGCAGACACCCAGTCGATGGTCTCCGCGATGCCGGGCGCCTTGTCCAGGTCGAGTGCGCGCACGGTCGCAACGAAATCGGTGGCCCGCTCGATCAGCGCCGCACCCGCCTCCGGCACTGTGCGCCGCAGAATCGCGACGGCACGATCACGGTCCGGATAGTCGATCCAGTGGTACAGGCAACGCCGCCGCAACGCGTCGTGCAGGTCGCGGCTGCGGTTGGACGTCAACACCACGACGGGACGCTGTGCAGCAGTGAGTGTTCCGAGTTCCGGGACGGTGACGGTGAATTCACCGAGGAACTCGAGTAGGAGAGCCTCGAATTCGTCGTCGGCGCGGTCGATCTCGTCGACCAGCAGAACAGCCGGAGCGTCGCCCCGATGCCGCACGCACTGGAGAATCGGGCGTTCGAGCAGGTATTCCTCGGTGTAGAGATCGTCTTCCGTCGGCGTGGTCCCGTGCGCTTCGGCGAGACGGATCGCGAGTAGTTGACGTTGATAGTTCCAGTCGTACAACGCCTCCGAGATCGACAATCCCTCGTAGCACTGCAGCCGAATCAGCGGGCTCCCGAGGACATCTGCAAGCACCTTCGCCGCCGTGGTCTTGCCGACACCGGGTTCCCCCTCGAGAAGCAGCGGCCGGCCCAATTCGACCGCGAGGTACATCGCGCTCGCGGTGCCCTCGTCGAGGAGATGGTCGCGGGCGTCGAACCGTGCGACGACATCCTCGACGTCGTCGAAAACCCACGGTCGCGTCGGCTGGGTCACGCTGCGTGTTCCTTCTGGTAGGTGCGTCGGCAGCCGGGGCAGCAGAACCACACGTCGGTGCCTGCGACGACGAGGTGCGGCGTCGACTCCGCGACCGTCACCGTCATACCGCACACCGGGTCGATCGCAGTCCGCGGAACCGGACGTGCCTGCTTCGGTAGTCGGGTGAGTTCGCCGCTGCGCACGGCCCGCACGATGTCGGCGACGATGGACAACCCGATCTCCGCCGCGGTCCGCGCCCTGACGTCGAGCCCTGCCG
>BBEG01000108.1 GCA_001312645.1 Rhodococcus sp. JCM 9791
CTCGACGGTGACGACGCCGACGCCCGCACCCGCGCTGTGTCCGCGGCAGTGGCGTTCACCTGCGACGGTGCCAGCGCAACCGCGCAGACCGCCCTTCAGGTACACGGCGGCATCGGATTCACCTGGGAGCACGACGTGCACCTACTGATCCGTCGCATCAAGGTCGACGAACTCCTCGACGGCTCGGTGTCGTACTACCGGCGTCGACTCGTCTCGGCCTGAGCGAGAACTTGCACCAAAGGGCGAGGCAGCGGGTTCGAGACCGCTGCCTCGCTTTTCGTACCGATCATTTCAGGCGTCGGCGCGTAACCGCCTGAAGTACTTCTCCGCCTCGTCGATCAACTCTTGCGCGTCCGCCTCGGTCTTCGTGCTGAACAGCGCGATCGTGGTCTCGTTGCGCATGGCGAGCAGGAAATCGCCGAACAACCGCTCCCGTCGCGACGGACCGAGCCCGAGCACCGCGACTTCACTGTCCCCCCGACACGGCTCGCCCTGCGGCGCTGGACGTCGAATCCAGGCGGCGTGTCCCCCATCGCGACGACCCGTGCCTGTGCTCGGTTTTCCCATATCAACCACAAGTATTCGCGGGTGCCGACAACGAACAACTCGAAGCCGTCGGTTTCCCCGCCCTGCCGGGCTGCCTGTACAACTTCGTCGACACGGCTCCGCAGCAATCCGACGAAGTCCTCCCAAATCGCGTTGAAAACCTCGGTTTTCCCACCGAAATGGTGATAAATGCTACCGACGCTGACGCCAGAGCGCTCGACGATCTCGGCCATGGTCGCTGCAGTGAAGCCATGCTCACCGAAGACCTCGACGGCCGCGTCGAGGACCTTCTCCTTCGTCGCAGACGTACTCGTCCATGTGCGGGCGCGTGCGCGCCCCTTGCTCTGCAGCATCGTTCCTCCGTTGTCGCACCGCCTGGGGTTGACTTCCCACCTCTGCGTGGCCATAATCACTGTACATCCTAAAACGCCATTCTAGAATTTCTATCAACATAGATCGGTACCAGCACAAATCCCCGCTCGGTACCCAGCCCATCCCCGTACGAACGAATGGAGACCGAAGTGTCCGACAAGAAGCTGTGGGCCAATTCCGGTGATTCGCACTTCCTCGAGCCCGACGATCTGTGGCGCGCACGCCTGCCCAAGCATCTCGCCGATCTCGTCCCCCGTTCCGAGAAGGATCCCGACGGCAAGTGGGAGACCGTCTTCGTCGACGGACAGGCGTTCCGTCGCCGGCTCCCCAACATTGCGCAGGAAGAGTTCTACGCCGCGAGCCACCGCGCACCGGGCGCCAACAACGTCGAACTGCGCCTGAAGGACCTCGACGAAGAGGGCATCTGGACCGAGCTCATCTTCCCGTCGCTCGGCATGTGGTCCAGCTCGTTCCGCACCCCTGAAGTCCTGCGTGAGGCACTGCGTGTGTCCAACGATTGGGCCAAGGAAACGATCATGGATTACTCGCCGCGTCTGGTCCCGACCGCCCAGGTCTCGACACTCGTCATCCAGGATGCCTGCGACGAACTGAAGCGCTGCGGCGAACTCGGCTACAAGGCCGTCTTCATGCCGGTCACCCCGCATCCGCAGCAGAAGGACTACAACCGCGACGAGTGGGAGCTTCTGGGCCCTCGCCGAGGACATCGGCATGGTCATCGCGTTCCACATCGGCACCGAGCCCATCGATTTCGCGTCCGGCGGCGCGTCCGGCATTGCCTATCGTGGCCCCGGCGGCGCTGTGCTGAACTACACCGAGACCACCTTCGGCGGCCAGCGCGCAGTGATGAAGCTCGTCGCTTCGGGCGCACTCGATCGTCACCCCAACCTGAAGGTTCTGGTCTCCGAAGGCGGCGCAACCTGGGTGCCCTTCGTTGCCGACCGCATGGAAGAGGGCTACCGCCAGCACTCGACAGTCGTACGACCCAAGCTGAAGCGCAGCCCCAAGGAGATCATCTACTCCCAGGTCTACGCGTCGTTCCAGCACGACGAGTCGGCTGTCGCTGCACTCACCGGCATGGGCTACAACAACGTGATGTGGGGCAGCGACTACCCGCACATGGAGGCACCTACGGCCACACGCAGCTGACCCTGCACAACCTGTTCGACAGTGCCGACCAAAAGGTCAAGGACCGCATCATGCACGGCACGTTCGAAGAGCTGTTCCCGGGTAGCCCCAAGCTCCCCGCTGTCGGCACGGAGAAGCCCGCGATCGCCACCGTCTGACGTTCTCCAGTAATCCATCGGCCGGTCCGCATCGAATGATCGCGGGCGGCCGGTCCACTTCACCTCCTGAAAGAGCACCCCGATGAGCGACAGCGTTCTCTACGACCTGCCCGGCGAGTTCGTCTCCTCGATGGCCGAGTCCTCCGGATACTGCGACGCACAGGCCGTCCTGCCGTCCGAAGACCACTACATCGCCTTCTGCACGTGCGGAAATTGGCACACCACCACCCCGACCCGCGACGAGGGGTTGACCCTGGCTCGCGCGCATACCGCCGAGACCGAAGGCCAGTAACCGATCGGCCGCCCCCTTCGATACATGACAATCCGGGTCCGGAGCCTTGTTCAGGCTCCGGACCCGGATTTCATGGTGGAAGGAGTGCAACCGCGTCGCCCAGATATGGTCCGCATGATCGATGGCGGCCCAGGACCACCTGATCGTCGCGATTGCTGCACCCTGATCCACAGATACGAAATACTCCCCCGGCTCGCGGCCGGGGGAGTAATTCCGATTCGGGAAAGCGCTACTCGGAGACGGTCAGGTACCGCTGGTCGAAGGGACCGGTCGTCGTGGAGTAATCCATCTCGCGCTGAAGTTGCCGACCTTGTCGCTCATGACCCACGGGTAGGTGATCCACACGAGCGGAGCGCCCCACGCCTGGTCGACCAGGTAGGTATTGAGTTCGACCGCGGAGCTTCACGCTCCTCCTCCGAACGGCGCGGATCGGTTGCGGCGGCGAGCATCTGCTCATACTCGGGTGTCACACCCGACGGATTGAGGCGGGGGCCAGCGATAAGTGGATCCGGCTGTGAAGCTGGTCCCCAGCGGGGAGTAGTGCAACAGCGCGGAGGCTTCGCCGCGGCCGAATGATGTCGGGCCCTCGAGTCCGTCCTTCACGATCGGCGTGATCTTGATACCGGCTTCTGCAAACTGCTCCTGCAGTACGTCGGCCACTCCCGGGGTGACGACGTTGACGATGATGACTTCACCCAGATCGACACCGTTCGGGTGGCCGGCCTCGGCGAGCAACTGTTTCGCCTTTTCGGGATCGTAGCTGTAGGTCTCCTCGAGCGCCGCGTCGTAGCCGGGCAGACCGGTGCGCGAGTACTGGTGCCGGGCTTCGGAACCCGGGTAGAGCGCTTCGACGATCACGTCACGGTTGTACGCATGGTTGATCGCCTGGCGAACCTTGACATCGTCGAGCGGGGCCATGTTTCTGTTCAGGAAGAGTTCCACGCCGATACCGGTCGGGACGTCAACTGTCGTCAGGCCGCGGCGGTCTTCGACCGCGGTCACCGTGCCCGGCAGGAACTGGCCCAACTCGATCTGGCGCCGGCCATCGCGTTCGTGAACGCTGAGTGTCGGAGATGGCCTTGTACTCGAGCTTCGCGATCTGAGCGGCCTCGGTGTCCCAGTAATCGGTTCGGTCGCGAACGATTGTCAACTGTTCACCGGGAGCAAAACTTTCCACCGAGTACGCACCCGAGCCGTTGGTCTCGGTGGCAGGGTCGCCGTTGGCAATCAGATCCGGATGCATGATGAAACCGGACATTTCAGCCAGGACATACGGCATGGTGTCGGTCGGCTCGGCCAGTGTCAGCGTGACCTGGTACGGGCCGGTAACGGTAACGTCGGTGACGGGCGCCATGCGCGACTTCACGGACGGGCTGTCGAGCGTGCGGGCGCGGTCGAGGTTAACCTTGACAACATTGCCGTCGACCGGAGAGCCATCGCGGAACGTCGCATCCTCACGCAGGTCGAGCACGAGTCCCCGTCCGTCCTCGGAGTACGAGAAGTTGTCGACGAGCATCCCATCGACAGTGCCGTCCGCCTTCACGGTGAACAGCCTGTCGTAGATCATGTTGAGCCCGAAGCGGAACGAAGCGATTTCACTGGTTGCCAAGTGCGGGTCGAGGCTGGTGATACCGGTGGTCCAGCCCGTGCTCAGCGACGCGTCCGGGTTGGGTACACCGGAGTTGCCGGAACCACCGGATTCGCTCGAGCCGCAGGCAGCCAACAATCCTACAGCGGCCACGGCAGCAGCCAGGCGAAGAGTGCGCCGTCGAAACATATTCGGCCTTTCTCACAGGGTGATACGGAATTCTCCGGTCCCTGGAGACACAGCCACGACCGGACGTGTCCAGACTAACATCTTTCTTAGTAAACGTATACTACTTATATTACTAAGTTGCGTTTGCGGGTGACGCTAGTTGCGTAACGCGTCGACCAGCACGGGCACTTCCGCCATTGCGCGCATCGCATCGTTCAGGTGCGTACAACCCGCAGTACCCGGAAAAATCTCCAGCACAGCCGCCCTCAGATCGCGAAGCGGGGTTCCTACGATCCGGTCGACGGACAGAGAAGCCAGTGGGCACTCGTCGTACGGAAGCACGCGGGGATCCGCCGACATCGACAGGATTTCCCCTGTCACACGATCTGCGGTCGCTTTGACCAGATACTCGTGCACCGCAACACGGCCCCCCTCGGGCACCGTCGACGAGTCCTGGAACATCGAGTCGATCTCGATGACATCACCCATCGTCACGTCGATGCGGCGTGCACGCCGCATCGAGATCTCGGTGATCTCCGAAAGTTCATGCCATCCGATCGGATCGTCTTCGCGGAGCAGCGGTCCGACCGTCTGCACCTGGTGGTTCCACTTGGACGAGCCGTCGGGCATCAACGCTCCCGAACCCGGCTGGAACCCCGTGCAGATGCCCTCCATCTTGCGACGCGGAGCATTCTCCATCGCCACGAGCATCTGTTCCCGCGGAATCCAGCGAGAGTAGGCGAATCCGGCGACAAGCGACGCGCCCGCGATGTCGTCGAGCATCAGATACAGCGGGGTGCCGGCCGCAGCCTCACCCGGCAGCACCTCGGCGAGTACGGTGCGCGAACTGCCGCCGCCACGTGCGCCGATCATCCCGGTCACCGCGGGTCGCGGCGGATCCGTGGCGATGTCCTCGATCGTGCGGGTCGCCGAGTTCACCCCGACCGTCATCGTGTCCTCGGCGAGGACGACGGGCTCACCGTCGTCCGGTGTCAGCAGATCCCGCGACCTGCCAGTGAGGCGCAACTGCGTTCCGTGCCCGTCCGGCCACCGCATATCGATCGTCGAGGTGCGGCGCACCGAACCTCGCGACGGACCGGGGCGGGACCGGACGGGCCGCGGGCCACCAGGCCGAACGGGATGTCGACTGCCATGAAGTTGTCCTCCCGTAGAACCCTGTACCTGACGGCGGGTGTACTGCTGCTGTCTACTCGTGTTCCCACATCTTCGGCACCGACGGTCCTCCGGCCACACGATCGGCGTACATTGCGTCGATCTCCTCGTCGCCGTACCCGAGTTCGGTGAGGATTTCACGCGTGTGCTGGCCGATCACCGGTGCTGCGCGGTCGAACTTCAGAGTGAGATCGTCGAAGTTCCAGTAGGCGCCGGGCTGCTCCATCCGACCGAAGTGCGCGTGATCGTAGGAGGCGATGAGCTGCCCGGTGCGGTTCGCTTCGTCGTCGAAGAACTCGAAGCTGTACTCCTCACGGACCGGCTCTGCTGCAATGCCCGCAGACGCGAGGTCGACCAGCAGCTTCTCGGATTCGAACACCGCGAGGCCCGCCTCGATCCCCTCGTCATCTGCTGCGCCCGCTATCGCGCGCAACGCGGCGAGCTGGCCGTCGGCTTCGGCAACGACCGCGACCCAACCGTCGGCCACCTCGTAGATGCGACGGCCCGGGCCGAAACCGGTTTGGGTTGCGTCGAACCGCGGGTACTCGGCGACACTATTGTCGACGAGGCGGATCAGCGTTTCGCTCTGCGTCGCGGTGGCCGACGCGAGCAACGAACCCGATGCCTTGGTTCCGCGCCCAGTGCGCTGCTTGTGGTACACCGCCAGCAAGGTTCCGATGAGCGAGCCGAGTGCCGTCTGGACGTCGAGGACCCCGAACCGGGAGAACTGCGGCGGGTTTCCGATGCCACCGTTCTCGACCTCCCAGCCTGCAAGCGCCTGGAAGATCGAGTCGAAACCCGGGCTGTCGGCGCGATCGCCGTGCTCTCCGTAGCTCGTCACGTAACCGAAGACGATGTCCGGGTCGACCGCGCGCAGGCCGGCCTCGTCGATGCCGAGCTTCGATGCTGCCTTCGGTCGCTGGTTGTGGTGGACGACGTCGGCCCATTCGATGAGCTTACGCAGAACTTGTCGGCCAGGCTCGGTGGTGAGATCGACCGCTAGGGAACGCTTGTTGCGGGAGCACGCCTCCCAGTAGCTGGGCTTGTACCGGAGTCGGTCGCCGACGACGGGTTCAACCTTGATGACTTCGGCACCGAGGTCCGCCATCAACATCGGCGCCATCGGGCCTGCGAGGAAGGAACCGAGGTCCAGGACCTTCAGTCCGGCAAGCGGCCGCGGGTCAGCAGCTTCATCGGCAACGCCACTGCCGGCCGCCCGCAAAGATCCGAGCTCGGTGAACACCTCGTCGGTGTGCTCGCCGAGCAGTGGCGCCGGACGCGTGACGACGCACGGCGGGTCTATACCGAACGGGTTTCCGGCCTGGATCGTCTTCCCGTGGGTGGGGTCGTCGACCTCGACAACGTACCCGTTTCGGGTGACCTGCGGATCGCGCAACAGCTCGCCCATCTGCAACGCCGGTTCGATTCCGAGGTCCGCGGCGCGAAAGACAGGCAGCCACTGGGAACTCGGCCGCTGCGCGATGACTGTGCGCAACTCCTCACTCGTGTTTCTGGACAGATCGTTCAGGTCGCCGCCGAGTTCCGCGGCGACCTCCTTGACGAGTGGAATCGCACCCACGTCGATGCGCTCGCCGGGATTCATCATCTGCAGCCACACACCGTCGCTGCACTGGTACATCGCGAGCTGCGGAGGCGCTTCGTACTTGTTGAGAATCAGTGCCGGGATCGGGTTCTCGGCGTTGTTCCACGCGAGCGAAGCCGTATTGAGCATGCCCTGCAGGAGCGAGGTGTGCACCGCGCCGATCCGGCCGGTCCCGTCGCGCTGGATGAGTCGTGCCACGATGCCCGCGGCGGCGAGGGATGCTGCCGCCCAGCTCGGCAGCGGGAAGCGCATAGCGATCGGGCCCTCGCGGTAACCCCACAGCTCGCCCATCAGTCCGGAGCGTGCCTGCACGAGCAGGTCGTGGGCAGGGCGGTCGCGGTCGGGGTGGTCTACGGGGTAACCGATCACCGAGGAGACGATGAGGTGCGGGTGACGTTCGCGCAGCGTCGCGTCGTCGAGACCGAGTTCGGCCGCGTGCGTCGGGGTGAATTCGTGAACGAAGACATCGGCCGTCTCGAGCAGTTCGGACAGCTTCGCGCGGCCGTCGTCGGTGTTGATGTCCAGGACGACGCTGCGCTTGCTGCGGTTCCAGGAAGCGAAGGCAACACGTTCGCGGAGCGGATCACCCTGCGGAGGTTCGACCTTGATGACATCGGCACCCGCCTCTGCGAGCATCCGCGACGCGACCGGAACGGCCAGTCCGGAGGCGAGTTCGACGATACGTACTCCGTCGAGAATCCGATCGGTCATGGAGATTCTGCCTTTCGTACTCCGGACTACTGTGCCGGAAATCGACATCCACTGTGACGCTCACCACGAGGTTACCCCACAAAGGAACAAGGTCTACTTAGTAACCTTTGTTCAGAAGAAGTACAGCCCGGGCCGAATCCCCATGGGAACGACCCGGGCTGCTGCATACCGGACGAAGCGATCGTCAGCGCGCCTTCCAGACCGGCTCGCGCTTCTCGGCGAACGCGAGCGGTCCTTCCTTCGCGTCCTCGCTGAGCGCAAGACGGTCCCACTCCGCGGCGGACAGCGCCCACCGATCGTTTTCCTCAGCACGTTGGCCGTCGACGACGCCGTAGGCGACGCGCTTGCTGGCCTGTACCGACAACGGAGCGTTGACGGCGATGCGCTCCGCGAGTTCGATCGCAACCTCGACAGACTTCCCTTCGGGCGCGACCTGATTGATCAGACCGACCTCCAGAGCGCGCGCGGCGGTGATCGGATCTCCCGTGAAGATCATCTCCATCGCGAGACGCTGCGAGATCTGGGCGGGAAGGCGGAACACGCCACCCGCACCGGCGATCAGTCCGCGCTTGACCTCCGGCAGACCGAAGGTCGCGTTCTCCGCGGCCACGATGAGATCCGCCGACAGTGCCAGTTCAGTACCCCCGCCGAGCGCGGTGCCGTTGACAGCAGCGATCGTGGGCTTGTCGACGTAGTGCTTGACGAAGCCCGCGAAACCCCAGTCCTCGTGACCAGGAGCATGCAAGCCCTCGCCGCGCGAGATCGCCTTGAGGTCGGCGCCCGCGCAGAACGACTTGTCACCGGCACCGGTGACAACGATCGCCCGCACCTCGGGATCGTTCGCCGCCTCTTCGAGGGCGCCGCCGACTCCGATGCTCACCGACGAATTCACCGCGTTGCGGGCCTCGGGACGGTTGATCGTGATCACCATGACGTTGCCGACGCGCTCGACGAGCGCACCTGCTGGGTTGCCTGAGTCATCGTCGGTTCCCCTTCTCAGTTCTCGACGAGTTCGAGGATCGTGGCGTTGGCTTGTCCGCCACCCTCGCACATCGTTTGGAGTCCGTAGCGAATCTTGTTGCGACGCATGTGATGAACCATGTCGGTGAGGATTCGTCCACCGGATCCACCGAGCGGGTGGCCGAGGGCGATCGCACCGCCGTTGGGATTGAGGCGCTCAGGGTCGGCTCCGATCTCCTTCAGCCACGCGAGGGGCACGGGGGCGAACGCCTCGTTGACCTCGAACACACCGATGTCGTCGACGCTCAGGCCCGACTTCTCGAGAGCCTTCGCCGTCGCCGGGATCGGCGCGGTGAGCATGATGACCGGGTCGGCGCCGACAACGGTCGCCGTATGGATCTTGGCGATGGGCGTCAGACCGTACTTCGCTGCCGCCTCCTCGCTCATGATGAGCAGCGCCGATGCGCCGTCGGAGATCTGCGAGGCGTTACCGGCGTGGATGACGCCGTCTTCCTTGAACACCGTCTTGAGCTTGGCGAGCGACTCGACCGACGTGCCGCGGCGGATGCCCTCGTCCTTCGAGATCACAGTGCCGTCAGGGGTGGTCACGGGCACGATCTGAGCGTCGAACAGACCTGCATCCTGCGCCGCCGCGGCACGCTCGTGGGAGCGAGCCGAGAATTCGTCGACCGCGGTGCGGCTCATGCCCCACTTCTCGGCGATCATCTCGCACCGACGCCTGGTTGGGCGCGACACCGTCGTACCGGTCGAGGAACGCCGCCGGGAAGGGATTTCCACCGACCTTGCCCGACGAACCCATCGGGACGCGCGACATCGACTCGACGCCACCGGCGACCACGACCTCGTAGTGACCGGCTTCGACACTTGCGACGGCGAAGTTCAGGCTTGCTGCGACGAACCGCACTGGCGGTCGATGGTAACTCCAGGGACCGTCTCGGGCCATCCGGCCGCCAGCAACGCGGTGCGAGCGATGTCGATGGACTGCTCACCCACCTGCTGCACGCATCCCCAGATGACGTCGTCGACGACGACCGGTTCGATGCCCGCACGCTCGACGAGCGCGTTGAGAACGACAGCGGACAGGTCGGCCGGATGGACGCCGGCCAGGCCACCGTTCCGCTTACCGACCGGTGTGCGCACAGCCTCCACGATTACTGCAGTCATAGTGTGCTCCTTCTTTGTCAGCGATTGCGGGGTCAGACCCGCGTGGATTCGAGTTCGGCGACCATCTCGAGCAGCCGCCGCCTGTCGACCTTGAGGGACACGCTGCGCGGCAGAGCGTCCACCGTGTGGATGGTGACCGGAACTTCGTAGCCGGTCAGCTGGTTGCGGACGAACTCCTTGAGTTCGGCCTCGTCGACGGGATCTACTCCCGCGATCAGTTCGATCACCGCGACAGGCACCTGACCGAGCCGCTCATCGGTCTTGCCGTACACGGAGGCGTCGAGCACCGAACTGTGGGCACGCAACGCATTGCACACCGTTTCCGGCTGCACCTTGAAGCCACCGCGGATGATCGCGTCGTCGGCGCGACCGTCGATGTAGACGAAGTTGTCGTCGTCGAGATGAGCCAGATCGCTGGTACGCACCCACTGGTTGGTTCCGGTGCCGGTCTGGCTGGAGCAGACTTCCAGGCGGCCGGTAGTGCCGACGGGCAGCACGTTTCCACTCTCGTCCACCGTGCGCATCTTCACGCCGGGGAAGGGTCGGCCGACGCTGCCACGCTTGCGCGCCCACCATTCGCCGATGAGCGGCTTGGTCCACCCCGCCACCGCACCACCGAATTCCGTGGCACCGTACATGATCATCACGGGAATCCCGTAACGCTCGGTGAATTCGTCGGCCAGGTCGGGGCTGACGAAGGTCGTGCCCGCCGTCACCGCACGCAGACTCGCAAGCTTCTCCTTGGACACGTCCTCGTTGAGGACGACCGCATCGCGGCCGGCGGCAGACCCGCGACACGCAATTGGTGCTCGTGCACGGCGTCGACCCATCCGTCGACCGTGAATCGCGGCAGTACGACAATCGGCCGCGCCTCGGCAAGCGCCTGAATGACACCCCACAGGCCGCCGATGTGCACGATCGCGAGCGACACGAGGGCAACGCGTCCGGTGAGCGGCTCACGCTCGTCGCCACCTTTACCGGTATGGCTGTGGACAGCTTTGAGAGCCGCCTCGAGTTGACGCCAGGTCAGCGGGACCCGCTTGGGCGGGCCCGTGGTACCCGAAGTGAACATCTCGACCGCAATGGGGTCTTTCTCGTCCTTCACGACCTCGATGGTGACCTCGGGACCACCCGTTCGCTGCACGACGTCGAGTCCGTCGACCGCGAATCCGACGATGCCGGCCTCCGCCATTGCGACCTCGAATTCGGTTTCTTCCCACACGCTCTGCGGTGCGAGCACGACCTGTGGAAGCGATGCCACCGCGTCTGCGGTAACTCGCGCCGTCGGCTGCATGGGGTTGAGTGTGATGATCGTGCGACCCTTGCCGAGGATGGCGATCAAGGATGCGATGGACTCCATCCGGTTCCCCAGCACGACGCCGATACGTGCACCCTCACCGCACCCGACACGCGCCAGTTCGGCATCGATCGTCTCGGCGAGCACGCGCACTTCGCCCCACGTGTGCCATACCTTGCCCTGCTGGACCATTTTCGCGTCGTCGGATGCCGACCACAGCAAGCCCACCGCTTCCCTGATACCCGTCATTCGATGCCTCCCACTTCTGCCGACGGGAAAAATCCGCGTTCTTCCTGCATCGGTACCGGTTTCATGACGCTCCTGTACACCGATTGCGGCAACGCGGAGCGAAACGTCTACCTTCAAGATAGATGACATAGTTAACTAGGTCAATCGTGTTTGAGTCAAATGCGCCACGTGACTCTCAGTCCCCGCACGACGAAGTGGGGAGGTCCGTCAGACCCTCCCCACTCACGCGACATACTTCAGCGCGGCATTCCCAAACCACGCTCGGCGATGAGGTTGCGCATGATCTCCGAGCTTCCGCCCGCGATCGTGTACGCCCGCGCGTAGAGGAACTCGTCCTGCCACCGACCACGGTCGATTGCGTTCGCGTCCCCCTCGACGAGAATCCCGGCCTCGCCGGCGAGTTCGAGAGCGAAACGTGCGATGTCCACACCAAGTTCGCTGAACATCAGTTTGGTCATCGGCGCGTCGTACGGTCGCTCGGTCTTGCGTGACCACCGGCTGATGTTCGCGTACACCAGAGCCGAGAGTGCCGTGACCGCGGCGGACAGCTCACCGATGCGGTCCTGCACGGCACCGTCTTCGATAGCCGGCCGTCCGTTCCGCGTGACGTTCTTCGCCAGATCCTTCAGAGCCTCGACGTTCTGCTGCAACCGCACCGTGCTCGTCGCCACGCCGCTGCGCTCGTGTCCGAGACTGGAATTCGCAATGCCCCAGCCGCGGTTGACCTCACCGATCAACGCATCCGGTCCGAGCTCGACATTGTCGAGGAACACCTCATTGAAATCGGAGGTGCCGGTCATCTCCCGCAACGGCCGCACCTCGACACCTGGCAGGCGCATGTCGACGATGAATGCGCTGATACCTCTGTGCTTCGGGGCATCCGGATCGGTGCGCGCCAGCAGGTAGCCGTAGTCGGCCCAGTGTCCGTTCGTGGTCCACACCTTCTGACCGGTGACCTTGAACCCACCGCTCTCGGTGGGGACGGCCTTGGTGCGCAGCGACGCGAGGTCGCTGCCCGAGCTCGGCTCACTGAAGAGCTGACAGAAGATGAGCTCGCCGGTGCGGATTCTCGGCAAGTACTTCTGCCGCTGTTCCTCGGTGCCGAAATCGATCAGTGCATGCGACACCAGATGGGCAGCGCCCTGGATCGCGGCCGGCGCGCGGCCCCGGGCGAGCTCCTCACCGACGACAACGTCCTTTTCCGACGAATGCGCCGAACCCTTACCGCCGTACTGCTCCGGCCAGTCGGCGCCGACGTATCCGGCCGCGAACAGCTTTCCCGTCCACTCCTTGAGCAGAGCCAGCTCCTCGGCATCCTCCGCGCTGCGAACACCCGCCTTGACGGTGATTGCCGGCTTGTTTGCCGCGACGAACTCGCTCACCTCTGCACGGAACTCTTCGAGCTCCGGGGTCATTCCGTAATCCATGTCAGCGCACCTCGTACTTGCGGGTCGGTACCTCGGAACGGACGACCTGCGCCTTGCCGATCGGATTGCCCAGGTCGGTGTAGTACATACCGGTCGCGAGGGCCGCAGACCGGCCCTGATCCTTGGACTCCCAGATGGCCCGGATACTGCCCTGGATCGCGGCCGGAGGCTTCGCGGCAATGCGCTCTGCCAGGTCCTGCGCTCGGTCCCACAGACTGTCCCGCGTCACGATCTCGCTGACGAATCCGATTTCCAGTGCGCGCTTGGCCGACATCCGCTCGTCCAGGCCCAACAGAACCATACGCAGCACCTCCCCGATCGGGATCCGATGCGCGAGACCGATCGGCTCGAGCGCCGCAACCATTCCGTACGACACGTGCGGATCGAAGAACTGGGCATCCTCGCTTGCGATGATGATGTCCGCTTCGTTGAGCCAGTAGAGCGCACCTCCCGCAGCCATGCCGTGCACGGCGCAGACCAGCGGCTTCCAGCAACCATTGTGCTTGGGCGAGAGATCGACGCCCGGATCGCGGCGGCTGAAGACGTTGTCGGAGAGGAACGTACCTTCCTTGACGTCGACACCCGTCGAGAAGGCGCGTTCCCCGTTGCTCGGAGCACCATGACATGGACGTCATCCTCCTCGCGCGCGTAGACCCACAGTGCAGCGAACTCGGCCCGCATCATGTCGGTGAACGAATTCAGCTTGTCGGGGCGGTCGAGCGTGATCGTCAGAACGTGGTCTTTCAGCTCTGCAATCACCGTGGTCAAGCCGCTCAGGTCCACAGTTCCTCCTGGAAAGTACGGGCATGCGCCCTGACAAATATTACTAAGTGACCCATGTCGAGTCCAGTCCTTACCGTCAACACGTCAACGCGCATGTCCGGCAACCGCAGCAACCTCAGGTCGCCGTCGTGCAGGATCTGCCTTGACCTCGATAACCAGAGGGTAGGCCCCCTCGTCCAGCAGCTCCGCGACCTGCGCAAACTCGTCGACCTCCCGCACCGTCACGGCGCGTGCTCCGAGTGCACGCGCTGTCTCCGCAAAGCCGGGCCATTCGACCTCCGAATGCGCGGTCGCCAGCCCGAGACTCTCGAGTTTGAGGTATTCGGCGCCGTAGCAGTGATCGTCGAGAACGACGAGCACAAGCGGTAGGCGCTGCCGGACCGCCGTGCTCACTTCCACCAGGCCCATCATCGCGCCGCCGTCCCCGGCCACACAGACCGTCGGCACGTCGCGGCGACCCGCGGCAGCGCCCACCGCGGTCGCGATACCTAGTCCGATCGAGCCGAATGCGCCGGGAACGGTAAAACGACCCGGATCGACCGGCAGATACTTCCACGCCGCAAACGAGAACCGTCCGACGTCGGTGACGACCTGAGTTCCCTGCGGAAGCAGCTCGGCGAGGCGGGCCATCGCGTCCCGCATGTCGACGGTTCCGCCGCCGGAGATGCTGCGGTAACCCTTCGCCTCGAGCCCTTGCACCGCTTCGGCGAGCTGCGCGACACGACGACCGGACGCGCCGGTGATTCGGCCTCCGCGAGGCGCTCACACAACGCACGCACCACACCTGCTGCGTCACCAGGAATCGGAAGATCCACCGGCGCGAAGCGCCCGAACGCACCGGATCGATCGTCGACCTGGATGACGAACTTGCCGGCCAGCAGTGCCGTGTTGTCCGTCGTGAACGACGACAGGGCAGCACCGACAACGAGCATGCAGTCGACACGTCCGAGCTCTTCGATCGCCACAGCGTGCGATAGCGACCCATGGACACCGAGATTCTCGGGTTCACCGGCGAAGAGGTCCTTCGCGAGCAACGTCGTCATCACCGGAGCGTCGATGGCCCGCGCCAGCCGCAGGATGTCGTCCCGCGCCCCGGAGGCGACAGCACCCCGGCCCGCGAGGATTACCGGTCGCGCGCTGCCGAGCAACGCAGCAAGCGCGTCGTCGACGAGATCGGGATCCGGCACACCGGGCACCGGCAGCGGAGGCACCGCGCGCGGAGACTCACCTGTCACCGCAACTTCGAGCAGGTCGTACGGCAGATCCAACACGAGAGGAACCCGGGTGGCGGCCACCCGCGCGAGAGCTTCGGCGATATTCGCGCCCACCGCCTCGGCTCTACGAACCCGGCGGTACTCGGCACCGGTGAGGCGGGCGAACCCCTCGAGATCGAAGTCCTGGAAGTGGTCGCGCACGTCAGGAGTACCGCCGGTCAACAACAGCACTGCACTGCGCGATCGCACCGCCTCCACAAGGGAAGTCGTACAGTTCGTGACTGCAGGGCCGTGTGTCACGGATGCGACGCCGACACGACCGGTCATACGGGCGTAACCGTCCGCCATCGACACCGCGCCACCTTCGGCCACGGCCGCCACGAACTCACCGCCGTGGTTTTCGACGAAGTCACCGAGATACGCGAGGTTGGCGTCTCCCATGAGACCGAATACGGTGCCGACGCCGAACTCGGACAAGGCTTTGGCTGCAAGCTGGTAAGTCTTCATACGTTCTCTCCGCATTGAGTTCTGGTCAGATGACGGGGCAGAATCCGCCGTCGACGTGCACGGCCGTGCCCGTGAGATAGCCGGCGCGGGGCGAGAGCAGGAAGGCCGCGGTGTCGCCGAACTCGTGCGGCTCGCCCACACGGCCGAGTGGGATCTTCATCCGGTCGGCGATCTTGGCCAGGTATTCCTCGACATCGCGGCCGGCTTCGACCGCCGGGCGCATGATCTGCCCGCTGCGAATGATGCCGATGAGCATCGCGACCACCCGAACTCCGTCTGGGCCGAACTCGTTG
>BBEG01000109.1 GCA_001312645.1 Rhodococcus sp. JCM 9791
CCGTTCTCGGCCCTGGCTGTGCGCCACCGTCACCGCCGGCGCAACGTGGGTGGTCCTCGGTGGCCGCTCTCTGGGTCTTGAGGCCCGCACCCTCGACGGCCAACTTCGTGACGGTGATCTTGCGGCCGCGCGAGTGCAGGTCACGCACCTGGTGGGACGCGATCCGTCGCAGCTCGACGAGAACGGCATCGCCCGCGCCACCATCGAATCGGTCGCCGAGAACACCTCCGATGCCGTTGTGGCACCGCTCTTCTGGGGTGCACTGCTGGGCCCGGCCGGCTCCTCGGCTATCGCGCGGCAAACACCCTCGACGCCCGTGTCGGTCATCGCACCCCGCGCCTCGAGAAGTTCGGGTGGGCGTCGGCGCGGTTCGACGATCTGCTCAATCTGGCACCCGCGCGGTTGTCCGCGCTGCTCGCGACCGGGCTGGGCCCTCGGCCCTGCGCTGCACTGCGCGCATGGAGACACGACGCACACAAGCATCCGAGCCCGAATGCAGGCCCGGTGGAGGCGTCGTTCGCGGGAGCACTCGGTGTGCAACTCGGTGGTGTCAACGTCTACAACGGCGGCGTCGAGGATCGCGGCACGCTGGGCGACGGGCCGGCACCGACACCTGACGACATCGGTCCCACCGCACGGCTCGCGTCCCGGGTGGGGTTGGGTGCTCTCGCAGTGGCCGCGCTCATCGCCTGTGCCACTGACTGATTCGAGTTTGCGACAGTAACAGACAGCCACAACCGTTCCGGACGGTTGTGGCTGCCTCTGCACGTTGTTTCTATATCGTCGCGAGCGCGTCGGTGCGCTGTTGGATCCAGGTCCGCATCGAGTCGACGCTCGACTGCAGGCTCTCCGCGGTCAATCCGTCACTGGTCGGAACACTGGATGCAAGACCGTCGAGGATCGATAGGGCCTGTCCGCTTCCGTACATCTGCTCGTACATGTCCCAGTACGCCGCCTCGTAGACATCGGTGAACGCGTCGGAGTCGAGGAACCTGGTCTTCAGAGTGTTCCCACCCATCGCACGCCCGCCCCCACCTTCACTGTTCGGTGGGGTCAGCATTCCCTCAGGGGGCGCCATGCCGGGCGCTGCAGCGTCGGGAGGTCCGCCCTGCCCGCGCATGCCGCCCGGCCCGCCCATACCTCCGCCCATGCTCACGGTGTCGTTCGGTCCTGCTGTCGTTCCGCCCTGCATGGCCATGTTGAGATCCCACGACACGACTGAGATCTTGTTCGTATCGAGGTCGTACCAGAGGTAGTAGTTCTGACCGGGGCCGGACATGTCGTCGCCGTTGACGAGAAGATTCTGTGTCGCGACGTATCGGGCGAAGGAATCCACGTCGACCCGGTCGGCGAGATGTTCGTCGAACTCTTCGTCGCTCGCCGAGTCCATCCACTTCAGGAAGCTGATGATCGGCTGGACGTCGCCCGTGCCCTCGGCATTGAGCTGCGTGAACTGGTCGGTGTAGTCGGCCTGGTCATCACCGACGTACGTGAAACTCGACGACGCATCGGCCTTGTACAGATACCCGTCCGAGTCGAACAGTGAGTTCGCGTACGACTCGTCGGGATGTTCGAGCAGCAACCGCGTGGCGGTCGCGCTGTCGTTGACGGAGTACACCGTGTAGGCGTAACGCTGGGTCGGCTGGTCGGTCGCGTCCGTGAGCGACAACGCCATCGCCTCGTTGAGTACCGGGCTTCCGGGCCGCACCGACAACTGGGTCATACCTTGATACGCCCGGCCGTCGACATTCTCGGAGAAGTCGAGGAGCAGTGGCAGCGACGTCGGATCGTCCACCGAGATACTGGTACCGCCCATCCCGGGCATGCCCCCACCCTCTGCGAACATCTCCGCTGGGTCGAAGCCCTCGGGAAGTACGACACCTTCGGGTAGTTCGAAATCCTCTGGTAGTTCGAAGCCCCCGCGCGGTCCGCCACCCCCGGGGCCGCCGCCCATACCGCCGCGCAATGCAGAAAGCGTCGAGTTGCCTTTCAATCGCACACCGACGTCCGTGATCAACGTGCCGTCGATGGTGACGTCGGCGGAGACCCACTCCTTCTCACCGTCGTCGACGTACGCGTCGATCATGTCGTTGTACTCGACGTCGCTGATGTCGATCGACACCTCGTGGTCGAGGGACGCATCGAAGAGGTCGACGGTGCCCGCGATGTTCTCGGTGATCTCGGACGCGATGACGGTGGGGTCACCGGTGATGTAGGGGCGGATGCGGCTGGTGCCGAACACCGACCCGACGAGCGCGACGAAGGCGACCAGCGCTACGGCGATCTTCCAGTGTTGTCGAAGCGACGTCGGAATCCGGTGCCGCAACCGTTTTCGCGGTCCTGCACTCGTGTGCTCGTCCATCAGATGTCCGTCTGATCGTATCCGGTGAGGACGGTGACTCGTTGACCGGCGTTGACCTCGTTCAATGCGGTGATCAGCTCACTGGATTGCTTGCCCTTCTTCAGAGTTGCCGTGTAGTACAGCTCCGTCAGGGCACCGCCGCGGACGGACTCGGTGGATACCAGTTCGAACTCGGAGCAGTACTTGATCAGTACATCGGAGACCATGTCGGTGTATCCGGACTCCGGCGGCACCTGGACCTTCACCACCTGCCGCTGTACGTCGAGCTTGAACCAGTTGAACTTGTTCATCAGCACGAGGACCAGGCAGATCGCGATGGTCGCGGCGATCGCCAACACGTAGAAGCGGGTACCGGTCGTCATACCGATCGCCATCACCAAGAAGATGAACCCGACATCGCGAGTCTCCTTGATGGCGTTGCGGAACCGAACCACCGACAGTGCGCCGACGAGCGCGAACGCCCGAGCGATGTTCGAGCCCACGACGAGCATGATCAGCGCCACGACCATGCCCACCATGACGAGGGTCTGCACGTAGGACTGACTGTAGGAGACGTTCTTGTGCGTATAGCGGTAGACCCAGCCGATGATGGCCGAGAGAACGAACGACAGCGACAACGACATGATGATGTCGAGTGTCGTGAACGTTCCACTGAGATCCTGAAGATCGAAATTCATCGAGTTGTCCTGTGTCTGTGAATCAGTGAGCCTGGACGGCGAAAGAGATGTCGGTGGGTACGGATGCGTTGACGTCGTCGGACATCACCAGTTCGGGTGCACCCATTCGGGATCGAGGTGCGAGCCCGAATGCTTCGACGGATTGGCAGTACTTGGAAATCCGGTTCACCGACATGTCCAGCCGTGCCGTCATGTCCGTGACCCAGTAGAGGACACGTTCATTCGCCTTGATCTCGACGATCGCGAGCTTCGGCGGGATTGTGAAGCGGTTCTGCGCCGGCGAAGCGAAGTGGAAGTCGCGGTCGCGGCCGTGGATCCTGTGGTCGATCGTCACGCGCAACCCCAGATCGGCATCGGCGCCGACGAACGCTTCCCTCAGATACCCGGTGGTCACGATCGGCCGTAGGTCGAGATTGCCGATCAGTGTGGTCACTTCGTTGACGAAGGGACGCTGCGACGGATCGCATGCGACGTCCTGACGGTCGTCGAGCCAGCTCCGCGCAGCGCCGTAGGGCAGGGCGATCCGGCGCTTCTGGGTCACCCGGTTGACGCGCTGCTTGATCTCGATCTGCACCGACGAGTCGTCGGTGCACTCGTGCGGCGAACCGTAGAGCCGCATCCGCAGCTTGCGGCGGAACTTGAGACCCTCGATCTTCTCCCAGTAGAACCGCAGGCTCGGGGTGTCGTAGTAGACCGACGTCACCGGATAGCCGCCGCACGGGGAGAACGGGTCGTTCTCCATACGCGCGGCCAGTTCGGCGCGCAGCTGTGGAACACGCAGTTCGTCGACGAGATATTTGATCTCGTAGCGGTTGAACGAATGCAGCTTGCTCGCGGTCTGTTGGTAACCGGTCGGGCGGGTGGGAACGTCCTCAGCAGCCCCGTCGTCTCGGGGCGAGCCCTGCGGAACCGGTCCAGCACACTCATGGAACACCCTTCGCCGACGCATCTCGATGAACGAATCGAGTAGAACAAGCGGCGCTCGAGGAAACGTTCGATGAAGCTGGCAGTTTCCTGTGAGCGACCTCCGTATGTCGGGCGTTACTGCCACACTGCCCGCATGGCCGAGAACAAGACCGAGAACAAGACACAGCCCACCGACGCCTCCGTCGCTGAGTTCCTCGATGGGGTCGCACACCCGGTCCGTCGGGTTGATGCGTGGACCTTGCACGACATGATGACCGAGGTCACCGGGCAGCGTGCTGTGATGTGGGGGCCGTCGATGATCGGTTTCGGCGAATACCACTACCGCTATGAGAGCGGACGTGAAGGTGATGCGCTCGCTGTCGGCTTCTCCCCACGCAAGTCGAGTCTCGCGCTGTACGGGCTCACGATCGCTCCCGACGCGAAACAGGTGTTGACCGGGCTCGGTAAGTACAAGACCGGCGCAGCTGCTTGTACGTCAACAGACTCACCGACGTCGACCTCGACGTGCTGACCGATCTCACCCGCCGGGGCTACATACACATGACGACTGTGCAGCATCACCCGTAGCTCTCCGCACTGGATTCGCGCGATCGTATGTGGCGCCGATCACGTATGAGTGCAACACTGTAATCAGTGTAAAACTGCACGTCGATCCGTCCGAGGAGGACGATCATGCGAAATCCACGTATGCACTCACACGGCTTCGGCCGCCCCGGGGGCTGGCACCAGGCGGATGTGCCCGATGCGGGCGACGCCGAGGAATGGTTTTCCGGCCGCCTACCCGACGACTGGTTCACCGGGCCTGCCACGGTGGAGGTCGACCGCGAAGAAATCATCGTGACCGGCGAACTTCCCGCACCCGACGACACCTCTGACGCCGCGGTCGAAGGGCGCATCTCCCGGTTCCGGGAAAGCACCCGACCCGAACGGATGCGTATCGCCGACGAGGCCGAGGCCCGCTACGGTCGCAAGGTCGCGTGGGGTGTCACGCTCGGCGGCCACGACGTCCTGTTCACCCATCTCGCGGTGCCTGTCATGACGCGATTGCGTCAACCCGAACGCAAGGTCCTCGACACTCTCGTCGATGCCGGAGTAGCCCGATCGCGCTCCGACGCGCTCAAGTGGACGGTGCGACTCGCCGGTCAGCACACCGACGAGTGGCTCACAGAACTGCGAGAGGCGATGAAGAAGGTCGACGACCTCAGGTCGGAGGGGCCACAGATCTGAGCACCCAGGAGACGGCATCGTCGACCGATGCCACCGCCGCGACGCCGGCCGGTGCTGCAGGGCGGCGCACCACGATGACCCGCACTCCGAGTTCACCGGCGGCAGCGAGCTTCGCCCGGGTGAGTTCCCCGCCCGAATCCTTCGTGACGAGGGTGTCGATGCCGTTGTCCCGCATCAGCTTGCGCTCCCCTTCGACGGTGTAGGGACCCCGGGCCTGTACCACCGTCCAGGACGCCGGTACCTCGTGGTCGAGCGGGTCGACGACCCGCACCGTCACCCGATGATCACCGAGAGGACCGACAAACCGGCCAGTGTCTGACGTCCGGTACTGAGGAAGATGCCCTCGCCGGTCGCAGCTGCCGAAGCAGCAGCGTCGTGGCCGTCGACCCAGACCCACGATCCGTCGTCCGTCCACCCGGGCCGCTGCAGCCGCAGGAGCGGGACGTTCGCACGCGCACAGGCTGCTGCCGCGTTGGCGCTGATCCCCGCGGCGAAAGGGTGCGTCGCGTCGACGACCGCGCCGATGCTGTTGTCGCGCAGATAGTTCGCGAGTCCGTCGACGCCTCCGAAACCGCCGATGCGGACCGGCCCCACCGGTAATCGCGGATTCCGGACACGGCCGGCGAGCGACGACACGAGATCCACTCCCCTGTCGTGAAGAGCACCCGCGAGCGCCCGCGCTTCCCCGGTGCCCCCGAGGATGAGCACGGTCATCGCAGCGTTCCCGACAGGGTGGGCAGCACCGGCGCGTCCGTGAGCATCGAAAGCAGTGCATCGACGTCGAGATGCTCGTCGATCATGTCGGCGAGAAGCTCGATCCGTTCGTCACGCGCCGACGCGAAACTGACCGTTCCCGTGCGGATCTCACGACCTGTCGACGCAGCGACCTCGCGCAGCCACGCACCACGGAGTTCGTCGCCTTCGAGGCTGCCGTGCACATCGTCCCGAACACGTTGCCGCTGCGCGCACCACCGAGAAACTCGTCGGCGTCGCCGACTTCCACGCGTCCGTGATGGATCTCGTAGCCGGATGCAGGCGCACCCAGCGCGGCTCCGGAAGGCAGCCGTAGGACTTTGTCGGGTCCGAATTCTGTTCGGACGTCGAGCAGCCCGAGCCCTTGCGCTGACGCCCCGGGGTGTCCCTCGACTCCGTGCGCGTCGTTGATCTCGCGTCCGAGCATCTGGAATCCGCCACAGATCCCCAACACGGCGCCGCCCGCACCGGCGTGATCGATGATGGCGGTGACGAGGCCGCGCGACCGCAGCCACTCGAGGTCGGCAAGTGTGGCGCGGGTGCCCGGCAGGATCACGACGTCGGCATCCGCAAGTGCGCGCGGATCGTCGACGAAACGGACCCGCACATCGGGTTCCAGGCAGAGCGCGTCGACGTCGGTGAAATTACTGACGCGCGGCACCATCACCACCGCGATCGTGAGGGCACCGTCGCCGTCGTGTGCGGGTCGTGAGGTGAGGGCGAGCGAGTCCTCCGAGTCGAGCCACAGGTCGCGTTGCCACGGCAGGACGCCGAGTACGGGACGTCCGGTGAGCTCGTACAGCGAATCGAGCCCGGTGTCAGCAAACCCACATCGCCGCGGAACTTGTTGATCACGAACCCTCGGATCAACTGCTGATCAGCGGCATCGAGCAAGGCCAACGTTCCGTACATCGACGCGAACACGCCGCCGCGGTCGATGTCACCGACGACGATCGTCGGCAACCCCCCGTGCTGAGCGAGCCCCATGTTGACGTAATCGTGTGCGCGCAGGTTGATCTCGGCGGCACTTCCTGCACCTTCGCACACCACGACGTCGAAACGGCTGCTCAGATCATCGAATGCGGCGAACGCTGCCTCCGCGAGATGCTTCCTCCCGCCCGCGAATTCTCCCGCCTCGAGAGTTCCGGCAGGACGACCACGCACCACGACGTGGCTGCGCCGATCGCTGCCCGGCTTGAGCAGCACCGGTTCATCGCGGATTCCGGTACGCACGTGCGGCGACGGACTGGATCCACTGGGCGCGCCCGATCTCCACCCCGTCGCTGGTCGCGGCATCGACCGCGACCATCGAGTTGTTCGACATGTTCTGCGCCTTGAACGGCGCGACAGTCAGGCCTCGCCGCGACAGTGCCCGGCAGATACCGGTAACGACGACGGACTTACCTGCGTCCGAGGTCGTTCCGGCAACCAGAATCCCAGTACCCATGCCGTCAGGCTACGGCCCGAACGCGCGACGCACGTTCGGTGAGAAACGCGAAGATGAATCCGAGTGCCGCCCACAAGGTGACCTGCACGGTGAACGAGGCAACCCGGAACTGCCACAACAGGCTTGCCGGGAAATCGTCACTCACTTCGTCGATGGTCGGCATGACGAGGTAGCCCAGGCCCACCACCAAGAGGAACGCGATCAGCGGTCCGACAATGCGGACGGTGTGCAGATCCTGGTTCGCGAGGACCTTCGCGACCGCGACCGCCACCGCGATGGCGACAAGGCCGAGCACGACTGCCGCAAGCCACCACAGCGTGCGCTCGTTGATGGTGTCGGGATCGCCCACCGCCGGTGGGTTCGCCGGGTACTTGAAGAACGGAACCGCTTCGATCGCCAGCCACGCGGCACCCGCACCGGTCAGCGCCAGCTCCAGCCGGGCATGTCGGTGTAGCGGCGGGCGAAATGCAGCACCGACGCGTACAGCGCACCGAGCGCGAGGCCTGCAAGGCCGGTCGCGAGAACAGTCCGGCCTTCTGGCCGGTGCGGCTCACCTCGGCGTCGTCGCCGTGGCTGTGCGCTTCCTCCTCGACGACTGCGGCGCCACCGTGGTCATGGGGCGCTTCACCTGCGGCTTCTTCGATCGCGATGGCTGCATCGATGTGAGGTTCGCCGACGACGAATGCCACCGCACCGGCCAGCAGACCCGCGAGCAGACCGGCGAGGAGGCCACGCAGCAACAACTGGACAAAACTTCCGGACAGGATCGCCTGTCCGCCCGGCGAGGTCGGCCGAGTATCGCTCAGTGACACGGGAGGCCCAGGAGGTGACGGCCGTCGTGCATCAGTTCGTGCATGAACATGCCCGTGCGAGAAATCGCACCCTGGTCGAATCCGACGAGATAGAGCACGACAAAGGCGAGGATCACCGTCGCGGCCAGCGCTACAGCGAGCGCGGCCGAGCCGAGTGAGTCGTCGGGTGTATGGACTACCGCCATGACAACCTCCTGGGATTACGCGTCCCATCCGAAAGGCCACGTGCCGTGGGAGTTTTCTGACTTCCGGAAATCTGCGATCTCCGGTCTACAGTGGCGCGACCGTTCCGGATTCTCACCGGATTCCCTGCACCTCGGCACATGCTTACCGACGAACTTTGGCACCACGGGTAAGTCGGTGTCAAGCGGAGAAGGCGGCACCATGAGGGGGACACTGTGCCCGTGACCCGCCTGTTCCTGACCTCCCATGCCTCCACCGGTGCGCAGCAGCATGTGCGATTCCCGGCCGACGATCCGATCTCCGAGCGCGGACGACGTGAACTCGAACGTGTCGCGCTACCGGTGGTCGATCGTGCGTTCACGGCACCGGAGATCCGCGCCGTCGACACCGCAGCTGCTCTCGGCTGGCCGGCGACCGTCGAACCGGCTCTGCGCGACCTCGACTATGCGAGCTGGGCGGGTGTGCCGATGGACAGCATCCCGGAACTCGAACTTGCGGCGTGGCTGACCGATCCCGACGCAGCACCGCACGGCGGCGAATCGATCGCCGGCCTGATCACGCGTATCGGAGCGTGGCTGGACACTGTCGACGAGTCGCCCGAGCGCATCGGAGTGGTCGCGCATCCGGCGGTGGTCAAGGCCGCGACGGTCTGCGCACTCGGGGCACCCGCCACAGCATTCTGGCGTGTCGATGTACGTCCCCTGAGCGTGACGCGATTCAGCGGTCGCGGCGGTCGCTGGACCTTGACGCTGAGCTGAGGTTCACCACGTCACGTCTTCCTCGCACTTGCGCCCGTCGACCGTTCGTTCCACCTGCACAGTCGCATGGTCGAGTCCGTGCGACGACAACGTCGTGCGCGCCGAGTCGAGCACCCAGTTCGCGTCGTGGTCGCTGACGAGGTGCACGGTCGCCACGTCCATTCCTGTGGTCAGGGTCCACACGTGCAGGTCGTGAACGCGGACACACCGGGCAACGCAGCGAGATCGGCTCGGACGGCGTCGACGTCGAGGTGGCTCGGCGACGCCTGTGTGAGGATGCGGAGCGATTCGGCGGCGAGCCGCACCGCGCGCGGCACGACCCACAGGGAGATCAGCACACCGACGACGACGTCGGCGAAACTCCACCCGAACGCGAGAACCAACACACCGGCGACGAGAACCCCGACGGAGCCGAGCGCGTCGGCGAGCACTTCCATGTAGGCCCCGCGCACAGCGAGGCTTCCTTTGGCATCGGCCCGCAGGAGCAACATCACGACGATGTTCGCGGCGAGCCCTGCCGACGCGGTGAGAATCAGCGGCGCCCCGGGGATCTCGGGGGTGTCGCCGATGCGGTTGATCGCCTCGTACATCACCCATGCCGCGACGCCGAGCAGGAGAACCGCATTGGCCATCGCGGTGAGGACCTCGGCGCGGTGCCAGCCGAACGTGCGGGCCGCCGCGGCGCTTCCGCGACGGGCGAGTACGAGCGCCACCATGCCCATCGATACTCCGACGACGTCGGTGAGCATGTGCCCGGCATCTGCGAGCAGCGCAAGCGATCCGATCCACAGGCCGACGCCGGCTTCGAGGAGGAGGAACGCACCGAGAACCGCGAGGGAGATACCCATCCTCCGGATGGTGCGATCCGACGGTCCTGCGTCCTGCCCATGGCCGTGGCCTATGCCGTGTGAATGTCCGTGACCCGAACTCATGAGCCTCCTTCCAGGTCCGGGTCATCGTATGCACAAATGCGCATGTATTCAACGGCTACGTCCCCGCCCCTGTGTCACCCCAGTCCCGTGTGCATAATGACGCCAGCGTTTGCTGATGCCCTCAGCAGGGGAAGTCCGGTCGAATTCCGGCGCTGACCCGCAACGGTGGACCGTCGTACTCGACGGTGAGCCCGAATACCTGCGTGGGCATCTGCGACTCCCGACAATCGCCGTGGTCTGCGAGAAGGAGTCCAGCAGGGCAGTTCGTGCACCCGGAGATCCGGGGAGACCGCTGTCGTGGTGGAAGTCGGCTACAGCCCACCCAGCAGAGCACGAGGCCCCATGCTCCCCCAGTTCCGCCGACCTGCACGCCGTCACATCGTCGTGTTCACCTCCCTCGCGGCTACAGCAGTGCTGCTGGCCGGGTGTTCCCGCGGTACCGCCACCAGCGATTCCGCGGACGCCGAATCATTCGCGGAACCGGTGACCATCACGAACTGCGATCGCACCGCCACCTTCGACGCTCCCCCGCAGCGCATCATCTCCATGAACGACCACGTCACCGAAACACTCATCCAGATGGGTGTGGGCGACCGGATCGTCGGCATGGGTTACGGCGAGCAATCCGATCCTCTGCCGGAGACCGCCGGCCAGTTCGCCGCGATCCCCTCGCTCGCCAAGGAATACCCGACATCCGAGCAGGTGCTCGACCTCGAGCCGGATCTGATCGTCGGCGGCATGCGCAGCGCCTTCGACGAGAAGAACGGGTTCGCTCGCGACAGTCTCGAAGCCTCGGGGATCGGCACGTTCCTGTTCTCCGAATACTGCGGCGACGGCTTCCCCGACATCGCACTGCTCGAAAACGATTTCGCGCAGCTCGGCTCGATCCTCGCGCGAGTCGAAGCATCCGCACTGACCGAGCGCATCACTTCAGAACTCGACACCGTTCGCGATCGACTGGATGTCGCCGACGTGCAGCCCGTTCGCACGTTCTTCTACGACTCCGGTGACGCTGCGCCGCTGTCGGTCGGCGGCGTCGGTATCGGCAACCTCATCGGCGAGTACGCAGGAGCGAGAACGTCACGTCCGAAGGCCCCAAGCCTTACTTCGAGACCAGCTGGGAAGTGGTCGGCGAGCGGCAGCCCGAGGCAATCGTGATCCTCGACTACGGCTCCACCAGCGCCGAGGACAAAATCGAGTTCCTGAAGAGCCAGTCGATCATGATGACCACCCCCGCGGTGCAGAACGATCGATTCATAGTCGTCCCGCTCGACGACTTCTTCGAAAGCTCCCGCATGGTCACCTCCACCACGACCATTGCGCGCGGGCTGCACCCCGAGGCCTTCGACGTATGAGTGCCGTGACCGAGGCACCGGCGCATACCGCACCGACGCGACTCCGGTCGAGAAGCCCGCGCCCGGCCGTCGCTCACTGTGTCGGTCCTCACGGCACTCGCGATGGGACTGGCCTTCGCCATCGTGGTTGCCGTGTCGCTCGGCACGGTAACCATTCCGCTCGGCGACGTGTGGGCGATCGTCGGCCACCGGTTCGCCCCCACACCGTTCGAGGCAATGCTGGGGGATCCGTGGTGGAGCGCAACCCGCGACGCGATCGTCTTCGAATCGCGCCTACCCCGCGCGTTGACCGCCGCCGTGGTGGGGGCTGCGCTCGCGATCGCAGGTGCCGTGGCACAGGCAGCGACCCGAAACCCGCTCGCCGACCCCTATCTGCTGGGTGTCTCGTCGGGAGCCGGCTTCGGTGTCGCCACAGTGACGGTCCTCGGGCTCGGCGCCGGTGCTTCGGGATCTTCATGTTGCCCATCGCAGCATTCATCGGAGCGCTCATCCCTCTCGCCGCCACCATCGTGGTGAGTGTGCGTGCACATTCGGTCACCGCCATCGTCCTGGTCGGCGTCGCCCTGTCGATGGTGTTCTCGTCGTTGATCACTTTCGTCCTACTCGTGGTCGGCGACGTACACCAACTCGGCACCGTGATGCAGTGGATTGCCGGAGGTTTCGGAGACGCCACCTGGACGACGCTGATCTCGCCGACTGTCGTCCTCGTCGTGGTGGGTGCGGCGGTGATCCTGTGCAGTCGTCAGCTCAATCTGCTTCTCACCGGCGACGACGGCGCCACCGCGCTGGGAATCAACGTTCCCCGGTTCCGTGTGCTGATCCTGCTCGCCGTGTCGCTGCTCGCGGCCGCGGCCGTCGCGGTCTCCGGCACGATCGGGTTCGTCGGACTGCTCGTCCCGCACGTCGCCGGTTATCTCGTGGGCCGCAACGCGGCACGCCTCATCCCGACTGCAGCGCTGCTCGGTGCACTGGCGCTCGTACTCGCCGACATCATCGCACGGTCAGTGAGCAACACCACCGAACTCCCCATCGGAGTGGTCACCGGACTCGTGGGCGGGCCCATCTTCATCGCCATGCTGTGGCGCCGATACGGACGGGCGGTCTCGTGACCCGACTCCAAGCGTCCGCCGTCGAGGCCAGGCTCGGCGATCGACAGGTCCTGTGGGGCGTCGACCTCGACGTCGCACCCGGAGAAGTGCTCGCGCTCGTCGGCCCCAACGGCAGCGGCAAGACGACACTCCTGCGCACCTGCTATCGGGCGTTGTCGGTGAGCACGGGGCGATCCTGCTGGACAACGAGGACATCCACTCGATGCGTCGACGGGACGTGGCACGCACCATCGGCGTCAGCTCACAGGAACCTGTGGCATTCGGTGGGGTGACAGTGCGCGAATCCGTCCGGCTCGGCCGGTCCGTGCAGCGCGGATGGTTCGAGCCGTTCCGGTCCGAGGACGACGCCGTGGTCGAGTCGGTTCTGGCCCGGGTATCGCTCGCCGCGCACGCCGACCGGGATGTCGCGACGTTGTCCGGCGGTGAACGTCAACGCGTGTCGATTGCGCGTGCGCTTGCGCAGAAGCCCGAGGTGCTCCTTCTCGACGAACCGACCAATCATCTCGACCTCCGTCACCAGCTCGGCGTGCTCGAGATGCTGCGCGAGCTGACGGCCGATGGGCTCGCAGTGTTGGTGACCCTGCACGACATGCGTCTTGCGGCAGAGTACTGCGACCGCATGGCGGTACTGGACTCCGGACACATGATCGATGTCGGCACACCTGAGAACGTTCTCACCCCCGAGTTGCTCGGCGATGTGTTCGGTGTGCGGGGTATCCTGCGCTCCGTCGAAGGCCGGCGTGTCCTCGACCTGCTGGGACTCGTCCATGAGTGACGGGAGCCGGGCGACCTCGATGGCCCGTACAGCCGGATTCGGTCGGTGCTCGGGTATTTCGCGCGCACCGTAGATCTCGCAGGATTCGACGAGTTCCCCGGCGCACTCCTCAGCGACCGTGAGTGGCTCACCGACCGTGTCGCCGACACCGTTCACTTCTCCGTCGGGTAAGCGGGATTCTCGACCGTAGGCGGCAATGTCGCAATTGCGAGATCCGTTTGAGCCTGTGGTTTGCAACAGGTCGACGAGCAGGGACCGCATCTGCGCGAACACCACCGTCGCCGACACCCCGGCACCCTCGATCAGTTCCGGTCTCATCTTCCTGGCCACGCTACGCAACACCCGTGCGGCCTCCGCCTCATCGGGTTGCTCACCCGGTTCGGCGAGCACCATCGCGCGTAATACCTCGAGCGCATCGGCGAGTTCGTCGACGATGACAACGAGCGAGAGTCGAGGATCTCGTCGTCACGGACCAGGGTCAGCGACCGCCGCGCGAGCACACGAATATTGCGCACCGCGTTGTCGATGGGGTCGGCCGCGGCAGTCAGCCGCGCGAGTCGCGGACGACTGTTCCAGTAGAGCGGGGAGATCCGGCTGACCTCGTGGCCACCCTGAAGGTTGCTCCGCATGGAGTCGATCGCGGACTGTGTGTCGCGGGCCTGCCGCAGGGCAGCCTCGATGGGTTTCGGATTGTTCTCGACGAGGCCGGTCTCCACCTTCCGCAGGACCTCGGCAGCGGTCTCGAGGATGTCCGCGGCGTTCTTCCTCGCACGACGCACCGGGTGGGTGGGAATCAGCGCGACCACGGCGATCCCCACCAGGCCGCCCACGAGCGCGTCGACCATCCGGTCGATGCCACCCGTGCCGCCGGGAGGGATCAGGGTTGCCACCAGGACCGCCGAGTTGCCGGCCTGCATCGCGAAGATCGGCCGCTGTTGAGCGCCACGCCGACGCATGGCGATCGCCACGACCAACGCGATCTGCCATGGGCCGCTGCCTATCTGCGACACGATCAGATCGCCGATCCCGATGCCGACGGTCACGCCGCACACGAGCTCGACCGACCGTCGCAGTCGTGCACCGAGGGACAACCCGAGCGACACGACCGCCGCGATCGGCGCGAAGAACGGCTGCGGGTGGCCGATCAGTGTCGTCGCAACCCACCAGGCGATACCGGCAGCGAGCGCGCACTGCACGATCGGCAGTGCGGACGAGCGGAGACGCTGGGACGACTTCCGCAGTTTCCGACGGAAGTCGTCCCGGGTGGGCAGCGACCTACTCGACGCCAAGTTCCTCTGCCGCACGGGGATCGCAATCCTCGAGCAGATCGAGCACCGCGCATGCTCGTCCGCCTCGCCGATCGTCTTCGCTGCCCTCGCGAGCACGGCGACGCAGCGCAGGAACCCGCGGTTGGGCTCGTGGCTGTAGGGCACGGGACCGAAGCCCTTCCACCCGTTACGGCGTAGCTGGTCGAGGCCGCGGTGGTAGCCGGTGCGCGCGTAGGCGTACGCGGCGATCGTCTCGCCGGACTCGAGCGCTCCTTCCGCAAGGTATGCCCATGCGATCGATGCGGTCGGGTGCTCGGCCGCGACCTTCGCCGGGTCCTCGTGGTCGAGCAGAGCCGCCTCCGCTTCTTCGTCGCCGGGGAGGAGTGTGGGCTGGGGTCCGAGCAGATCACCGAATGAGTCATGGCGCCCATTCTGCCCTTCGAGCGCCGACCCTGGATAAGCTCCCCAGGTAATCACCCATCATCCGAACGAGGTGCAGCGAGTGCCGGACCCGAAGAACGAAGACCCGACCGAAGACTCGACGGAATCGTCAGCAGGCGAGGTTGCGGAGACCGGACCGGCCGACACACCCGACGACGTCGACACTTCGAAGGAAGCCGCGGAGGAGGCGGACGAGAAGCCCGCGGAGGACGAGAAGCCCGCGGCGGGCGAGACTCCCTCGGACGACACGCAGGAAGACCTCGAATCCTCGAAAGAAGACGACCCGGACGTTGCCGATCCGGACGAGACCGAGACCGAGACCCAGCCTGAGTCGGAGTCGGAGTCGGAGTCGGAGGACAGTGAGCCGGCCACCTCGGAAAGGGCCGGCGACACCACCGAACCGGATCCTGCCGACGCGAAGACGGTCGCCATGCCCGTCGCCGAGAAGACCCCCGATCCCGCCGAGGCAAAGACGGTCGCCATGCCGATCGTCGAGAAGACCGAGAAACCGGACGACACCCGGCCGCCCGAGCCACCCGCACCTGATCCGCTC
>BBEG01000110.1 GCA_001312645.1 Rhodococcus sp. JCM 9791
GCCGCAGGGGTTCGACGCAGACCTGCTCGACCGGGCCAATCGTGATGCGGGCGACGCGACCGACGATGCCGGGCTGGTCGAACGGCTCGGCGAGTCCGTGCAGACTGTGGCGGGCGACCCGCTCGCCTTCAAGATCACCACACCGTTGGATCTGGTGCTGGCCCGAGCTCTGCTCGCCGACCGGACCGAAGAGGGGAACTGAACACACGTGCGTGTCGGAATAGGAACGGACGTGCACCCGGTGGAGCCGGGGCGCCCGTGCTGGATGGCCGGTCTGCTGTTCGACGATGCGGACGGTTGCTCGGGGCACTCCGACGGCGACGTCGCCGCGCATGCATTGTGTGACGCGCTCCTGTCGGCGTCCGGCCTCGGCGACCTGGGCTCGGTGTTCGGGACCGATCGGCCCGAGATGGTGGGAGCGTCGGGAGCCTCGATGCTCACCGAGGTGCGGCGACTGCTGGCCGAGGAGGGCTGGACCATCGGCAACGCTGCGGTGCAGGTGATCGGGAACCGTCCGAAGATCGGCCCGCGCCGCGACGAGGCGGTGCGCGTGCTGTCCGATCTGCTCGGCGCGCCCGTGTCGGTGTCTGCAACAACCACCGACGGCCTCGGACTGACCGGCCGTGGGGAAGGTGTGGCGGCGATCGCTACCGCACTCGTACTACCCGACGTCGATCAACGGTAGGATGGTCTGTCGTGACTTTGCGCCTTTTCGACACCGAAACACGAGCCGTGCGGGATTTCGAACCGCTGGTGCCCGGACACGCCTCGGTGTATCTGTGTGGCGCCACTGTTCAGGGTGAGCCGCACATCGGCCACGTGCGCAGCGGCGTCGCATTCGACGTGCTGCGTCGGTGGCTCGAAGCGAAAGCGTTCGATGTCGCATTTGTGAGAAACGTCACAGACATCGACGACAAGATCCTCCGGAAGGCCGGCGAAGCGGGTCGCCCCTGGTGGGAATGGAAGACGACGTACGAGCGCGCCTTCACTCGCGCCTACGACGCACTCGGTGTGCTGCCGCCCTCTGTGGAGCCGCGCGCGACCGGGCATATCACCCAGATGGTCGATCTCATGCAGCGCCTCATCGACGCGGGACATGCATACGCATCCGACGGCAACGTCTATTTCGACGTCATGAGCTTCCCCGAGTACGGCGCACTGTCGGGTCACAAACTCGACGACGTCCACCAGGGCGAGAGCGTCGGGCAGGGCAAGCGCGACCCCCGCGACTTCACGTTGTGGAAGGCAGAGAAGGCGGGCGAACCGTCGTGGCCGACCCCGTGGGGTCGTGGCCGCCCGGGCTGGCATCTCGAATGCTCCGCGATGGCCGAGTTCTACCTCGGTGGCACCTTCGACATCCATTGCGGCGGTATGGATCTGGTGTTCCCGCACCATGAGAACGAGATCGCGCAGGCCCGTGCCGCGGGCGACGGCTTCGCCCGCTACTGGCTGCACAACGGCTGGGTGACCATGGGCGGCGAGAAGATGTCCAAGTCGCTCGGCAATGTGCTGTCCATCCCCAACGTCCTCACCCGGGTGCGGGCCCAGGAATTGCGCTACTACCTCGCAGCGCCCACTACCGGTCGATGCTCGAATACTCCGACACGGCGCTGGCCGAGGCGGCCGCAGCCTACCGGGGACTCGAGTCGTTCGTGCTCAAGACACGTGACCGGGCCGGCGACGTTCCCATCGGAACGTGGACCGACGCGTTCGCCGACGCACTCGACGACGATCTCGGGGTGCCCAAGGCGCTCGCCGAGATCCACGGCCGGCGCAGTGAGGGCAACAAAGCACTCGACAACGGAGACCTGACCGAAGCGGTACGCATCGCTTCTCAGGTCCGTGCGATGCTTTCCGTCCTCGGCGTCGACCCACTCGATGCACACTGGCAGGAGAGCTCCGGCGACGAGTCGGGTGCGCTCGCCGCCCTCGATGTGCTGGTGGGA
Organism: Rhodococcus sp. JCM 9791; assembly: GCA_001312645.1. Taxonomy (GTDB): domain Bacteria; phylum Actinomycetota; class Actinomycetes; order Mycobacteriales; family Mycobacteriaceae; genus Rhodococcus. Next base: position 1,947 of record BBEG01000110.1, read on the forward strand.
GCAGAACTCGATCGTCGACAGAGCGCCCGCGCCGAGAAGAACTGGGCGGTCGCCGACGAAGTACGTGACCGGCTGACAGCGGCGGGGATCGAAGTAACGGATACGCCGAACGGACCGAGTGGTCCCTGAAAGCAGGGCAGTGATGGCAGGCAATTCCCAGCGTCGCGGAGCAATCCGCAAGGGCGGAACGAAGAAAGGTCAGGTCGTCGGCTCTGGCGGTCAGCGTCGGCGCGGTCTCGAAGCCCGCGGTGCGACCCCGAAGGCGGAGGATCGTTCGTACCATCCCGCTGCACGGCGCGCCCGTGCAGCGGCGAAGGCTGCTGACACCCGAGGTCGCCGTCCAGGCGGACGCAAGCCGGAGGACGGGCCGGAAATGGTCCTCGGCCGCAACCCCGTCGTGGAATGCCTGCGCGCCGAGGTGCCCGCGACCGCGCTCTACGTCGCAGTCGGTGCGGAAGCCGACGATCGGCTCAAAGAGTCCGTGCAGCGGGCCGCGGACGCCGGTATCTCGATACTCGAGGTGCCGCGCTCCGAACTCGACCGGCTCACCGCGAACGGCATGCATCAGGCATCGGCCTGCAGGTGCCGCCGTACCGCTACATGCATCCCGACGATCTGATCGTGCGCGCCAAAGAGAAGCACGAGCGGCCCATGCTGGTGGCGCTCGACAACATCTCCGACCCGCGCAACCTCGGTGCGATCATCCGTTCCGTGGCCGCGTTCGGTGGTCACGGCGTCGTGATTCCGCAGCGTCGCAGCGCGTCGGTCACCGCCGTTGCATGGCGTACCAGCGCGGGTGCCGCGGCGCGGCTTCCCGTCGCGCGGGCGACCAACCTGACCCGCACACTCAAGGACTGGCAGTCCCAGGGTATTCGTGTCGTCGGCCTCGATGCGGGCGGCGACACCGATCTCGATGATTTCGACGGTACCGATCCCGTCGTCGTGGTGGTGGGCTCCGAAGGCAAGGGACTCTCGCGGCTCGTTCGCGAGACCTGCGACTCGATCCTGTCCATCCCGATGGCAGGTGACGTGGAGTCGCTCAACGCATCCGTCGCGGCAGGCGTTGTGCTCGCAGATATCGCGCGTCGTCGTCGTTCCTGACGCTTCCGGCGCTCACACGGGAACCGATCGGGCCCCCGCTGCGTCTTATCCATCGGTAGGACCGGACGGGAGCGGGGGCAACGAGTTGGCGTACACGACGGTGTTCGACGGGCGATTCCAGATCACACCGCCGTTGAACCGGGACGAGATCGAGTTCCTCACCGGTTTCGCGGGGCCGGCGAGCGGTCCGCACAACGCGGGCCGCGACGGTCTGCCCACCGATGGGCGGCCGCTGTCATGGTGTCAGTGGGTCCCGAGCAGTGACGGCAGTGCCCTCGAGTGGGACGGCGACCCGGTCTTCTACCGCTACACCGAATGGCTGGAGTATCTGATCGCCGCGTTCCTGGAGCCCCGGGGTCACGTGGTGTCCGGAACGGTGGAGGTGCGCACGAGCGCCGGTGATCTCGGCCGGATCGCTGTGCGTGACAACGAAGCTGCGGCTCAGGTCAGTCGGACGAACCGCACGCGCCGACCGGGTCGCAGCTGCGCCGCAGCAGGAAGGTCCGCTGTCCTCACCACGGCGATCACCGGATATCCGCCGGTGACGGGATGATCCGCGAGGAACAACACAGGGTGTCCCTCCGGCGGCACCTGGATCGAACCCGCAACCATGCCCTCGCTGGGAAGTTCGTCGTGGCGTGAGCGGTGCAGTGGGCCGGGGCCCTGGAGCCGGATCCCCACCCGATCGAGTTGGGGCGTCACCGTCCACGTTTCGTGCAGGAATGCGCGGACCGAGGCGGGGGTGAACCAGTCGTCGCGGGGTCCGATCCGCACATGGAGTTCGACGGGATCACCGGTCGGGGCGGGCGGAGGGATCTGTTCCTCGCCGGGGAGTTCGTCGGCGAGCGCCCCACCAGCAACCGATCGCCGGTGTGCACCGGTGCGGGGCCCGTACCGACAGTGTGTCGGTCGAGCGGCTTCCCAGTACCTCCGGGACATCGATGCCGCCGCGGACCGCCAGATACGACCGCAATCCCTCGGACGGCGCTCCGACCGAGACGATGTCCTGGTCGTGGAGCAGCACTCTCGCGTAATCGCCCACCGGCCGGCCGTTGACCGTCACGTCGACACGGGCTCCGGTGATCGCGATGATCGTGTCGCCGATACTGCGGATGGAAAGTCCACCGCCCGTTGTCTCGAGCCCGGCGGCATCCGGGTGATTGCCGACGAGTCGGTTCGCGGTGTCGTGCGCCGTGCGGTCGGCAGCACCGGATACGGTCACGCCGTCGGCCCCGTGTCCGACCCGTCCGCGGTCCTGCACGGTCGTGAAGAGTCCACCGGTGACGACCTCGAGCCATGCCATGGCTCCATGGTCTCGCACTGCGGCGTCGGCCGTGAGAACAGTTCGGTGGGCGCACCCGGAGCACGTTAGGTTGGGGTGCCGCAGTTCGAGGGAGACGTGATGAGCCGGGACGATCCGATCACCCGTATCGAGGCCACCCGGGTCGAGATGACCCGGGTGGTCGAGCGTGCATTGGACGACGGCGATCTGGCCGCGGCGCACGATGCGGTTGCCGACCTGAGCGTGGAACTGCTCGTCGACGTGCTGGAGCGGTTGGACCCCACCGACCGCGCAGTGCTCTACCGGTTGCTTCCCAAAGACCAGGCGATGGAGGTGTTCGAGCAGCTGGATCCGAGTCTGCAGAGTGCCCTCGTCGGGGGTCTGCAGGACGATCACGTCGCATCGATTTTCGCCGATCTCGAGCCCGACGATCGAGTCGAGTTGCTCGACGAGTTGCCGGCCACCGTTGCCGCGAAGCTCATGCGCGGACTTCCGTACGACGAGCGTGAGTTGACGGCAGCCATCCTCGGTTACCGGCAGGGTGCTCTGGGTCGACGCATGAGCGGAGTTCGTCTCGTTGCGCCTCGACATGCCGATCGACCGAGCGCTCGCGATTGTCCGGAGCCGCCTCCACGATGCGGAGACGGTCTACACGCTGCCGGTCGTCGACCGGCAGCGGATCCTCGTGGGTGTGGTGGGGCTGCGAGAGCTGATGGGCGCGCCGTCGGCAGTGTCGTCGGCGACATCATGAACGAACCGTATTTCGCGCGGGCCACCGATGACGCAGAGGAAGCGGCGCGCCGCTGTGCCGAGCTCAAATTGCTGGCGCTGATCGTCGTGGACAGCGAGACACGGCTGGTGGGCATTCTCACCGTCGACGACGCGTTGCGCATCCTGGAATCGGCCGAGAGTGAGGACCAGGCCCGTATCGGTGGCACTGAGCCCCTGCGGCAGCCGTATCTTGCTACTCCGGTGGGGCAACTGGTGCGCTCACGGGTCGTGTGGTTGCTGGTGCTGGCGGTCGGGGCGACGCTGACCGTGCAGGTGCTCGAGGTGTTCGAATCGACCTTGGAGCAGGCCGTGACACTGGCGTTGTTCGTGCCGCTGCTGATCGGTACCGGCGGCAACACCGGCAATCAGGCGGCGACCACCGTCACGCGCGCGTTGGCCCTCGACGACGTGAGTCCCCGCGACATCGGTCGGGTCGTCGTCCGTGAGAGTCGGGTGGGGCTGTCGCTCGGGGTGCTGCTCGGGTCCGTGGCGTTCGTACTTGCGACCCTCGTCTACGACATGTCGGTGGGAGCGGTGATCGGGCTGACACTGGTCACCGTATGTACGCTCGCGGCCACCGTCGGTGGGGTGATGCCGTTGGCTGCCAAGGCGATCCGGCGGATCCTGCGGTCTTCTCCAACCCGTTCATCACGACGTTCGTCGATGCGACGGGATTGGTGTTGTACTTCCTCATCGCGAAGGCCGTACTGGGGATCTGACGAAATTGTCTGCGTTTCAGACGGATTCGAATCGAACTGTGGCGCCGGGACGCAACAATGCGGGTGGGGTCCGATCCGGTTGCCACAGGACTTGTCCGGTGGTTCCGATCAGCTGCCAGCCTCCGGGGGAACTTCTCGGATAGACGCCGGAGAACTCGCCTGCCAACCCGACGGCACCCGCGGGCACCGAGGTGCGCGGAGAGTCGCGGCGTGGCACCTGCAGGCGACTGTCGCCGCCCGTGAGATACGCGAAGCCGGGGGCGAAACCGCCGAACGCCACCGTCCAGACGCGGCCGGTGTGTGCGGCGATCACACCGTCGGCACCCAGTCCGGTCCGTTCCCCGACCTCGTCGAGATCGGGTCCGTCATACCGGACCTCGATCACCACTTCCGTATCGGGGGTGGTGTCGGCACGCATCGGCTGTGTTTCGGCGAGCCAGCGGCGTACCGCGCCGGCGTGGGTCGTCCCGGTGTCGAAACGGACCAGGAGTGTGCGGGCTGCGGGAATCAGATCGACGACACCGTGCATTCGCTCCGCGTCGAGTGCGCGGAAATGCGCGAGTACGTCGTCGAGCGAATCGAACTCCGCGAGCATCGCGGAGTCGCCGTTGCGAAGAATTCTCACGCGCCGTCGTCCTGGACGAATGGGAGGATGTCGATGTTCTCGGCATCCAGCAGCGCCCGGACGGCCACGGCCATTGCGGTGGCGTCGGGAGAGTCGCCGTGGATGCACACGGACTGTGCGTCCACGCGCACATCGGTGCCGTCGATGGCCGTGACCACGCCCTCGGTGACCATGCGCAACACGCGCTGGGCCACCACATCCGGGTCGTGCAGCACAGCACCCGGTTCTCGTCGCGACACCAGGGTGCCCTCGGGTGTGTACGCGCGGTCGGCGAATGCCTCGGTCACCACGATCAACCCCCCGCTCTCGGCCTCTTCGAGGAACACCGATCCGGGAAGCCCGAGAACAGGGAGTGAGGTGTTGTACGAGCGGATCGCCTCCACCACCGCGCGGGCCTGCTCGCGGTGGTGCACGATCGCGTTGTACAGGGCGCCGTGCGGTTTGACGTAACTGACCGCCGAACCTGCCGCTCGGGCAAGACCGTCGAGGGCGCCGATCTGATAGATGACCTCGGCGGTGAGCTCGGCCGGTTCGACGTCGATGAATCGTCGACCGAATCCCGTGAGATCGTGGTACCCCACCTGCGCTCCGATGCGAACGCTGTGACCCGCTGCACCCCTGCAGGTTTCGAGCAGGGTCGACGGGTCGCCTGCGTGGAAGCCGCACGCGATGTTGGCGCTCGTGACGAGGGAGAGCATGGTCTCGTCGTCGCCGAGTCGCCATTGCCCGTAGCTTTCGCCCAGGTCGCTGTTCAGGTCGATGCGGGTCACGGGTCCGATTCTAGGCGGGTGTCAGATCGTCACCCCGACATCCTTCGCGACGATGTTGTCGAGCGCGCGTTCGGCGACGGCGGCGATGGTCATCGACGGGTTGCACGCACCGGACTGGCCCGGAAGCAGCGCGCCGTCGAGCACGTACAGGCCACGCTGGCCGTGTACTCGTCCGTCGAGGTCGCAGACGCCGCCCATACTCGCCCCGCCGAGCGGGTGCCACGTGGACGGAACGATGGCATTGGTATCGGTGGCGACGCCTGTGCTGCCGACGATCCTGCGGACCGTGGGATCGATGTGGCCGTTCTGGATCGCGGCGTCGCCGTCTTTCGGCCAGTGCAGGACGGCGTCGTCCTTCGCGGAGTCGTAGACGAACGAACCGCGCTGTCGCTGATGCCGTAGCCCACGAGCACGGTGCTGCGGGTGTCGACGCCGATCGACGGGATCGACGCCTGGACCACCGTGAACGCGGCGTTCGGGTCGTCCCAGTTCTTGCTGCCGTAGACGACGGGGCCGCCCTGCAGCGCACCGAAGTCCTCGCGCATGTCGGACCAGAGATAGATACGGTCGGCGTTGCTGCCCCAGTTGCGTCCGAGATCGTCGGGAAGATCCGGGATCTGCCCCTTCTGCGAGGCCCGGACCAGTAGCCGTGTCGTGTTGAGGCTGCCGGCGGCCAGAATGAGCGTGTCGGTGGTGAGGATCTGGTTCTCGAGGAGTTTTCCGGAGGTGTCGATCCGGTCGACGTACACGGTCCACCGGCCGTCGGATGCTCGTGCGATGTCCCTGACCTCGTGCTGGGTCCGGACGGTCACCAGACCCGTGGCCTCGGCGGCAGCGATGTAGGTGACGTCGACGGAATGCTTGCCGCCGTTGTTGACACCGAGAGCGCCGGAGCGTCCGTGTACGACGGAGTCATCTCGCCGCGCAGTTCGGCGAGGGCGTAGTCCCAGTCGATCGGCATGGGAATCTTGTCGAGCGGGAGACCGGCCTGTTTCACTCGTTCGGCGAAAATCCGCGCGGCGGCGTAGTTGGGGTGGGAGACGAGTTCGTCGGGGGCGGTCGCGAGCCCCAGCATCTGGGAGACACGCGGGTAGTGGACGCGATTCATGGTGGTCCAGTCGAGCTCGTTCGGGAAGTGGGTATTGAACACTTCCTCGCTGGGCTGCAACGACATTCCCTGGTAGACCAGCGAGCCGCCGCCGACGCCGGCGGCACACAGGGCGGTCATGTTCCGGCCGACAACCGCCTCGACCAGGCCGGTGTGCGGCTCGACCATGACGGGCCTGCCGAAGAGTTCGGGTGCAGAGCGGAACCACAGCATGCGCCCGTCGGGTGCGTCGACTCGCGGGAAGGTCGTCGCGTCGGGTCCGGTGGGCCAGCGTTTTCCTCGTTCGAGGATGGTGACGGGTACCCCGGCCTCGGCAAGGCGCAGTGCGCTCACGCCGCCGCCGAAACCGGAGCCGATGACGACGACGCGGTGTTCCTCGCGTGTCAGGGGAACTTTGTTCGTCCGGGCGGCGATGCCGGTGGACGCGTGGGCGGCCGATGTTCCTGCCAGTGCAGCGCCGACGGTGGCGGCCCCCGCGAGAAATGTGCGCCTGCTGATGCTCGACAAGATTTCGCTCCCCCAAGAGTCTGCTCGACCCCGGCGGATACCTCCGGGTCGCGTGCAAAACTAGACAGATGGGTGCCAAGTGTCAAGGTTTCGGCATCGCCGGCTCCAGCCATCTGGTGAGAAAGCGCCTCAGTTCGTCATCCGAATGCATTTCCGGATCGTCGAACAGAACCACCGACAATCCGAGGAAGAGCGCGATGTCGGCGATGTCGTCGAGTTGGGGAACGATCTCGGGGTATTTGTCGGTCATTGGCTCGAGCAGTCGAAGGACGACCGGTTTTGCCCGGCTCACCATGCCCGTGTCGAAGAAAGGATGCTCGCGGCCCGAACGATGCAATGCGGCGAGTACCGGATTGTCACGCACCGCCCTCCGGCCGGCGACGAGCAGTTCGACGAGGTACTCGCACGGCGTGTCCGCTCCGGCCAACCGCGTGAGGATATCGTCGAGCCTTCCCAGCGCAGCGCTCGCGACCGCCTGCGACACCAGATCTTCCCGACTCCCGAATATCGAGTACACGGTCTGTCGGGAGACGCCGGCCGCCTTCGCCACGCCCGCGATGGTGACGGCATCGAACCCGTCGCTCGTGATGAGCGCGAGCGTCGCGTCGAGGACTTTCGTGCGGGAGCGCATCCGCTGATTGTCCCGCACCCAGCGGGCGTCAGGAGGCCGGTGCCAGAACCCGTCCTGCGCCCCGGCGACGTTGCATCGATCCGATCGTCCGGCACACCAGGTAGATGACGAATGCGATCGCGGTGATGAAACTCGACACCGGGACACCGGGTGCGAGCGCGAGCAGGATGCCCCCGACAGCGGCGACTTCAGCGAAGATCACCGACAGGATCGTCGCGGCGAGCGGACCACGGGTGACGCGCGCCGCTGCGGCAGCGGGCGTGATGAGCAGGGCCATGACGAGCAGCGCCCCGACGATCTGCACACCGAGCGCCGCGGTGATGCCGACGAGCACAGCGAAGACCATCGACAGTGCCCGCACCGGTACGCCGCGTGCGGCGGCGACCTCCGGGTCGGTGCTCGCGAACAACATCGGCCGGTAGATCAGCGTCAAGGTGCCGATCACCACCACTGCACAGCCCGCGAGCAACGCGACACCGGTTCCGCCGGGCGCAACGATCTGGCCGGTCAGCAGTGAGAACGCAGCGCCGGTGCGCCCGTCGTATGCCCACAGCAGCAACACGGCGAGGCCGAGCCGAAGGCCATGACGACGCCGATCACCGAGTCCCGTTCGCGGGCGCGGGTACCGAGCAATCCGAACAGGATCGCGGCGACCACTGCACCGACGACCGCGCCGATCCCGACGGAGACCCCCACGAGCAGTGCTGCGGCGGCGCCGGTGAGCGACAGCTCGGAGGTGCCGTGCACCGAGAATGCCATCTGTCGGCTGATGATCAGGGGGCCGATGACACCGGCGAGCAGACCGAGGATGGCGCCCGAGATCAGGGCCTGCTGCACGAAGTCGTACTGCAGGAGTTCTGCGGTGGCCTGGAAATCGAACAGCCGTCCCATGGCGTCCGAGAACTTGCTGCTCATGCGTGGTCCTCCGGGTGGTGATGGTGGACGCCTTCGCCGGGGCGGAGTCCGCCCGCGCTGCCGAGTGCATCGATGGCGTCGCCCGTGCCGACGACGACGAGTCGCCCGCGCATCTCGAGCACTTCGACCTCGGTGCGATACAGCTCGGAAAGCACCTCGAGGTCATGACCTCCGAGGGGGTGCCGATGCGGAACTGGCCGTCGACGAGATACAGCACCGGTCGACGAGGGGAAGGATCGGATTGATCTCGTGGGTGACGAACAGGACCGCGGTGTCGTGGTCCTTGCGTCGTTTGTCGATGAGTGCCGACACGAGATGCTGGTTGGCGAGATCGAGGCTGAGCAGCGGTTCGTCGCACAGCAGTACCTGCGGATCGCCCACGAGCGCCTGCGCGACGCGGAGTCGTTGCTGCTCTCCGCCGGACAGGTCACCGACGAGCGCGTTCGCATACGACTGCGCACCGACCTGCTCGATAGCGGCATTCACCGCGGACTTGCGGCGCGTGAAGTGTCGAATGCCCGTGCCCCACCGGTGCCCGTCGACGCCGAGGCCGACGAGGTCGCGGCCACGCAGTGGCACACCCACATCGAGCGTCTTCTGTTGCGGCACGTATCCGACGTGAGGACTGCCGGTGTGGACCGGTGTGCCCGCGATGGTGGCGGTGCCTGCGCTGAGCGGAAGCTGGCCGAGCAGGACCTTGAGCAGGGAGGTCTTTCCGGCGCCGTTCGGCCCGAGGACCGCGATGAACTCTCCTGGGTGCACCGCGAGTTCGAGGTGATCCCAGAGGATGCGTTCGCCGAACGCCAATCGGGCGCCGCTCAGTTCGACCGCGTGGGGATGGTCGGGGAGGGAAGATGTCACCGGGGTCCGTGTTCTCGAGCTGTGGTCAGGGGATGGGGGACTACGACGCAGAATCGAGTCCGGTGGCGAGCGACTCGGCGGTCCGGGTCTGCCACTGAATGTAATCGAGTCCCTCGGGGAGGGTCTCGAAAACTTCGACGACGGGAATGCCCGAAGACTCGGCGGCGGAGCGCATCTCCCTGCTCACCTTGTCTTCGGTCTGGGGGTTGTAGAGGAGGACCCCGACCTTCTTGTCGAGCAGTAGCTGCCGAGTCTCGGCGATGCTTGCGGGCGACGGATCGGTGCCGTTCTCGATCGCGTTGGTGAAGTCGGTGGGGGTCACGTCGTCGAGACCGGCCGCCAGCACGAGGTAGTGCCCGATGGTTTCGGTCTGAGCGATGGGTGCGTCGGCGTGGTCCTGCGCGATCCCCGTCGTCACATCGGAAACGCCGTGCAGGCTCTCATGGAAAGCGGCGGCATTGGCGCGATACACCCCGGCGCGTCCGGATCGAGTTCGGAGAGCTGCTCGGCGACGGCGTGGGCGACGGCATCGGCGGTCGCCAGGTCGTACCAGACGTGCTCGTTGACGCCGCTGTGATCATGGCCCGCGTGATCGTCGCCGGCGTGATCGTGTGTGGCCTCGTCTTCTGCCGGCGCTTCGGATGCGGGGGCGTCAGTGCTCGTGCCGTGGTCGTGACCCGCGTGAAGGTCGCTGTGTTCACCCGACTCGAACAGTGCGAACGCTTCGACCGTGGGGACGTCACCGCCGACGGACTCGAGGATGTCGTCGACGAAGTGGTCGTATCCGCCACCGTTGTAGACCACCAATGACGCATCGCTGATCGCAGCGGCATCGAGCGGGCTCGCCTCGTACGAGTGCGGGTCTGCGGTCGGCTCGGAGATCAGCGACTCGACCTCGATCCGATCGCCCGCCACGGCCTGGGCGATCGAGCCCCACACGTTCGTCGATGCGACCACGCTCAGCTCGCCGTCCGAGCCGAGTCGCCGGTCGTGCCGGAGCCACACGCTGCGAGGACGGTAGCGCACGACAGGGTGGCCGCAGCGAACGCGGCGCGGGAGGACATACGCACTGGTGTTCTCTCCTGGGTCGGGGCGCGGCAAGGCGGTGAGGCCACCCTAACGCTATTGGAAACCGTTACCGTTCCACTTTAGCTGACGATTTCGTGCATTCTGCCCAACCCGCGTGGTCGTGAGCATCGACACAGGACTACGGTCCGATCATGTCAAGGTCCCGTCAGCCGCGCCGACAGGCGACTCTGGCGTCGATCGCCGCCGAGCTGAAAATCTCCCGCACCACCGTCTCGAACGCGTACAACCGGCCGGATCAACTGTCCACTGAACTGCGCGAACGGGTCTTCGAGGTCGCCAAGCGCCGCGGCTACGCCGGCCCCGATCCGATGGCCCGGTCGTTGCGCACCCGCAAGGCAGGCGCGGTCGGGGTGCTGCTCACCGAGGCGCTGAGCTATTCGTTCCGCGATCCCGCTGCGATGAGTTTTCTCTCCGGCCTGTCCGAAGCGTGCGAAGCCGCAGGGCAGGGCCTGCTGCTCATACCCGCAGCCGGGCCTCACCGACGCCGAAGCGGCGCAGGTCGTGCACCGCTCGTCCGTCGACGGGTTCGTCGTCTATTCCGTACCGCCGGAGGATCCGTATCTGGCCGCCGTGCTCGAGCGGCACCTGCCGATCGTCGCCTGCGACCAGCCGCGAGGCATCGGGGCGGCGCCCGTCGTCGGAATCGACGACCGCAGACCCATGCGTGACCTCGCCGCCCACCTGATCGAGCTCGGACACCGCGAGTTCGGAATCGTCTGTATGCGGCTCGGTCGCGAACGGCACGACGCGTCGTCGACCTCTCCGTGCTCGACGAGACGGGCTTTCACGTCCAACGTGAACGCATCCTCGGGGTGCGTGACGCCATGCGCGAGGCGGGGCTCGACGATTCCGCACTCACCGTCGTCGAACGGTTCACCCACACCTCCGGCGACGGGCAGTCCGCCGCGGCGCAGGTCATGAGCGTAAACCCGCGCATCACCGCGCTGATGTGCACCACCGACGTCCTGGCGCTCGGTGCACTGGCGTGGGCCGACCACGCGGGGCTCGATGTCCCCGGCCACCTGTCGATCACCGGGTTCGACGGCGTCGACGAGGCACTACGCGAAGGCCTGACGACGGTGAGCCAGCCGCAGAAGGACAAGGGACGCCGCGCGGGTGAGCTGCTGCTGGCCTCGCCGGCGCACTCGGGCATCCCCGAAATGGAGACCCTCGACACCCAGCTGGTGTTCGGCAAGACCTCGGGTCCTGTCGAGAGCACCGGCTGGTACGCCGAGTGAGGCCGGTCAGGCGGGATTCGCGGCGAGCAACTGCGCGCAGCGCAGGAGCCCGATGTGGCTGTACGCCTGTGGGTGGTTGCCCAGCGACCGCTCGGCGACCGGGTCGTACTCCTCGCTGAGCAGGCCGGTGGGCCCCGCCGCGGCGACGAGCTGGGCGAAGAGCGCCTCTGCGTCGTTGCGCTGTCCGACGAGCAGATACGCCTCGACGAGCCACGCCGCGCACAGGTGGAAGCCACCTTCGACGCCCGGCAGCCCGTCTTCGTGACGGTACCGATACACCGTCGAACCACTCCGCAATTCTGCTTCGGTGGCCCGAACCGTCTCGCGGAAACGCTCGTCGGTGGGGTCGATCAGTCCGGTCAGTCCGATGAACAGGTTGCCGCGTCGAGGTCGGTACCGTCGTATGCGGCGGTGTAGGAACGGACGTCGTCGTTCCAGCCCTTCTCGAGGACTTCCTCCGCGATCTCGTCGCGGAGTGATTCCCATCCTTCACCGGCGGGACGCGAGAACGTATCCGCGAGTGCGAGAGCGCGATCGATGGTGAGCCAGCCATCACCTTCGAATACACGTGGTGCCGGGGGTTGTCGCGGATCTCCCAGATGCCGTGATCCGGTTCGAACCAGCGACGTTCGACGGCTGTGACCATCGAGCAGACCAGCTCCCAGTCGCGATCGGTGAGCGCGGATGCGTGATCGGCGCCGCGTGCATCACGCCGATGCGCGATCGCGGAGATCAGATTCACGATGGGGCCGAACACGTCGAGCTGGACCTGCTGGTTGGCCGCGTTGCCGACGCGCACCGGTCGCGAACCTGCATATCCGGGAAGGGAATCGAGCACGGCCTCCGGTGGTAGCGGGCCACCCGCGAGCGTGTAGAGCGGATGCAGGCGCTCCGGTCCGGGCAGCGTCTCGAGGACACCGTGTACCCAGTCGAGGTAGTTCTCGGCCTCGACGAGGGAACCCACGTCCACGAGCGCGTGCGATGTCAGTGCCGCATCGCGCAGCCAGCAGTACCGATAGTCCCAGTTGCGTACGCCGCCGATCTCCTCCGGCAGCGACGTGGTGGCTGCCGCGAGGATCGATCCGGTCGGTTCGTGCACGAGACCGCGCAGCGTGAGCGCCGACCGCTTGGCAAGGTCGGGTTTGAGCGTAGGGAGGTCGAGTTCAGCGGCCCATTGCCACCAGTACGCTTCCGCGTGTGCACGGCGTTCCACCTCGGATACCGGATGGGATCCGAGATCGTCTGTTCCGCAGCGTAATTCCAGGGTTATGTCGCCTACGGTCGGGTCGACTACGGCGTGCGCGGTGTGGTGCACGCCCTCGCTGGTGATGTCCCAGTGGACTCCCGGTGACCGCAGGACGAACGGTTCGTTGAAGCCGTGCACGCGCAGACCGTCGTCCACGGTTTCGAGGATCACCTGGCCCTGACCGAACTCGGGCCTCGGTGCGAACGTCACGACTGCCGTGGCGCGGCCGGAGATCACACGTGTCAAATCGGTGCGGCCGGTATCGACGTCGTGCGGCAGGTAGTCGATCACCGCGAGACTCGCCCAGCGGGTTACGACCGTCATCGTCGAGTCGATGTACCGCTGGCTCAGCGGAAGTGCTTCGCGTGTCGGGCCGATCGTGAAATGACCGGCGGCGTCGCCGCCGAGCAGATGAGCGAAGATCGCGGCCGAATCCGGGTCCGGATGGCACAACCAGGTGATGGTGCCGTCGGGGGTGACCAGTGCCTTCGATCGAGGCTTGCGAGCATCGTGAGCCGTTCGATCGGGGCGGCGTGCGCGCCCGAGAGCCACGTCCGTCGCTCCTCGAGAAGGAAGGCGAGCGCGGCGATCACGTTCTCGGACCGATCCACCGATACTCGCGACCGTCTCACCTTCGCCGACCTTGACTACCCACGTCGGGTCCGCGCAGGGATGCGAAGGCCTTCTCGTCGGTGACGTCGTCGCCGAAGAACAGCTGCGGCGCTCGAACCTCCTGGTGCCGGATGATGTCGAGTGCG
>BBEG01000111.1 GCA_001312645.1 Rhodococcus sp. JCM 9791
CGGGCGCGCCCGCCGCACTGGCCACTCTGCACGCGCGTGGGGCGAGCATGCCGTTGCCCGAACTGTGGGAGCCCCCAGCGCGCATCGCCGAACGCGGGCTACCGTGTTCTGCGAAGACCCGCGCCGACGTCCAGGCGGCACTCCACGCCATCCGCTCCGATGCCGGACTCTCCTCGGTGTACAAGCCGACGGGTACCGTTCCGCGCGTGGGTGATCGGCTTCCGCAGGTCGAGCTGGCGCGCACCATTCGTGCTCTCGCGTCGGATCCCTCTTCGTTCTATACCGGGGTCATTGCCGAGCACTGTGTCGCGGCGTTGCAGGAGTCCGGGGCGCCGTTCACAGGCGACGAATGGGTCGCGGGTGGTTCGGTTCTCGTCGAGTCCGCACTGACCGGGACTTACGCGGGAGCGACCGTGCACCAGACTCCGCTACCGACACCGGGATGGATGGTGTTGCAGCAGGCCGCGTTGTGCGACGGAGAGCTCGGCGCGATGCCTTGGATGGGCGCTCCTGCCATCGACCGCATGGCACGTGCCGCCGCACTGTCGTTCGAAGACCGATTGCGCTGGTGCAGCTCCGACAACGACGGTGTCGAACGCACACTGTCCGCGATGAATATCACGGCGGGGAGAACTCGGCTCGAGGCCCGGGACCCCGCAGGCGCATTTGCGGTGTCCAGCGGAGACACAACGTCGTTCGTCGCCGTCGACGCCGAAGGCCGAGCCGTCTCCTTCATCCATTCCCTCGCGTTCACGTTCGGCGCGAAGTTCACGGTGCCCGGAACCGGTATCGCCCTCAACAACCGTCTCGGTCGTGGGGCATATCTGATCGACGGTCATCCGAACGAGGTGTCGCCCCGACGCAAGCCCCTGCATACCCTCAACGCGTGGATTGTCACCGACCGCGACGGTGAACTCATGCACGTCGGCAACACTCCGGGCGGTGACGGTCAAGTGCAGTGGAACATGCAATTGCTCTCACATCTCCTCGACCACGGCCTCGATCCGCAATCGGCGGTGGGCGCACCACGATTCACGGTGTACCCGGGGTCCGACGCGAACACCCTCGGCGACGCCCCCGAGCTGCGTATCGAAGGACGCGTCGACCGCGACGTCCTGCGATCACTGTCGGACATGGGTCACCAGATCGAGGTACTGGACACCTTCGGCGCCGAGGGCAGTGCGCAGGTCGTGTCGATGGCCCGGGGCGTGATGAACGGTGGGAGCGACCCGCGACAGGAAGGAGTGGTTCTCGGTGTCGAGTGATGCCACAGCTCCTGTACCGCAAGGGCAGTACGTCGCTGCGGTACTCGCCGGAGATACCGTCCGCACAGCGGGAATGACGCCCCGTGTCGACGGCGTACTCACCGTCACCGGGAGAGTCGGCACCGAGGTGACTGTCGCCCAGGCCCGTGCAGCCGCGGCCCTGGGCGCATGCAATGCACTGGCCGCGGTGCGGTCGGTGGTGCCTGCCGGCCACCGCTTTCGGCCCGCCGAGATGGTCGTGTACGTGGCGGCGAGCGCTGGTTTCACCGCGTTGTCGGCGGTGGCGGATGGAGCCTCGGAGATGATCGCCACGGAGCTCGGCCCGGACAACCTACCCGCGCGCAGTGCGATCGGGGTGTACACACTCCCCGGTGGGGCGCCGGTCGAAGTTGCGTTGACCGCAGTACTGGTGACCGACCAGTAACCCCCGACCTCGGAAGCCACCAGCCCCACGCTCCTCCGCTCCGCATCGCTCACAGCAAACGCCCAGCGACGACACAGGGTTCCCCCTGTCTCGGCTGGGATTGTTGGCATCACTGAACCACTGAGCGACGCACGGAGGAGACAACATGAGCCGCGTACCCGAACCCACCGATACACCGGACGGACCTGAATACGAAGGCCGGCCACTCGATCGCCCCACCGACGACGTCGTCGATCAGGGTGCGGGCTTCGACATTGCAACCCTTGTCACCCGCCGGCGAGTGCTGAGCGTCGTCGCGCCGGAGCCGGCGCACTGGCACTGGCCGCGTGTTCCTCGAGCAACGACAGCACTGCCGCCACGGTGAGCACACCCGCCGGCGAGATCCCCGACGAAACCAACGGCCCCTATCCGGCCGACGGCACGAACGGGATCAACGTGCTCGAGGAATCCGGAATCGTCCGCAGTGAGATCACGTCGAGCCTCGACGGCGGCACCACCGCCGACGGTGTTCCCCTTTCCCTCACCTTCACGGTCACCGACATGACGAATGACAATGCCCCGTTCGATGGGGTCGCCGTCTACGCCTGGCAGTGCGACGCGCAGGGCCGATACTCGATGTACACCGAAGGTGTCGAGGACGAAACCTACCTACGCGGAATCCAGGTGGCCGACGCCGACGGTAAGGCAACCTTCGAGACGATCATGCCCGGCTGCTACACCGGCCGCTGGACGCACATTCACTTCGAGGTATATCCCGACGTCGACTCCGCGACCAACGTCGAGAATGCGATCGCGACATCACAGGTCGCGTTCCCCCAGGACATGCTCGACGAGATCTACCAGCTGGATGCCTACTCGGGGTCGGCCGAGAATCTTGCCCAGATCGGGAGCCTCGACAACGACAACGTCTTCGGCGACGGATACGACCTGCAGATGGGGACGTTCTCCGGCAACGGCGACTCCGGATACGTCGGGTCGCTGACCGTCGCGGTCGACACCACGACCGAACCCACCCTCAGCGGTGGCGGCGCCCGCCCGGCAGGGGCACCGATGGGCGGCGAACCTCCCCATGGCGCGATGCCGGGCATGGGCTCGGGCGCCCCCAACTGATCACTCATCCAACACACAGAAGGACAACACCATGCTGAACAACCTCACGGCTGGCACGCCTCATCATCCTCGCGATCGTCCTCCTCGTCTTCGGCTCGACCAAGCTTCCCGCGCTCGCCAAGAGCGTCGGCCAGTCGATGCGCATCCTCAAGAACGAGGCGAGTGACGAGGTCGGCGAGGCGACAACCACCGACGCACAGACCGCGGACCTCACCCAGGTTCCCTACCGACGCGCGTCATGACCGCGACCACCGCCGCGCGAGGCACGATGCCGATCGCCGGACACCTACGCGAGGCACGACGTCGCGGAGTTCGCGCGGCGGTGTCGCTGCTCATCGGCGTGATCATCGGCTTCGTTCTCTCGGATCAGATTCTCGACGTCCTCCGCGAGCCTGTCGAGCAGCTTGCACTCTCCCGCGAGGCCAGTCTCAACTACGACACCGTGACCGGTGCGTTCGACCTCCAATTGAAGATCGCGCTGTTCTCAGGCGTGATCCTGTCCAGTCCGGTCTGGCTGCGAGAACTCTTCGCCTACGTCACCCCTGGGCTGACGCGCCGGGAGAAGAAGTACGTCGTAGGGTTTTCTGCAGCAGCAGCGCCGCTCTTCGCTGCCGGTTGCGCATTCGGATTCCTGATCTTCCCCCGGATGGTGAGCGTGCTCACCGCGTTCTCGTCCGACCAGGACAGCACGATCCTCAACGCGTCGTACTACGTGGACTTCGTGATGAAAGTCGTGCTGGCAACGGGGATTGCTTTTGTCCTGCCGGTGTTCCTGGTGATGTCGAACTACATCGGAATCGTCTCTGCAGCCGAACTCCGTAGCAGCTGGCGCGTAATCGTCGTCGTCATCACACTGTTCAGCGCTCTGGTGACGCCGGCCGCCGACGTCCTGTCGATGTTCTTGGTCGCGTTGCCGATGTCGGCATTGTTCGGCGCCGCACTCGTGATCACGACGCTGCACGACAGGCGAGCGGCCCGAAATGAGGAATTCACACCATGTTCGGTCTGACCTTCGAGAAACTGTTCCTGGTCGCCATCATCGCGGGGGTCGTGCTCGGCCCTCAGCGACTGCCTGACTACGCCCATCAGCTCGCTCGCACAGTTCGAGCACTGCGCGACTTCGTCGAATCGACGCGCGGTACGGCCGAACATGAGATGGGGATCCCGACCTCACTGGATCTACGGCAGTACGACCCACGGCGGATCGTGCGCGACGCACTCAACGAACCCACGACGCCGGCCACGGACGAGATGGCCGACGAAGCCCGGCGCGTGCGTCCCGGTCAGAAGTATCTGACGACCGGCTCTGCAGCACACCCGCGCCGTATCCTCCTCGAATCGCTCCCCGATGACGATCCCCGTCGCATCGCGGCTGCGCGGCCCGATCCTGAGGTCGACCGAGCCATCGGCTGACGCACTTCAACTCGGTGTGTCCACCGCTTGCGAATACCTCGACCGAATCGCGTACACGATCGCAACTTTGACGTTACGATGATTCTCAATAAAAGGGGGATATCGCGATATGAAGCTGCCACTGTTCGGATCAGGCAGGCGTCGCAGTGAGCGCTCGCAGCTCGACGCGATGCAAAGGTGGATCGAGGTCACCGATCGCTCCATCGAGGTCAACGAAGCACTTCGACTCTTCCTCGCAGACCGAGGAGTTCGATTGAAGGAGCGCGGCGACTATCGACTCATCGACGCGAGTTGGTCTGTTGCCGAACTGAAGTCGCTGAGCGAACAATGCGCTCTCGCCACCGAACTCCGCAGTGAGAGCGAGTCGATCTCGGCCGAACTCGACGACGTCGAACCTGCGGAATCCAGCCAATTGGAGTCGTTCGTTGCGTTGTCGGGCGTTGTCCGACGTGCCCTCGCAGAAGCGGAGCGGCGCGCTCGGCGCGCTCAGTTCTGACACCGGCAGATCAGAAGCAGGACACACCACTAACGGACAGATACGCCTTTACGAAAGTGCGTATCTGTCCGTAGAAGTTGTATTTGTCGCCTACTGCGCTGCCTGAGCGGTGGCCCACCGGTAGTCCGCCTTGCCGGCGGGGGTTCGCTTCACCTCGTCGACCACGACGATCGAGCGCGGAATCTTGTATCCGGCCAACGACTTACGGCAGTGTTCCTGGACCTCCTCGAGAGTCAGCTCGTCGGCGTCCGGATAGATGGCGATGACGGCCGCGACGGCCTGGCCCATGCGTTCGTGCGGCACAGGTACGACGAGGGCGTCGGCGACCGACGGGTGCGCGTGGAGTGCCGACTCGACCTCTTCGGCAAAGACCTTCTCGCCACCGGTATTGATGCACTGCGAGCCACGACCGAGGAAGACGATGGTGCCGTCGGCCTCCACACGACCCATGTCGCCGAGGATGGACAGGCGGGTGCCGTCGGCGCGGGTCGGGAAGGTCCGGGCGGTCTTCTCTTCGTCCTTGTAGTAGCCGAGCGGTACATTGCCGATGCGGGCGATGTAGCCGACGTCGTCGGATCCTGGAGGTACGGGTTCGAGGCGCTCGTCGACGAGAATCATGTTGGGGCTCGGCGGCATCCGCAGGTTGCCGTCTTCGTCGACGTTGAACGCGCCGTCGTTTCCGGTTTCGGAGGCACCGAAGTTGTCGCGTAGCAACAGGTCCGGCTTCACGGCGAGCATGCGGTCGCGCACACTCGTCGACCAGATGGCACCGCCCGAAGTGATGGAGAACAGCGAACTGAAGTCGGCCTCATCCTTCCGTCGTTCCATCTCGTCGACCAGCGGCAATCCCATACCGTCGCCGACGATGAGGATCACCTGCACCTTGTCCTTCTCGACAGCCTCGACGACCGTCTTCGGGTCGAAGTCGCGCCTCAGGACCACCCGGGCGCCGAGCGTGAAGAAGGTGAACAGCGAGTACAAGGCTGCACCGTGCATGAGGGGAGCCGCGATGAGGAACGAGAGACCAGGGAATTCCTTCGCTCCAGCCGCAACTTCGGCGAGATCCTTTCGCGGCTCATCGCCATAGGGGTTGCCACCGGAGAGCGGCTTGCGGAAGAAGTCGTTGTGGCGCCACATGACACCCTTCGGGTATCCAGTGGTTCCGCCCGTGTAGAGCAGGTACAGATCGTCACCCGAGCGTGCCGGGAACTCTGCGGTCGCGGGCAGATCGTGCGCACCGGCGAAAGAGATCACGGCGATAGATCGCTGTTCGGCTGCCCGCTTCAGCTCGTCGGTCGTCTCACCGACGACGAAGATCGTGCGGATCAGCGGACAGCTGTCGAGCAACGACGCGAGGACCTGCTGATGCTCGGGAAGTTCGACGACCACCGCCACCGAATCGGAGTTGGTGAAGATGTATTCGAGTTCGGTGGGCGTGTAGCGGTAGTTGACGTTGATCGGCACTGCGCGGATCTTGATGAGGCCGAGGATGCTGGTGACGTGCTCGACGCAGTTCTTGAGGAACACCGCGACGTGATCGTCCTCGGAGATTCCCGCCTGGGCGAAGAGCTGTCCGGCGCGGTTGGCTTCCGCGTCCAGCTCGGCGTACGTGAGATTCAGATCTTCGTAGGTGAGGGCGATGCGATCCGGTACCGCAGACGCGGTCGTCTCGAAAACATCAGCAAGGTTGAACTTCACTGCGCATCCCTCCTGCAACCATCCACTTCTACGAACCCTGCCCCAGAATCTAGAACACGTTTCACATAAGGGGAAGGGTCTATACGGAATCGTCGCCCGATCGCCCATAAGGCAGTGTCTGCGCGCGATCGGGTGCAGGCGGATGTCCGCCGCACCGTCGCCGAACTTGAACCTCACGCAACGTGAGGATCTACCGTCACCGACATGACGATCACCGTGCTCGACACCGCCACAGGAATGAACACCGTGCTGACCGCCGACGAACCCGAGCGCCCCGAACTCGTACGCGCACTGCTCCGACCGATGGAGGGAATGTTCCGCTACTACCCCGGCGACGTCGACCTCCTCCCCATGCACACCATGAGCATGGGCTTCCCGATCGATCGCCGTGTGGACGAGACACGAGAGGCCCTCGCCCGCCTGGAGGCCGCGGACGCTGGAACCGGATCGAGCGCGCACTCGTCGATGCGGTCGCCGTGCAGTCCCTCGCCACCCCTGATCTGCAGGTTCCGGATATCTCGTTCCTGCTCGTCCTCGGCAACCCCGACGACGACTACTTCATGAACTCGGCACGGGGGCTCAGCGGAAACGGCAGCGCCACGGGCTACATCTCGCTCACACTCTGGCCGACCGACGAGAACCTGGCCCGACTGGAGGCTGCTGCCGTGCACGAACTCAACCACAACCTCCGGTACGCGCCCGGTGGGGTCGTGTGGGATCCCGCGTCCGTCGTCGTCGGCGAACATATCGTCTCAGAATGACTCGCCGACGCATTCGCGCGTCAGCTGTACGGCGACGCACTCGGATACACACCGTTCGGCGTTCCCCACCTCGACGACGATGCAGTGTTCGAGAAGATCGTGTCGGGACTGAGCGTCTCGGGTATGGAGAACTTCGCCGCGTGGGTCATCGGAGACGACGCCGCGGCCCGGTTCGCGCGAACCGGTCGGCGTTCCCATAGGAGGCGGCTATGCGGTGGGCAACCGCCTCGTCGACCGCTATCTCGCCGAAACAGGCAAGAGCGCGGCCGACGCATTGCACGTGCCCAGTGCAGAGATCATCGATGTTGCGCTGGGCTCACACCGGTAACACGGTCGTTCCGACTACGACTCCCGTAGCCGGCAGGAGCGGCATAGGTGCCTCAAATGATGGTTGGTGTACGAAAATATCGATATACCAACCATCATTTCGAACGCCTATGGATTCAGCCCCCGATGGCTGGCATCGAGTCATAGTCCAAGCCGGTGGTACCACACTGCTGAATGGGAGTTCCATCGATGAGGCAATTGACAGCCGCCTCCGCGAGGTGCGGCAGCCACGACAGGGTAGCCATCGTAGCTGCGGCACTACCTGAATCGGCGCTGCCCGTGGGCACCGCATTCGCGGTCCCCGGCACAATCAGCGCGACTGCGGCGCAACCCATGACAATTGCGGCAAATTTACGCTTCACGAAACAGGCACCCTTCGAACGGATTACACGGTCGGCTATAGATCGACGACTGCATCCGGATCGTTACGTCGACCTCGTTCTGGAAATCTCACTGCGGCCGAGTTGGACGCGGGCCGATGCTTCCCAGGCATAGTGCCTCACCGGCCCGCGCGTTCCACACCCTACCTCGAGTCGAACACATGTTCCCATCAATCGCTTCGAGCACGTAAGCCGCGTTCATACAGCTGGTGGCACGGGAGTCGGGTCTCAGAGGAAGCATCTCCGTGAGGACTACTCGCAGCACGTCGCGAGGATGCGGAGGTTGGTCGAGTGACCTCAGACTTCGTGAGACTCGGCGAGATGTCTGTTCTGAAGCAAACTCCATCGCGAAGGCCAACATCTCGGCGCGTGACGAGAAGTAGTGCTGCAACTGCCCCGGTGAGACTCCGGCCTCGCCGGCGACTTCGCGCATGGTTGCTCGTGCCCAACCGTGCTGATCAACGACGCACCAGAGCGCATGCGCGATCGACTCACGTCGCTCGTGATGGTCAACCTCCTTCGACACTCGAACCCACCACTTTGGCAATACACATGACATAATACATGTGACCCAAATAGTTTCACGACATGGAGTGCCGATGATGCATGAGCACGCGCTGCCCCTCTCGTTCTGCAACCCCTCCGCTTTCGCGATCGACTCCGAAACGGCGATCGCACTGCTCGCCGACATGCATATTCGAAAGGCGATCGAACGGGGCGATCTCGACGACCTTCCCGGCAGCGGTAAGCCACTCGATCTGTCCGATGCCGATGACCCAGATTGGTGGCTCAAGAGCTTCATGAAACGTGAGGGGCTCGCCTTCCTGCCCCCCTCCATTCAGTTGCGCAAGGATGACGCCGCCCTGGACGGGCACCTCGATCAGCTATCGAACGAGAAAGCCGTTCGACACGAGATTGCCCAGTTCAACAAACGGGTGATGGACGCTCGCTACCAACTGCCATCAGGACCGCCGCTGATCACCATGCCACGTGACGCTGAAGCCACAGTGGCTGCATGGGCCGATCGCAAAGCGGCGCGATCCGAGGAAGCAAGCACCACGGAGTGTGAAGAAGCCAAGGCCAAGAGGACTTCTCGCCGAGACATCTTCGGCAGACCAGGTCGTCGATGAAGTACGCGTACCCGGACTCGGTGCGTGTGCCGAAGGCCCGAGCACGTCACCGCATCACGACAGATCACTCTCCGCGAGCCGCTCGAGATTGAGCAGTTGTCGTCGCGCCATCACGAGGTC
The DNA here is from genome assembly GCA_001312645.1 of Rhodococcus sp. JCM 9791. Lineage (GTDB taxonomy): Bacteria > Actinomycetota > Actinomycetes > Mycobacteriales > Mycobacteriaceae > Rhodococcus. The sequence goes on from BBEG01000111.1 coordinate 9,125, forward strand.
GCCGACGGAGATGACAGGCGCAAGCCATCGATTCCCACTCATGACGACCTTCATCAGCAAACGAGTGGTGCCGTCGTCGACGGGAACGAGGACGTACGACAGGACGGCTCCCATGATGCGACCGGTGTAGTGCACCTGAGGCTCGATCGACAACACCCGTCCTTGCGGACGACCGGCCGTGCTGGTGAAGTGGTCTCCGGGTACCGGTTGCGGGAAGCCCAGCAACCGCTGCGGTGAGCGTTTCCCGAGGTTGTCGATCCAGTCGTACGCGTACGGCGCCCACTGGATCTGCGTCACCCACGGCCACACCGCCTCAGGCCGAGCATTCACGGTGACGCCTCGCCATGCCGACAGGCTGGGCGAAGGGACGATGTCGTCGCACGGGTAGTGGCGGACGACCTCCTCGTCGGTGACTCCCCACTTATCTCCGATCATGTACCCTCCCCTGTTCGGCATCCCGGCGTCGGTCGACTACCAGTGTGCCTCATACTCGGCCATCGCAACCCGCCCTCGACGGTGCACCCTTGGCAGAGAACGTTTCTTCATAGACAATGCGTCCAGTAGTTGGATGCCGTGAATGTCGAACCGTCCGAGATGCGAGAGTGCTTACATGTCTTCAGAACTCACCGGAAAGATCGCCGTCGTCACTGGTGGAGCCACCGGAATCGGTCGCGCGACGGTCGAACATTTCGTCCGCGAAGGCGCTCGGGTGGTGATTGCCGATGTGAACCGCGACGAAGGTACGGCCCTGGCCGACTCACTCGCCGCCGCCGCAGTGTTTCGGGAAACCGATATTTCCGACATCGATCAGGTGCGAGCACTGGTGGAGTTCGCGGTGCAGACATTCGGGGGTCTCGACGTGCTGGTCAACAACGCCGGCATCTCCGGCCCGATCCATGCCAGCTTCCTCGACGACGACCTCGAAGCCTTCGACAAGATCTTCGCCATCAACCTGCGCGCCGTGATGGTCGGGACGCAGGCAGCAGCCAAGTACATGGCCGGAAACGGTGGTGGTTCGATCATCAATACGTCCTCGATCGGCGGCATCATGGCCGGCCGAGGAGTGATCACCTACCGGGCGTCGAAAGCCGCGGTCATCCACTTCACCAAGTCGGCAGCCATCGACCTCGCGTCCACGGTATCCGCGTGAACTGCCTTGCACCGGGCAGCATCCCGACAACGTTGCTGGCGTCGTCGACGACCGAACTCGAGGGTGAGGAACGCGAAGCGATGATCTCCAGTGTGCGCACCACGCAGTCGAAGAAGAGGCCTCTCAACCGCGAAGGGACGGTCGACGACGCCGCCGAAGCCGCCGTCTACCTGGCCAGCGACCGCGCCCGCTACGTCACCGGCGCCGTCCTCCGTGTCGACGGCGGCACAGCCGCGGGCAGCACGATGACGACGCCGGGTCAGAGCTGAAGTCGAGACTCCCTGCCCATCACCAACTCACGGGCAGGGAGTAGACACCGTAGGCGAGCCGGTCGTGCTTGAACTCGATCTGTTCGATCGGAACGGCGAGCTTCAAGGTCGGGATGCGGCGGATGAGCGTGGCGAAGGCGACCTGAAGTTCGACGCGGGCGAGCTGCTGGCCGATGCACCCGTGCGGGCCGAATCCGAAGGCAAGATGCTTGTTCGCCACCCGAGCCACATCGAACTGCCGCGGCTCGTCGAACGTCCGTGCATCCCAGCTGCCGGCGGAATAGTCGAGGATGACACCATCGCCGGCACGGATCACGACGTCGCTGATCTCGATGTCTTCCAATGCGATCCGGCGCTGACCGTTGTGCACAATGCTCAGGTACCGCAGGAGTTCTTCGACCGCATTGGCGATGGCCTTGGGGTCGTCGTTGTTGCGCAGGAACTCGAGCTGCTCGGGATTCTGCAGAAGCGCCAGAGTCCCGAGTGAAATGATGCCGGCGCTGGTCTCGTGACCGGCCGACAGCAGACCGTTTGCCAGTGCGACACCCTCGTCGATCGTCATGTCGCCGACACGAATGTTGTCGGCGAATTCCGAGATGACTCCCGATGACTCGTCCGAGGAAGCCAGCCGCTCTTCGATGACCTCGCGCATGTAGCCACGCATCGCCGTGAACAGCCGTTCCTGCAGTTCCGGTGTGGCGTAACGATCCATTGCCGCCGAGGCGTGCTCCTGAAAGAAATCATGATTGTCGTAGGGAACTCCGAGCAGTTCACAGATCATGAACGACGGAAGCGGAAGACCGAACGCCGGTACGAGGTCGACCGGATTCGGCCCGGCCAGCATGTCGTCGATGAGCTTGTCGGTCACCTGCTGGATCTTCTCGCGTTGAGCCTCGACGCGCTTGTACGAGAAGGTGCGTGTCATCATGCGGCGCAATCGCAGGTGACCGGGTCCATCAGTGTTGAAGATGCTGTCGGGCCGCATCGGAGCGATGGCCGCCCGGCCGGCATTCCAGTGCGGGAAACCCGTCAGACGATCGTCGGTGCTGATGCGTGGATCCAGTGCCAGCACCCGCAATTCGGCGTTGCCCGTGACCAGCCACGGTGTGCTGCCGTCCCAGATGCGTGCTCGTCTCAGAGGCTGATGCGCCGCCGAGTCGATGAGTGCGGCGGGGACGTCGAACGGACAGCGCGCGTCGCGTTCGACGGGGAAGCTCAGAACGGCCTCGTCGACGCCGGTCGTGGAATTCTCTGTCATGTCTTTCACTCCTCGAATGCGATGGCGACCGCGGGGCACGACGCTGCTGCCTGACGAACCGAATCCCAGTGTTCCTCGGTCGGGTTCGCATCCATCAGGACCACGACGCCGTCTTCGTCACGCTGGTCGAACACCTCGGGTGCGATCGCGGCGCACTGGCCGGCAGAGACGCATCGCGCTTCGATGATCTCGACTTTCATTGACAATTCACTCCGTAACCGTGACTGGTGACCGAGGGCGCTACGAGAGCGTGACGCCATCCATCTGTCCGCTGTCCCGCCACCGGGCCAGCAGTTGGAAGAACTGGATCGGACCGCCGCCATAGTTGGCTGCGACGAGCCCGTCGGGATTGCCGCTGTCGCCCTCGTTGTCGAGGTAACTGGGGGTGCAGTCCGCGTAGAAGGCCTGCCCAGGATTGGAGAGTTCCTTCATGGTGGAGACCCAGCCGTCCTCGGCTTCGAGGTCGGCCTCGATCGTGGTGGCGCCCCGCTCGACGCGCTGCTGGAGCAGATAGACGAGGTGGCGGGCGCGTTCCTCGGCGGTGTGCGTGTAGTTGTTCGCGATGCCGGTCTGCGTGTATCCGAGGAAGAAGCAGTTGGGGAATCCGTTGGACTGCAGGCCGTGGAAGGTACGCGGTCCGCTCTTCCATTTGTCGCTCAGGTGGATGCCGTCGCGACCGATGATGTCGAATCCGGCCCGTCGGGTGTAGCTGCTGCTGACGTCGTATCCCGTTGCGAAGATCAACGCATCGACCTTGTATTCCGTGCCTCCGACGACGACCCCGTCGCGTGTCAGCCGCTCGATTCCGCGTCCGTCGGTGTCGACGAGCTCGACGTTGTCGCGGTTGAACGTGGGCAGGTATTCGTCGTGGAACCCGACGCGCTTGCAGAGCCGCTTGTACCAGGGCTTGAGCGCCTCGGCGGTCGCCGTGTCGGTGACGACGGAGTCGATCCTGGCGCGCACCCGCTCCATGGACCTGTAATCGGCCTCGAAGAGGAACTCGCCGATCTCCTCCGGGCTCATCGGTGCGCCCCGGCGTTCGTTCTCCTGCTGGATCGCAGTCTTGGTGACCTCGGACGCCACGCGGGTCCAGCCGTCGTCGACTAGGTCGGTGTGGCTCTCCATGCCCGCGGTGTAGCGGGTGAAGTTCTCCATCCGCTCGCGCTGCCATCCGGGCTCGAGATTCTCGGCCCAGTCGGGGTCGGTCGGCTTGTTCCCCCGTTCGTCGACGGCGTTCGGCGTCCGTTGGAACACGTAGAGCTGCTCGGCCCATCGACCGAGGTGAGGGACCACCTGCAGGCCGGTGCGCCCGTGCCGACGACGCCCACGGACTTGTCCTGCAGCCCGGTCAGCTCACCGGACTCGTTACCTCCGGTGTAGCTGTAGTCCCATCGGCTGGTGTGGAAGGTGTGTCCTTCGAACTCGTTGATGCCGGGAATACCGGGCAGTTTCGGGCGTACGAGCGAGCCCGGAGAGACCACCACGATCCGGGCGCGGATGCGGTCGCCGCGATCGGTGTGCACGACCCAGCGTTCCCCCGCCTCGTCCCAGACCATCTCGGTGACGGTGGTGTGGAAGAGCGCGTCGCGCATGAGGTCGTACTTGTGCGCGATCGCCGTGAGGTGCTCACGGATCTCGGCGCCGTACGCGTACTTCTGAGTGGGGATGTAGCCCAGCTCTTCCAGGAGCGGCATGTAGATGTAGGACTCGATGTCGCATTGGACGCCCGGATAGCGGTTCCAGTACCAGGTTCCGCCCACTCCGCCCGCCCGGTCGAGCAACCTGATGCCGTCGAGGCCCGCCTCACGCATCCGTGCCGCGGCGATCAGACTACCGAGGCCGGAGCCGATCATGAGGACCTCCACCTCGTCGGTCACCGGATCTCGATCGACCCGTTCGACGTAGGGATCGTCCTCCCAGTGCGAGAACTCGGCAGTGACCTGGACGAACTGCTCGACGCCGTCGCGCCGCAGCCGCTTGGCACGCTCGTAGGCATGTTTGGCCCGCACCCAATCCGGGTCGAAGCCTTCGGGTTTCGGGCCCGGCGGCGTCAACGTCTCCGGCATGCTCGGTTCCTTTCGCCTCTCGGCAGGTTGCTGCTCATGCGAACCGTTCTCGCAGCGGCCGGTCGTCGGGGGTGGATCGGTAGATCCGCGATCGATCATGCGGGGAATCACCTCGTCGATGAATTCGCGGATCGACGCCGGGCCGACGGGGAACATGAGGTTGAAGCCTCCGACGTTGCCGTCGCCCCACCACGCCTCGAAGTCGTCGACGATGTCGTCGTACGAGCCGACGAACTTGCGGTGCTGCGCACCGCCCCGGCCGAGCGACTGCGCCGTGACCTCGCGGACGGTGGCGCCGGGGTGTGCGTCGATCCAGTCGTAGAGGCCGACGTAATTCCCGAAGGTGCTCTTGATGGTCTTCTCGACATCGGCCGGCTTCGGCATCTTCTCGAACGGGAACCGGTCTTCGACGCTGTCGAACGAAATCGGCTCCAACCCGAACTGCACGAGCACCTTCGGCGCGAGGAGTTCCCACGGGACGAATTCGTCCAGGGCGAGCATCTGCTCTTCGGCCTCCTTCGCGGTGCGCGCGACGTAGGGGATGAGGCCGGGAACCGCCGGGACGCTGCCGACAGGCGTCCCGCGTCGGCGAGTGCCTTGTCTAGGTCCTCCCGGTATGCGGCCGCTCGCTCCCGGTTGGATGCTGCCGTGAACACCATGTCGGCGTGCCGCGCGGCGACCTTGATGCCGGGCCCGGACCCACCGGCCTGCGCTACCAGCGGCCTGCCCTGCCGACTCGGCGCGACGTTGAGCGGGCCGATGACACTGAAGGATTCGCCCTCGTGGTTGATCGGCGAGGCGTAATAGCGCGTGACACCGTCGGGGTCGCGACGCACCTCCCGATTGGCCCAGAGGGCTTCGGTTACGTCGAGGAACTCCGTGGCGCGACGGTATCGGGTTTCGCGATCGGGGTGGCTGGTCTTGCTGTAGTTCAGCGCGAGTGCATCGCCGACGGTGGTGACAGCGTTGAGCCCGGCCCGTCCGTCGGACGCCTGGTCGAGCGAGGCGATGAGCCGCGCGAGTGTGTACGGGTCGTAGAACGTCGTGGACGCGGTGGCGATGAGACCGACGTACTGGGTCTCGCGGGCCATCGCGGTCAGCGCGGTGATCGGCTCCGCCGGCCCGCCGTCGAAGGCAGGCGAGTTCGGCATGCCGGGTACGTCGCCGAGAAAGATCGCGGTGAAGAGACCCTCGTCGCCGAGATGGCCGTAGGTCATCAGCCGCTCGAACGGGTCGACGAGCGCAGTATCAGCGTGGTGCTTCTGTTCGTAAGAGGGAGCCCCCATGTGGAGATTGATGTCGTTGCCGACGAGGTTCAGGTGGAGATAGCGCCGAGTCGCCATGGCCCGTCCTTCAGATCAGAGGTGGCATCGAGAGTCGTCCTGTAATCCCAGTCACACGCTATAGATGGATGGTCAGGCAAGTCAATAGACAATGCGTCTATCATTTGAACGAATCGGCTTGCCTGCGGGTTCACTCACGTCTGAGCCACTTTCGAACGCGCCGGGACTCGATCGGCGACGGCGGCCCGGCCTGCAGCAATCCCCCACACCCCGGCGACCGCGAGGGTGGCGCCGGCACCGCCGTAGACCATCCCGCTGGGGTTGGCCATCACGTTGCCCGCGGCATACAGTCCCGCGATCAC
>BBEG01000112.1 GCA_001312645.1 Rhodococcus sp. JCM 9791
CACGGTGGAGACATTGAACGCCTCCGGGATGCGTTCGGCAGGTGGCAGTCGGAAGAAGGGCCTGAACCTGGCCCTGTCCGACGCGGCGTTGGCGCAGATCCGCCGGATGCTGTCGTACAAAACCACGTGGTACGGCTCGGTGCTGGTGGAGGCCCACCGGTACTTTCCCTCCAGCAAGACGTGTTCGGGATGTGGCAGGCGAAAACCAAACCTGACCCTCGCGGACCGAACGTATGTGTGCGACCACTGCGGCCTGACGATCGATCGTGATCGTAATGCCGCGATCAACCTCGCCCGCCTCGGCGAGACCCAGCGCACGGGTGCAACGGGGACCGGTACCGGGAGTAGCCTGGCCGCCACCGTTTCGGGTGGAGACGGACGTGGAGCCACGCGGGAGTCCGCGACTACGGAAGTGGTCAACGCAGCAGGCGATGAAGCGTCAACCCGGCACCAGCAGTCGCTGGGTGAGACCGGGACTGTCTCATCGGAAGGTGAGGCTGCCTGATGGCGAAGCAAACAGAGCATGTTCACGTTTGCTCACCAGAAGGCAACGGTATCGGTAGAGGAATCGCCTTGGCCCTCGCGGCTGCCGGGGCACGGGTCGCGGTGGTCGGCCGCACGTCGTCGACGATCACTGCGGTGGCCGACGAGATCGCTGCACGAGGAGCCGGGCGGAGCCATTCGTCTGTGACGTGACGGACGGCGTCGCGGTCGACGAGCTCGTCGCGGAGGTGGTCGAGGAGTTCGGTGGGCTCACCGTGCTGGTGAACAACGCGATGGCTCCCGCACATGGGCGCCTGCTCGATGTGGACGAGGCGTCCTACCGCGGCGCCTGGAATCGGGGCCGGTGGCGACGTGGCGGATGATGCGGGCATGTCATCCGCATCTGCGCGGGCGCGGTCGCATCGTCAACCTCGGCTCGGCGGCGGGGATTCGGTGGGATCCGTCGGGCACCGGGGCCTATGCCGCAGCGAAGGAAGCCGTGCGCGTGTTGACGCGGACCGCTGCCTGCGAGTGGGCCAGTGACGGCATTCGCGTCAATGCGATTCTGCCGCTGGCAAATTCTTCCACGATGGAGGAATGGTTCCGGCTCGAACCGGAGGCTGCGCAGGGATACCTCGCGACAGTGCCATTGGGCCGGTTGGGTGATCCCGAAACCGACATCGGGCCGGCGGTGGTGTTCCTGTGCAGTGACGCGTCGCGATATATCACCGGGCACACGTTGGCCGCAGACGGAGGTCAGGCGCTGGTGCGCTGATGCGCGCCGCGTGATCCCGTGTCGTGTTGCGACAGAGCGTTCCACACCGCTCGTGCTGCAACGCGGACCGGGGTGGCGAGCTGGACGACGTCCACGGTGCCGACGTCGCCCGTGACCGACAGCGCGCCGACACACGTGCGGCCGTTGCCGATCGGTGCGGCGATGCATGCGACACCCCGCATCGACTCCTCGCGCTCCTGTGCGATCTGTCGTTCGCGGATCTGGGCGATCTCACTGCGTAGTCGCGCCGACTCGGTGATGGGCATTCGGTCGGGGCCCGAGGGATCGAGTCGCGTGTGCGCGATCATGGCCTTGCCCAGTGCTGTGCGGTATGCGGGTTGGCGGCCGCCGACGCGTGAGGGGAGTGGAACCGACTCGCGTCCGACCTTGTCGAGATACCTCACATCATGGCCGTCGAGGACGGCCAGGTGTGCGACGAGTCCTGTGGCCGAATGTAGTTCGTGCAGGACGGGGTGTGCAGTGCGGTGGAGTTCGTCGTGGTGCTGCGCGAGTGCGCCCCACTCGAACATGCTGCGTCCCAACGCGTAGGTGCGTGCCTCTCGACGTACCCACCCTGCGTCGACCAGCTGGGTGAGGAGTCGATGGACCGACGATCGTGGCAGGCCGGTGCGCCCGGACAGCTCGGACAGAGTGAGGTGCCCGCCGCCTTGAAATTCGTCGAGGATGTCTGCCACCCGGTCGATGACTGCAGGGGGAGAGTCGTAATCTTTTCTCACGAAACCTCCGTTGATCAATCGATCAATCAATACGGCAGAACTGTATCAGCATCCCCCTTCCCGAGTGAAGAGAATTTGACCAACTCGTAATGAAATTCCTGTTCAGGCGCCTTTGGATGCGGCTATACGTGCCGACACGGCGCAGGCTGCCTCGCGGACGCGTCGGTCGAGATCGTCCGAGACCTGCTCGCGTGGGCCGGTCAGCGACAGAACCGCGATCTCGCCGTATCCTGCATCGAACGCCGCTGCAACGCAACGGATGTGGGATCCGCCGTCGGCGACGCCGTCGTTCCCCCCGCGGAAGGCGAGGGCTGCGGCGCTTCGACCGTCTCTGCGGCGGGGCGCCTTTCGCCCGTGCGGGTGTGCAGGTTGGTGGACCAGCGTCCGCCGATCTTTTCGAGGTAGAGCAGGCTGTCGCTTTCGAGGACGGCGAGGTGGACGACGAGTCCGGTGTCGCGGCGCAGGTCGTACATCGCCGGGAGCGTTGCCCGATGGACTCGATCGTGCGCAACTGCGAGTGCGCCGAGTTCGACCAGTTTGGGCCCGAGGTAGTAGGTGGTTCCGTTGCGTCGGACCAAGTCCACCTTCACCAGTTGGAGCAGCATTCGATGAGCCGACGAGCGGGGGAAACCCGTGCGTCGGGCGAGTTCGGAGAGGGTCAGGCCCTCGGTGTCGCGGAACGGTTCGAGCAGGGCGGTGACTCGGCCCATGACGGTCTGTGGGCCTTCGAGTGCGGTCGTCACGAAGATCTCCTCGGGGCTGATTCGTGGATTGATCGATTGATCAATGAAGAGGTACCGACGAATCTAGCGCCGTGGAAGCCGAATGGGAAGATGTGACGACAGATCTCCGAAAGAACGGGCAGATACGTCCCTGTCGAGAGAGTATCTGCCGTTCAGTGCGCGTGTGCGCCCAGGAATCAGCCTGCCGGGATGAATGCCTTCAGCGGCTCCGACCCGGTCTGATCATGGCCCCAGTATGCGTCGGCGGTGATCTCTTCCGACGTGTAGTGCCGCTCGTCGACGAGCATTCCCTCGGTGCCGAACTCGAGATCCCACCCGCCCGGTGCACGGACGTAGAACGAGATCATCTTGTCGTTGGTATGACGACCCAGCGTCGACGAGATCGAAAAATCCATCCCGTTGACGCGATCGAGCGCCTGACCCACCGCGTCGAGGGTGTCGACCTCGGTCATCAGGTGCACCAGGCCGGGTTCCTCCGTCGGCGGCGCCGGGCACAGAGCGAGGGCGTGGTGCCGCTCGTTGATGCCGAGGAACCGCACCCGGTTCAGGCCCTCCTCGTCGAGCCGGATCGAGCCGCGAGGCAGGAAACCCAGTACCTGCGTATAAAATTCGTACGTCTCGTCGAAGTTCGTCGCCGGCAGCACCACGTGACCGAGGCCGAGGCCGCCCGTCACCCAGCGTCCGGCGAACGGCGTCACGACCGGGCTGTGATCGAGCACCGGACCGTAGAACACCTCGAGCCGCGTCCCGGCGGGGTCTTCGAAGGCGATCGCGCCCTCCGCATCGAGATAGGTCGCCTCCTTGCGCGACAACACCTCGACGGCACGCCCCGACTTCTCGACGGCCTCACGGACCCGCTCGAGAGCGAACTCGTCGCGCACCTCCCAGCCGACGGCCAGCGCCTTGTCCGAATCACCGGGCAGCACCGCGATGCGAGCGCGCCGCTCGTCGACCCGCGCGTACAGCGCATCGGGTTCAGGCCGGAGCCGACCGCCATGCCCAGTCCGTCGATGAGGAGCTCGCGCCACCGCGGCACGTCCTGCGTCCGAATACGGAGGTAACCGAGACCTCTCAGTTCTGTCATAGCCAACTTCCTCGAAAGTGAAGGGAGATCAGATCATCGCGCGGTAGGCACTGCGGGTCGCCACCGAGCTGAGTGAGAGCTGCGGAATGGTAGATCATGCCGGGCACGTGGATGGCGTGGGTGAGACCGACGTGCGCGTCGCGCCAGAAACGCTGCATCGGTGTCTTGCGGTGCACGGCGGCACCTCCGGCTCGGGCGAAGATCTCGTCCATCGCGCGCACCGCACGCCACGCGGAGGAGATCTGGGTGCGGCGGCCGACGGCACGCTCCTCGAAGCTGATCTCGTCGCCGCGGTCCGTCTTGTCCCAGAACCGGTCGACGGTCTCGAGCAGCGTGACGCGTGCTGACTCGATCTCCGCCGCGGCCTCACTGATTGCGAAGAGAACGTACGGGTCTTCCTTGATCGGGACACCCGTGACCTGCACGCGCTCCTTCTGCGCTGCGATGTAGCAGGCCAGCGCCCCCTCGGTCATGCCGATCAGCGACGACGTGATACCCAGCGGAAAGATGTACGAGAACGGGAACTTGTACAGCGTCTCGTCGCGGCCCGCATGACGCCAGCCGTTGCCGCTGAGCACGATGTCGGCGTCGATCGTCCGGTAGTCGGGGATGAATGCGTCCGTGACGATCAGATCCTTGGACCCGGTGCCGCGCAGGCCGATGACATCCCAGCTGTCGGGGTCGATGTCGTAGTCGGAGCGGGGGAGCAGTACGTGCAGGACCTGGTCGGTGCGGTTGCCGTCCTTGTCGCCGACGGCCGCGCCGATCATGATCCAGCCGCAGTGGTCGGTGCCCGACGAGAACGCCCAGCGACCGTTGAGGACGTAACCGCCGTCGACCGGCACCGCGACACCCATGGGCGCGTACGGCGACGCCATCCACATGTCCCCGTCCTCGCCCCAGATTTCTTCTTGGGCGCGGGCGTCGAAGAACGTCAGCTCCCAGGGGTGAACGCCGACGATCCCCGCAACCCAGCCGGTCGCGCCGTCGAGCTTGCCGATGGCCATCACGGTTTCGGCGAACTCACGCGGGTGCGCTTCCTGACCGCCGTACTCCTTGGGCTGGAACATGCGGATGACGCCGGATTCGCGCAGGCGCTTCGCGGAGTTGTCGGGCAGGCGCATCAGCGTGTCGCCCACTGCGCCTTCGGCGCGGATCTCGTCCGCGTGCTGCATGATTCTGTCCAACGTGTGGCCCATGGGGAAACCTTCCTGGGACTCGAGAAGAGTGGCTTACGCATCTGGCCGGATGTGTCGGCTCGAACAGTCGCAGGAGTCGATGTGACGACGCTCCTGTATTTCCGTTGAACGGGACGTGCGACACATCGCGATCCGACGGCGGGTAGAACGGGGTTCGCCTTCGCATCGCTGCCCGCGATGTGCCCTCAGCCCGGACGGAGCGACATGACCGACACTGCAGAACTGGTGGCCTCGCTGCTCGAGCGCGTTCAGCTCCTCGAGGACAAAGCCGCGATTCAGGAAGTGCTGACGGCATACGGTCCCGCCGTCGATGCGGCGACGCAGATGCCGTCGGTGAACTCTGGGCCGAGGACGCCGTATACGACATCGACATCCGCCTCATGGAAGGCCGTGACGCGATCACCGAGATGGTGCGTACCCGCCCCCACCAGGACTACATCAACGAAGGCTGTGGCCACCTCCTCGACCCCGTCCACATCCGTGTCGACGGCGACACCGCCGCCGCGACGTGCCACTCGCTGCTGCTTCGTCGCAACCTCGATTCCGACTCCTACCGAGTGTGGCGCGTGACCGCCAATCGCTTCGACCTCGCCCGCATCGACGGGAAATGGAAGATCAAGCGCCGTACCGCACGCGTCCTCAACGGCAGCGAGGAAGCCCGCGAACTGTTGGCGCGCGCGTCGCGCTGATCTCTTCTTGTCCGGTCCGACAGCCCTTGTATTGTCCGGTCCGGCAGCGCAGCGTCGGCGAACCTTCTAGATTGTGTGCATGGCGATGTGCATGGTCGGGATGGACGACGATGCCACGCTCCGCACCTGGACGACCGGATTGCGTAGATCCGCGCCTCCTGTAGTCCTGTTGCACGGTGGTCCCGGTATCCCCGATTATCTGCAAGCAGTCGCGCAGATGCTCGACGACGTCACCGTCGTCCACCGCTACGACCAGCGCGGAACGGGCGAGTCGGGCTGGGACGGCCTGCACACCCTTGCGCGACACGTCCACGACCTGAAGTGCCTGCTCGACGAGTGGGGGCACGAGCAGGTCGTGCTCGTGGGGCATTCCTACGGTTCGGATCTGGCCAGCTATTTCACACTCGCGCACCCCGAACGGGTCGTGCGGCTCGTCCACCTGGCCGGACCGTTCACCGGTAACTGGCGTGAGCCGTGCAAGGCGACAGAAGTGTCGCGGCGGACGTACACCCAGCAATCCAGGTTCGAAATCCTCGACGCCATGAAAGTCCGGTCCGAGGCCGAGGAGATCGAGTTCCTCGCCCTGTCCTGGTTCACCGACCACGCCGACCGACGTCGAGCGTGGCGGTGGGCGCTGGAGGCTGCGCGCATCCGGCGCCCGATCAACTACTCGATGAACAGTCAGTTGAGCGCGGACAAGAAAGCCGACCCCCTCGACGCCCGCATCGACGAACTGCGAGACGTGTTGCCGTCGGGGTCGATGATCATCGGCGGTGCAGGGGACCCACGACCAGCGGACGAACTGACGCGATTGGGTACGCGCCTCGAGTGCGATGTCGTGATCCTTCCGGAAACGGGGCACTTCCCCTGGCTGGAAGCGCCCGGAAGGTGCCGGTCGCTGCTGCGTTCGGCTGTCGAGGGCCCTCGTACATAGGAAGGATCGCCGGGTTCCGAGGCTCACCCCGGTGCGCTGAACACGTTCGCCGGGATCTCCGTACTGTGGAAGTGACGAGTAGTCGGGACCAACGGCAGGTGCACCATGGGAACGTTCAGCAAGCTCATCAAGACCGGTGTCGCGATCAAGGCCGTCCAGGTCATCAAACGTGAGGCATCGAAGCCGGAGAACCAGCGCAAGGCTCAGGAAATGCTCGCCAAGTTGCGTCAGCAACGTCCCGGCCCACGCTGAGTGATCAGGCCCGGTCGGCTGGGAGTTCGACGGTGAAGCGAGCTCCTCGGCCGGGCCCGTCGCTGTAGGCCGAGATCCGACCACCATGGGCGGTGACGAGTGCGCGGGCGATGGTCAGGCCGATGCCGCTGCCGCCGTGCCCGCGGTCGCGGGCGGTGTCCACTCGGTAGAAGCGGTCGAAGAGATGGTCGAGCTCGTCGTGCGCGAGGCCGTCGCCGGTGTCGGCGATGATGATCTGTGCGTGTCCGTGTTCGCCCGATCTGCTCGTGACCGTGACGGCGCCGCCCGCGGGAGTGTGCCGCAGGGCGTTGTCGAGCAGGTTTCCCAGCACCTGGCCGAGCCGGTCGGGGTCGACGGTCACGGCTGCGGAGTCCTCGAGGCGGGCATCCAAGGTGACACCCTTGTTCTCGAACTGCTCGCGGGCGGCGTGGACCGCGCTGGTGACGAGAGCGCCGGTGGCGGTCGATGTCGGTCGGATGCGGGTGAGGTGTTCCTCGGCGTGGGAGACCGCCGTGATGTCTTGAGCCAGCCGCTCGAGCCGGTTGGTGGCATCGCGCAGGACTTGCCGGGTGTCGTCGTCGAAAGTTCGGACTCCGTCGTCGAGGGCTTCGAGGTAGGAGTCGAGTGTGGTTACGGGAGTGCGCATTTCGTGTCCCAGGTCGGCCAGCATCCGGCTGCGCGTGTTCTCGGTCGCTTCGAGCCGGCGAGCGAGTTCGTTGACGCTGACAGCGAGTTCGTCGAATTCGCGACCCAGACCGTGGCTGTGGACGCGCGTGTCGTAGTGACCGTCGGCGATCTGCGCGGCGGACGTGGTCACCGCGGTGATCGAGCGTTGGACGCGTCGGGTGAGGTACCAACTCACGACCAGAGCCAGCAGCACCGCGATTGCGACTGCCAGGCCCCACGCGAGGACGATTGCCCAGGTGAAGGCTTCTTCGACGTGAGCTGCTTCGTTCGAATCGTGATCGATACCGGCCTGGCGAGATGGTCACGGAAGATGCTCGGGGCGAGGGCGGAGGCGACGAGCCACGCGCTGACGGCGCATCCGACCACCACGACGGACAAGGCAACGAGCAGCCGGGTGCCGAAACTGAAACCGGCCAGGCCTCGCTTCGGGCGCGATTCATGCTCCGCTCGCGCGGTATTCATCGTCCGGTGCCCATCCTGTAGCCGACTCCGCGGACGGTGCGCACATAGCGACCGCGGGTGGCGTCGTCGCCGAGTTTGCGACGCAGATGGCCGATGTGGACGTCGACGAGGTGTTCGTCGCCAACCCAATTCGGGCCCCAGACCGCGCCGATCAACTGGGCACGGGTGATGACGATGCCTGGATCCTGCGACAAAGCGGCGAGGACGTCGAACTCGGTTCGTGTCAGCGACACCGGCACACCGTCGACGGTGACCTCCCGCCCCTCGACATCGATGGACAGGTCGCCGAATGTGCGGATCTGCCGGCTCCTGGCCGTGTCCGTGGTGCGTGGTCTTCGCATCATGGCCTGGATACGGGCTATCAACTCGCGGGGACCGAACGGCTTGGTCATGTAGTCGTCGCGCCGACGGACAGCCCGATGAGGGTGTCGAGCTCCTCGGTGCGGGCGGTGAGCATCACGACGTAGGCGTCGGAGAAAGTTCGTAGTTGTCGGCACACCTCGACCCCGTCCAGGCTCGGCAGCCCCAGATCGAGGACGAGGACGTCCGGGTCGATCCGGCGGGCGAGTGCGATGGCCTCGGCGCCGTCGCCGGTGATCGTGGCCTCGAATCCGTCCCGTTCCAGGTACGACCCGATCAGGTTCGCCAACGCCGCTTCGTCTTCGACAACCATGGCCCGCAGTCCTGCGGGTGGGCGACTCCCAGGAGAAGCGTCGCTGTTGGGCACGGAAGTGTGGACGTGGAAGCCATGATGTCCATCTTCGCCGCCTGGGCCGACGAAGACATGGCGGCCCGAGTTCTTGACCGAACCTTCATAGAAGCGCCACAGGAACGCAGAGGTGGCTGCGCGAAAGTGGTGGCATGTTCGATAGAGGAACCATCATGACCAAGAGAATCGTCGCCATCGGAGCTACCGCGGTGGCAGTGATCTTCGCCGCGTCGGCGTGCGGTGATTCCGACACCGGCACGAGCAGTGCGACGTCAAGCCCCACCTCGTCGGCCATCACCTCTGCAGAGGAGGCCACAGCTCACAACGAAGCCGACGTGTTGTTCGCCCAGATGATGCTCCGCACCACGCGCAGGCGATCGAGATGAGCGACATGGTGTTGGGCAAAGAGGGCATCCCTGAGGCCGTGACGGCCCTGGCCGAACAGATCAAGCAGCTCAGGCCCGGAGATCGAACAGCTCGAATCGTGGCTCGAGCAGTGGGGACAGCCCACCCGGATGCCCGACGACATGCCGGGAATGGACCACGGCGCGGAAGCGATGGAAGATGATGAGCGAGGAGGACATGCAGGCGCTGTCCGAGGCGCAGGGCACCGAGGCCGCACACTTGTTCCTGACACAGATGATCGCGCACCACAAAGGTGCGGTCGACATGGCACAGACCGAGATCGAAGACGGACAATTCCCGGACGCGGTGGAGATGGCCCGTACAATTGTCGCTGCTCAGGAGCGCGAGATCGAGACCATGCGCCAGCTACTGACCACCTTGTGACCACAATTCGACGCACGCCGCGCGGTATCAGGGTCCGGTGTGGACTCGGTGACGGTGTCGATGAGCCGTAGTCGCGGGCCTGCTCTGCGGTCAGGATGCGTTGGTTGCGCATGTCGGCGGCGATCTCGTCGACAGAGCGTCCGCAGATGTGGGCGAGGCGCTCGTGCAGGGTCTGCAGGTGGCGCTGCTGGCGTTCGGTGTAGGCGGCTGCGTCGGCGGCGTAGCCGCTGTAACGGGTGCGAGGTTCTCGCAGGTGGAAGACCGTGTGCACGCCGGAGTCACGCCGGTCGGCGGCGGTCAGGAGTGCGACGCCCGCCCCGACCAGTTCGCCGAGGCAGATGGCGTGGATCTCCACTCCCATGAGATCGAGGACGTCGAGCAATGTCAGCGTCACTTCGAGATCGGCGTCGACATCGCACAACCACAGCTGCACGGGGTCGTCGCCGTCGGCGTCGAGGAGGGCCAACGCACCCGCCGCGTCGTTGGCTGCGTCGGTGTCGATCCGGCCGGTGAGTCTGACGATGCGCCGCTCGAGCAGACGCTCGGTCAGCGGATCGGGTCCGGTGACCGAGATGTGCACCGGTGCCGCCGGGAGTGGAGGCGGTGGAGGCGGTTGTGGTGGCGGGGGACGCTCGGGCTGCCAGGGGTTCGGAAACGGTTCTGGGGTCGGGGGGACCGGTGGTGGAGGCCAGATGGTCATGGTGGCTCCTCGTGGGTGCGGATCTGCCAATCGACGGTCCGCCCGACGGCGGCGGCGTATCGCTCGAGAGTGGACAGCCGGGCATCGAGTTCGCCGCGTTCGAGGCGCGCGATGGCGGACTGTGAAGTCCCCATCGCCGCCCCGATATCGGTCTGGGTCAGGCCGCTCTCGCGGCGGGCCGTCACGAGCTCCTCGATCAGTGCTCGCCGACGGTCTGCCAGTGCTTGCAAACCGGGAAATGCTGTCCGTCGGGCGGGACCGGTCATACCATCGATGGTATCTCGAAAACGAGATAGCGGATGTCGGCGTCAGACGCGCCGACGGTGGTGAATGGATCAGCCTCGCCGGCCAGTTGTGCCGTGGTGACGGCGAACCCGGCAATGTACTCCTTGATCGGTCTGTAGACTCGTAGGTCACGTCGTACTCCCCACACGCTCGCAGCGCGGAATAGGCGGCTACCCACGTCCGGACTTCGTGAGAGGAGTGTCCGGCTGCGGCATCCATCTCGTCGGCGGTGTATCGGTCGAAGTCCTCGACACGCCCGGACCGGCACACGTCGAGGAACGCCCGGTCCCATTCGGGATTGAGGTCCATGATCTCGGCCTCACCCGCTGCGAAGCGACGAGCGGTCTCGATCGTCCGGGCCTGCCGCGCCGCACGGGCCTCGGGAGGGGGATTCCTTCCCGACGTGAGGAATTCGCGTTGCGACGCGGTGGCGGTGGCGAACTGCGGGACCGGAGGGTCGTGCGAGAGGCCACCGGAACCGAGGAAGAGAACCCGCTTGTCGGTGCCCGCGAAGAAGTCGCCGACCGCATGCCCGAATGCGCGCACCCGCGACATCGGGACAAACGGTCGCGCAATCGAATTCACGAAGACCGGAAGGATCGGCCGGGCACCGGCATCTCCGCCGTGGAGGATCTCCATCGGCTGCACGGCACCATGATCTACTTCCATGTGCCTCGAGATGGCGACGTCGCTGCCGTGGTCGAGGACGAACTGCGCGAGGTCGGCCGCGACGTCTTCGGGGACGTCGAGATCGCCGGCGAACGAGTCGTAGTCGCCGGTCCCATGAGCCCGATAGCCGATGCAGAACGGCGGCATCAGGTCGTAGAAGAAGCCGTTGAAATGGTCGGGGCCGAAATTCACAACGAGTTCCGGATCGAACGCCTCGACGAAATCGCGTGCTCGCGCGAAGGCGTCATCTACGGCCGATTTCACCTCCGCGGGAGGGGTGGCATGGTCGAGCAGTGGGCTGTGGGACATGCACAGCAGAGCCTGGGTCATCGTCGGTGGCTCACTGTCCGGCACCGGTATGGCGGCGCAGGTAGTCGCCGACCACGGTGTTGAATTCGTCGGCCTTCTCCACCTGAGACCAGTGTCCGCACCGGCCGAAGATGTGGGCGTCCGAGGTCGGAATCGCGTTCAGCAGGTCCCACGTGCGGGAGAGCGGGGTGACGACGTCCTGAACGCCGTGGATGAGCAGCACGGGTATCTCCAGATGCGCGAGACGGTCGAAGTCGAGAGGCACCGCATGGCGGTCGCGGTCGCGTGCGGCGACGACGTCGGCGAGCCGGTCGGACGCGGTGTCGTTGAGCGCAGCTTTGTAGCGCAGTGATACGAGTTCGTCAGTTACCAGCGACTTGTCGACCACGAAGAGCTCGAGAGTCTTGCGGATGCCGGACTCGTTCAGCGTCGGGTTCGAATGTCCGGCCAAGGCTCCGGTCAGCTTCGCGCCGCCGGTTCCCATCGAGACGATACCGAGGAGGCGGTCGGGGTAGTCGAGTGCGAACTGGAATGCCAGCCAGCCCCCGAGCGAGTTGCCGACGATCCAGGTCTTCTCGATGCCGAGAGCGTCGAGGACACGCACTGCGTGCCGCACCCATTCCTTGATGCCGTAGGCGGTGTTCTCGGCGACGACGGTCTGTCCGTAGCCGATCGAGTCGATCGCGATGCAACGACCGTGCTCGGCCAGTGTCGGCAGGTTCAGCCACCAGTTGGAGGCTGCGGTGACACCTGTCCCTGATCCGTGCAGGAACAGAATCGATGTCCCGTGGCCTAGCTCGTGGTAATGGGTGAGCTCACCGTCGGCGGTGCGGAGCCACCTGTCCTCGAGTCCGAAGAACGGGTCGGTGGTGTAGGTGGGGATGTCGATAGTAGTCAAGGTTCACCTCAGGAAGTGTGTATCGCGTGCTCTAGTCGGACCGGACGGTTGAATCACTATTGAGATCAAGGTTTTTCGTCTCCTTACCGGCGGCTACGGAGATGATGGTGACGACACACGCGGCGATGAGATAGAGGCCCACCATCGAGTACTGTTCCCAACCGGCCGTGGCGACGTGGGTGCGGCCCAGCTCCCACAGTGCCGCCGCAATGAAGGGAGTGAACCCGCCGACGGTGGCACCGAGCTGGTAGGAGAGCCCAGCGCCGGTGTAACGCGCAGAAGTACTGAACATTTCGGAGATGTACGCCGCGAGCGGACCATACATCGATGCCTGCAGCAGCGAATTGCCCAGCAGGAATCCGACGAGTACAAGGATGATGCTGCCGCTACTGAGCAGCATGAGCAGCGGGTAGGCCATGATGATCGAGAGGACGCTTCCGGCGATCAGCACGCGCTTGCGTCCGAGCCGGTCGGACAAGTGCGCGAAGTATCCGATGCTGAAGATGTGGACAAGTGCGGCGGCGGCTTTGCAGAGGAGCACGGCGGTGGCGCTCATGCCGGTGTCGGTCGCCATCGAGATCGCGAACGTGGCCATGAAGGTTTGGAAGGCCAGCGCGGCGACCGCGGCGGTCGAGGCGAGCAACAGCGGCTTCCGGAACTTTCGGAAGATCGTGACGATCGCGAGTTCCGGTTTGGAGCCCTTCTGATCGTCGGCGCGCTTCTGCGCCTCCAGGAACAGGGGCGACTCTGTGATCTTCATGCGGATGAACAGGCCGACCATCACCAGCGCGGCGGACAGAATGAAGGGGATGCGCCAGCCCCAGCTCAGGAACTCGTCGCGCGGCAGTGCGCTGAAGGCCGCGAACACCAAGGTCGCCATGAGAGCGCCCGCAGGCCCACCCATGTTGGCGAACGACGCGGAGAACCCGCGCTTTTTTGCCGGCGAGTGTTCGAGCGCCATGAGCGCGGCACCGCCCCATTCGCCGCCGACCGCAAAACCCTGGACGATCCGCAGCAACACCAGGAGAATCGGCGCTGCAGCGCCGATCTGGGCGCTGGTCGGCAGTAGACCGATCAGGCATGACGCCGCACCCATCATCAACATCGTGGTCACGAGTGTGGCCTTGCGTCCGATGCGGTCGCCGAGTTGCCCGAAGATGATTCCGCCGATGGGACGAGCAAGATATCCCACGGCGAATGTGGCGAAGGATGCTGCGAGAGCGACTGCCGGACCCTGATTGCTGAAGAACAGGGGCCCGAAGACCAGGCTGGCGGCTGTGCCGTACAGCAGGAAGTCGTAGTATTCGATCGCAGAACCGAGAAAGCTCGACGCGAGGACTCGTCGGTGTTCTTGTTCGCGATCGATGGAAGTATCTTGAACTGCGTCTATGGTCATTTTCTTCAATCCTTAGGCAGGGGCAAGGAACAAGCCGAGGAGACTGCGGGCGTCTCGGATTTCTCGACGCCGATTCGATATGGATGGAGGATGAACACAGTGGAGCCGGGACGCGACCGCCGGGACATCGACTCCCGACTTCTGCGTACGTTCGTCGCGGTGGCGCAGGAATCCAGCTTCACGCGAGCGGCTGTCCGACTCGGACTGACACAACAGGCGGTCAGCGGTCACATCAAAAGCCTCGAACGTGTCCTCGGAGCCCCGTTGTTCTCGAGGCAGAGCTCCGGTGTGGTGCTGACTCCGGCCGGCACCAGCATCGTGTCCTACGCCGAGCAGGTGATCGCGGCGACGGAAGCCCTTTTCGAGCGGGCGACCGGATTGGACCGACCGATTCGGCTGGCAGAGATTCGCAACCGCAAGATGATGCAAGAGATCTGGCGTGAACATCGTCAGCGTCGTCCGAACGACAAGGTCAGCTTCACCGACCTGACCGGCGATGAGCAGATCTCCGCGTTGATTCGTGGTGAGATCGACGTGGCGATGCATTCCGTCACGCGTGTGGAGCCGAGCATCCGAACGACTCTGCTGCGACTCGACCCGGTCAAGTGCTTCCATCTCCGTGAGATCGACACTCCCACATTGCGCGGTCACCGCATCGGCTACACGGCTGTGGGACGGCACTTTTCGAGCTGGCAGAGATTCTGCATGCATCTCGCCCCGGTGTTCGGAGCCGAACTCGAACTCCTCCCGCACGACATCACGATGCTGGAGGCAATCGGTCAGCAGATGATTCAAGGCGATGTACCTCCTGTTCTCGTGCTCGAAGGAATGGAGCAGTACGCCGAGGCCGACCACTTCTTCTTCCAATATTTCGTCGACGTCCAGCCGTACTACCCGTGGGCGATCTCGATCCGGCGCGACGAGGCACGGCCGGAAGTTCTCGCGTTCTATGCAACGGCTCTGGAAGTCCGCTCCGCGAAACGCTGGGACCGGCCGATCCGCCCCGGTATTCCTCAGTGGCTTCCCCCGGGCATGACCGACGACGTGACGTCGCAATTCGACGACCTGCCCGATTTCACGCTGTTCCCCGAATAGGTGAGGGCGGGGAGCTACCCCACCTGGTCTCGGCAACTGGCCACGGACGCTTCCAGGCCCACCAGTCGACGCATCCGGCCGAGGTGCTTGGGCTGGTCTATCAGGAGGGCTCCGGAGATCTTGTCTACCGAACCGTACGCTCCGACGAAGCTCATGGCGTCCAACGATCCGTGAACGGACGTCAGCATCGATTCCGGATCAGCGTGGCCCAACACCTGTAGTTTGTGGGTGTATTGATCGGACCAGAAGTAGTCGGGTAGCGCCACCGGAACGGCGGACTTACCGACGATGTCTCGGGCCACGGACCTGGCGTGGGCGAGCGCGGCAGCCCAGTGGCCCTTCGAACCCTGCACGACGTCGCCTGCTGCCCACATATGGGCATTCGCACGCCCCTGCGGGGAAACTGCCACACCACGCGGGTCGTACACGTCCGCGCCCCGGAGCCACTCGACGTGGGGCCGCACCCCCACCGCGACGAGAACGGCATCCGCGG
>BBEG01000113.1 GCA_001312645.1 Rhodococcus sp. JCM 9791
GGCGGAATCCCACCCCACCGGCGCGAGGCCGCCGCACGCATGCTCGACCAGGCCCGAGACCTCGGCAGCGACATTCATGTGATCGAGGGACTTCGTGTGGTGCTCGCTTCGGCGGAACACCGAACCGACCATCTCGGGGCAGGTCAGCGGTTCGCGGCAGGTCTCATCCCGAGGTTCTTCCGAAGTCCTCGATGGGTTCCGATCGTCGGGTGGCTCATCGTTCTGGCCGCTGCGGCGGGAGTGGTGTTCGGCGTTGTGCAGATGGTGACCGGAGGAGTGGATCTCAGCACCGACGACACCGATATCGACATCGACAGGATGGGCATCACCAGTGGCATCTTGTTCCTGAGCGCGACGATCACGCTCTGTATGGCTCTCCCCTCCATGGTCGCCGTTCACCGCAGCGACTCGCTGCGTGCGTTGCGCACACTGCGCACTGCCGCGCTGATCTTCACCACGTTGAACGCACTGGCCGACTTCGCGACCTCAGGTTTCGGTGCACTCCCCACGCTCGCGATCGGTCTGTTCACCATGGCGGTGTTGTCGCACCACATCTCGGTCCGAACCGCACAGCTCAGCGATACGACGGGTAGTCCGTCACCGCCTCGACGCTCGCCATCGCCACAACGAAGATGACGACGTAGAGCACGATGAACAGAACCATGAAAACCGCCCAGATGATCAGAGAGATCTTCCCCAGCTTCTTCGCCTGGGCCGACGCGCGGTGGGCACCCTCGTAGTCGCCCATCATGTACAACGGGAACACCTTGGACGAGTTGTCGAACGCCGAGAAGGCGAGCGGCCAGAAGAAAATGAGAGCGGCAACAGCCCAACCGGTGTTCTGGGCGGGCAACACCGGCCGCAGGTGGTTGGCCGCCGGGCCGTTCTGGAAACCTGCCTGCTGGAACTGCTGGGTCATCGTGCCTCCGATTTCATCACGTCCGCGGAGACAAGGGTCCCCGTCACATAATTGGATGCACCGAAGAGCGGTTTGGTTCCCTCGCCGAGCAAATTTGTTGTGCGCACTCGGGTGCGCGCACCATCGACCGAGTCCGATAATTTAGGCTCACCTACATGTCGAAAATTTTGTCACGCATCGGCGTCGCGGCTCTCGCGACCGTGTTCCTTGCCGCCTGCGGCACGTCGAACACGCCGAGCTCAGGGGCCGGAAACGCCGATGTCGCGACAGGTGGGGCGCAGTTCAGCACCGCCGACAGCGAAACCGCCGAGCTCGGCAGCGACGCCGAACCCGGCGTGTTCCCCCGCACCGTCACCCACGCCCTCGGCGACACGGTCATCGAAAGCAAGCCCGAGCGTGTGGTTGTGCTCGACAGCGGCGAACTCGACGACGTGCTGTCGCTCGGTATCACCCCCGTCGGACTGGCCAACCCGGAAAGCGCTTCAGGCAGCCGTCCTATCTTGCCGACGAACTCGACGGCGTGACCACCGTCGGAACGGTCAACAACCTCGATCTCGAAGCGATCAGTGCGCTCCGGCCCGACCTGATCATCGGCAGCAAACTCCGGGCCGACACGCTGTACCCACAGCTCTCGGAAATCGCGCCGACCGTGTTCAGCATCCGCCCCGGTTTCCCTTGGAAGGAGAACTTCCTCCTCGTTGCGGACGCACTGGGTGACGAGAACGAGGCGGTGGAGGTCCTCAACAACTACCAGACGCGCGCCGACGAGGTACGCGAGTCGATCGACGGTGATCCCACGATCTCGCTCGTCCGGTTCATGTCGGGCAAGCTCCGCCTGTACGGCAATCTGTCGTTCATCGGCGTGATCCTGCAGGATGTCGGACTCCCCCGCCCTGAGATCCAGGACATCGACGAGCTGGCCGTCGAGGTCAGCCCCGAAACCATCACGGAAGCAGCGGGAGACCAGATTTTCTACACCAGCTACGGCCGCCCCGAGGACACCGGCGAAGCAGCAGTCGTCTCGGGACCGCTGTGGAACCAGATCGAGGCTGTCCAGGAGGGGCGAGTGGAACGCGTCAGCGACGAAACGTGGTTCCTCGGCCTCGGCCCGACCGGCGCGATGCTCGTGCTCGACGATCTTCAGGACATGCTCGGCTCCTGACCTCTCCGCGAACCTCACACTTCCCCCGCTCGGAATCCCGGGCGGGGGAAGGCGTCTCGACGACACGCACTTCGGAGATGTCGCCGTCGCGCGACTGCACGAGCGCGATACCCGATGTCACGTGGAGGGTTCGGTCAGCTTGTCCATCAATGATCCTTCCTGGATCGAGTATCACTTGCCGACGGCTGCGGATCGGCAAGTGTTGTGGCCGCCCACGTGGTGAGCAACTTGAGTCCGTCGTCGGAGGGCGAACCCGGAACTGCGGTGTACACGTTGATCTGCAATCCGGTATCGGCTGGAAGCTCCAGCGCCTCGTACGCGAGTTCGAGTCGGCCCACCGCCGGGTGATAGAAGACCTTTGTGCCACTGCGGTGCAGACGCACGTCGTGGGAGGCCCACATCCGGCGGAAATCCTCACTGCGAGTGGATAGTTCCCCTACCAATGCAATGAGCGCAGTGTCGTAGGGATTCTTTCCTGCCTCAGCTCGCAGGATCGCGACCGCATCGCGAGCGATCTTCTCCCACCTGTCTCCCCAATACTTCTGCGCGGCATCGAGATCGAGGAAATGAAATCGGGCGGTGTTCACCGGTTTGTTCGCGATCCGCTCGGGTGAATCGTACATCGGCGAGTGCAGGGCCCTGGCCGTGAGATTCGTTGCCAGGATATCGAGCCGGCCGTTGCGTACCAGAGCGGGCACGCTCTCCATCGAGTCGAGGATGCGCTGCACAACCGGTCGGACGCTCGCAGACGACGCACGACGGGCCCGCGACCGCGCAGCCCCGGATGCATTCGCCGTGCGTGCAAGGTCGAACAGGTGATTACGCTCGGCTTCGTCGAGTTGCAGCGCCTCGACCAACGCCTCGAGTACCGATTCGGACACACCACCGAGGTTTCCTCGCTCGAGGCGGGTGTAGTAGTCGACGCTCACACCGGCGAGCATCGCCACCTCTTCGCGCCGCAACCCGGGCACACGCCGCTTGCTCCCTCCGTATGCGGGCAGCCCCGCTTTGTCCGGCGTGATCCGGGCACGTCGCGAGGCGAGAAACTCCGCCGTCTCCGCCTTCAGGTCCATGGCGTCGACGGTACGTGCGGAAACCTGCGCTCGGGAGGTACTGGCATTACTCCCAGCACAACCACCGCCCACAAACGGGGTACCCGCAGGCCCTCCCACACCTCGCGAGACACTTCTATCGTGGTCACCATGCCCACGAACACAGTTCCTGACTTCACACTCAACAACGGCATCACTATGCCCGCACTCGGCTTCGGCGTCTTCCAGACACCGCCGGACGAGACCATCGCAGCAGTCGAAACTGCACTTCAGACCGGCTACCGGCACATCGACACCGCGGCCGCCTACGGCAACGAACGGGAAGTCGGCGAGGCCATCCGCCGATCCGGCCTCGACCGCGCCGACATCTTCATCGAAACCAAAGTCTGGATCAGCGACTACGGCTACGACGCCACTCTGCACGCCTTCGACAAGGCCGTAGGCAAACTCGGCGTCGATCAACTCGACCTACTGATCCTGCACCAGGCACTGCCCTCCCGGTTCGACCTGACACGCGAGGCCTACCGAGCACTCGAGACGTTGCTCGCCGACGGCAAGGTCCGCGCGATCGGCGTCAGCAACTTCATGGCCGAGCACCTCGACCAACTCCGCGAAACCTCCACCGTGACACCGGCAGTCAACCAGATCGAGGTACACCCGTACTTCCAGCAGCCCACCGTGCTCGCCGCGGACAAGGCACACGGAATCCTCACTCAGGCCTGGTCGCCGATCGGTGGCATCACCTTCTACCGCGACGGTAAGAACAGCAGCACCCTCGACGACCCGACCATCCGCGCGATCGGCGATGCGCACAACAAGACCGCCGCCCAGGTAATGCTGCGCTGGCACCTGCAGCAGGGCCGGTCCGCGATCCCCAAGTCGGTCACCCCGAGCCGCATCGCCGAGAACTTCGCTGTCACCGACTTCGAGCTCACCGACGCCGAACTGGCCTCGATCGACGCTCTCGACACCGGAGTGCGCGGTGGCCCCGAACCCGAGGCGATCACCCTTGAAACCTTCGGCAGAGCAATCCCCGAAGCCTGATCACTCCCGCACCGCACTCGAGGTGCTCGTCCGCCCGTAACCTTTCGCGCCGAGGGCGCCGGGTATTCCGCGTCGTGCGGAAACATCCACCAACCTGGGCCGATTCCACACCGGAGTGTGGGAGACAGGACGATAATTTGTGAATGTCCTGGACGAACAGTGCCACGCAGCTACCCGGGATCCTCATTGGGTCGAAGGGCTGGGCGACATGACCATGCGTGCGCAGGGAGGCCCCATGCGCCGATTGTGGCGCAGCGCTCCCTGGAGCCGCAACCCTCTGATGGGCGGATTCCATCGACTCGAAACCGTCGCCGTTGCAGTGATCGTGGCATTCGTATTGCTGATGGTGCCGATCGCCGGCGCGATCGGGACCGTGTACTACGCCAACTCGAGCGAACGGGCCCAGGGCGAGCGCGATACCCGGAAGCAGGTGGGCGCGGTGCTCCTCGAGGATTCCCGTCCCGCCGCTCCCGATGACGATCCGCGAATCCCACGTGAGAGTGACTACGCGTCCGCACGCTGGTTCGTCGACGGTGTCGAACACATCGGCCGACTCCAGACTCCTTCCGGCGCGACGGCCGGTCAGGAAATCACCGTGTGGGTCGACGCCGACGCGCTGCCCACGACCGCGCCACAGTCCGGGATTCATGCCGGGCTCGACGGCGTCGCGCTCGCCGTCACGGTGTGGTTCATTTCTGCCGGATCCGCCATCACAGCGTTGTACGTCCTGCACCGGATCGGACTGCGCCGAAGGATGGCTCAATGGGACCGTGAATGGGAAGCGGCCGATCACAGGCCGTCGAGGTAGTGGCAATCCCGGTCCCCCACACTTCGATCAGCAGGCCATCGTCCTCCGGCGGCAGCTCCGTCGCTGCCGTGCAGGACCGCGGCGACGACGGTGTACTCGTAGTCCACGAGCCTCGGCGGTCATAGCGAACAGCTCGATCCCGATTACGGGGAGACGATCGGGAAAGCAGGGTCAGCGACGTCGGTCAGCTCGACGATTCTGCTGATGGCCGCCGCGTCGCCGTCCATCGTGATGCCGTCGGCTCCGGACCCCGCGAGCAGGCCGAGCAACTGCGGCTTCGTCAGTGTCACCACGAGATCCGCCGGATCCGACCGCCTCGTCGGATAGTGAACCAGCACCCCGTTGGACAGCTCCATACGATAGGTCTCGTCCACATCGGTGAAGTGCCAACGGATCGTCGCAGTCACATCCCATGCTCGCGGGCCATCGATACGGATCGCGATGCTGTCGAAGACCTGCGTGATGGTGAGTGCGGT
Organism: Rhodococcus sp. JCM 9791; assembly: GCA_001312645.1. Taxonomy (GTDB): domain Bacteria; phylum Actinomycetota; class Actinomycetes; order Mycobacteriales; family Mycobacteriaceae; genus Rhodococcus. Next base: position 5,462 of record BBEG01000113.1, read on the forward strand.
AGCCATGCCCGCCGCGCTGACCTCCGCCGGATGTGGCGGGCCATCGACCTCGCTCGCACCGACGAGAAAGTTGTTCCGCCACGTCGCGCACTCGGAGCCGTACCCGAGTCGAGTCAGGACGTCAGCGAGCACTTCTTTCGCCCCGGCGTGATCAGGCTCGGCGAACACCGCATGGCTCGCGAGTTCGGCTGCGAAGCGCAAATCGCCCTCGGCCGCAAACTCTCTGGCCTTCGCGACAGCGGAATCGATCCCGCCGACAGCGCGGACGTAGCGGGCGCCGGCCGCTTCCGGAGGGTGCTGCCACAGGTGCGCCGGGTTGCCGTCGTACCAACCGAGATAGCGCTGGTAAATCGCCTTCACATTGTGGCTGACCGAACCGTAGTACCCGTGGGTGTGCCACGCGGCATCCAGAGCAGGCGGCATCGGAAAGTCCTCGGCGATCTCACTGCCCACCAACCCCTGGTTGAGGCGGCGCAGCGTCTGATCGTGGAGATAGGCGTACAGGTCGCGCTGTTCGGTGAGATACCCGATCAGCTCGTCGGTGCCCCAGGTCGGCCAGTGATGCGAGGCGAAGGCGACGTCGGACTCGTAGGCGAACATTTCGATCGCCTCGGCGAGGTACCGCGACCAGTTCCGCGCGTCACGCACCTCCGCGCCCCGCAACGTGAGCAGATTGTGCAGATTGTGCGTCGCGTTCTCCGCCAGGCAGAGCGCGCGGTGATCGGGGAAGTAGAAGTTCATCTCCGATGGCGCTTCGGTTCCCGGCGTCACCTGGAACACCATGTGCACACCGTCGAACGTCTCCTCCTGTCCGGTGTGGGTGATGTCCAGCGTCGGCGCAAGGAGTCCGACGGTTCCGCTGGACGTGCTGGGCCCGAGGCCCGCTCCCAGGGTGCCGGTTGCGCCGACCGGGAGCACGATCCCGGTGTGGTACATCCCGCGCCGCAGCATCGCACCACCGGCGTAGACGTTCTCGGAGACCGCGTGTTCGAGGAAATGTTCGGGAGCAACAATCGGCACGGTGGTGTCGGCGTCGACGACACCGAGTACGCCGCCGAAGTGGTCGATGTGGGAGTGCGTGTAGATGACCGCGGCGACCGGGCGATCGCCGCGGTGTTCGCGATACAGCGCGAGACCCGCCGCGGCGCACTCTGCGGATACCAAGGGGTCGATCACCACCACTCCCGTATCGCCTTCGACGAGCGTCATGTTCGACAGGTCGTAGCCGCGGATCTGGTAGATGCCCGCGGTGACCTCGAACAACCCGTGTATCGCGGTCAGCTGCGCCTGGCGCCAGAGGCTCGGGTTCACGGTGTCTGGGCAGTCGCCGGTGGTCGCCGCAGCGAAGCCGTCGGCGTCGTAGACCACCCGGCCATCACCGGCGTGGATCTGCGCGGGTTCGAGCACGGCTACAAGACCGCGATTGGCATTGTCGAAATCGGTGCGGTCGGCAAAATCAGCGGGCATCAGCACTCCTCGCAGAATGGTGGTGGTACAACGCTATCCCTGAGTCACGGCTCAAGGATGCGTTTCGCCGCGCATTCGATACATGGATGTGCCCATCGGCGAGTGGCGGTTCACGCCGCCATGGTGGGTGCAATCGCCTCCATCTGCTCGAGCACCAGTTTGATCGCTCCCGTCTGCCTGTCCGGCGGGTACTTGTAGCGAGTCAGCAAGCGCTTCACCTGCGACCGCAATTTGGCCTTGACGTCCTCGCGCACCTTCCAGTCCGTCTTGATGTCGCGCCGCATGACTCCGACGAGTTCGCGGGCGATCTGCGCGAGAACATCCTCGCCCATCCCTTCCAACGCCGACTCGTTCTGGGACACCGCGTCGTAGAACGACAACTCGTGATCACCGAGAGGCGGGTCGAAGCGCTGCCCGCGCTGTGCTTCGGCCTGAACCTCTTTCGCGACCTCGACGAGTGCCGCGATCACTTCGGCCGACGTCAGCTGACTGTTGGTGTATTTGATCATCAGTTCCTGCAGCTTCTGAGAAAACGCTCGCTGTCGCACCAGGTTGTGGCGCGACACCTTGCGGGATTCCTCCGACACCAGCTTGCGCAGTGCTTCGATCGCCAAGGCCGGGTTCTTCGCCTGCAGAGTGCGTTCGAGGAAGTCCGCGTTGAGGTCGGCGAGAGACGGCTTGGGCATGCCGGCTGCGTCGTAGATGTCCAGCACCTCGCCGGATTCCACGGACGCAGCCATCAGCGCGCGCAGAGCCCGCTTGACGTCCTCGGGCACCGCGACACCGTTCGCCTGCCGCTCGGCGGCATCGAATTTTGCCACGTACACCCGCACTTCCTCGAAGAAGCGCGCATCGCGAGCGAGTGGCTGGACCTCCTCGTGGGTACTGCAGATCGCCCACACCCGCGACAGCTGCGACGCGTGCTCACGGAAGCGGGCAGAGAGGGTCTTCTCGCCTTCGGCGACCTTGTTCTGCGGGTTCTGCTTGTCTCGCACGAAGTTGACGGTCGCGAGAACCGCGTCGAGCCAGGCCCGCGGGCCGGGCGCGTTTCGGTGCGCCCGCCAATCGAACCCGTGCAGCATGTTGTCGAGGATCGTCATGCAGTTCTTCACCGCGTCGACCGCCTCTTCGACAGGTCTGCCGAGCGGCTTGGTCGTGCGGTCCGAAGCCGTGTACTCGGCCAGTGCGTCCGCCAGGTTGTCCGCGACAGGCGCATACGCAACCAGCAAACCATCCTGCTTGCCGCGGAATGTGCGGTTCACACGAGCGAGGGTCTGCATCAACAGCGCGCCCTTGAGGGGCCGGTCGAGATACAGCGTGTGCAGCGGTGGCGCGTCGAATCCGGTGAGCATCATGTCTTTGACGATCACGAGTTCGAGCTCGTCGTCGATGTCTTTGAGACGCTTCTTGATTGCTGCGTTCTCGGAATCGCGACGCACGTGGTCGCTGATGGGCGGCTTGTCGGTCGCGTCGCCGGAGTACACGACCTTGATGCGACCGGCGGAGAGTTCGTCGGAGTGCCAGCCGGGCCGGAGCTTGACGATCTCGTTGTAGAGGTTGGCGCAGATCTCACGGGTCGCACCGACGATCATCGCCTTGCCGGGGGCCGTCGGATTCTCTTCCGAACCCACGAACTTCGCCATCTGCGAGCGACGACGCTCCCAATGTGCGACGAGGTCTTCCGCGAGCATCTGGAGTCGAGCCGGCGTGCCGTAGACGGCGTTGATGACGGCGACGGACTTCTCGATGCGTGATCGCTCGGTATCGTCGAGGCCCGCAGTGAGCTCGTCGGCCGACGCGTCGATCTGCTCCTCGGTGATCTCCCCGGCGAACGACACCTTCACGAGTCGAATCTCGAAATGTACTGGGACGGTGGCGCCGTCGTCGACCGCGCGCGTAAGGTCGTAGACGTCGATGTAGTCGCCGAATACCGCACGAGTATTGCGGTCCTCGAACGAGATCGGCGTTCCGGTGAACGCAATGAGGGTTGCGTTCGGGAGTGCATCGCGCAGGTGCCGAGCGTATCCGTCGAGGTCGTCGTAGTGACTGCGATGAGCTTCGTCCACGACCACGATGATGTTGCGGCGGTCCGACAGCTCGGGGTGACTGAGTCCGGCCTCACGTTCCTCCCTGCTCTTCCCGAACTTCTGCAGGGTCGTGAAGTAAATGCCACCGGTGGTGCGTCCGGAGAGTTCCTGGCGCAGCTCTTCGCGTCGGCGAATCTGCTTGGGCTGTTCGGGAAGCAGTTGCGAGCGGGCGAAGGTTTCGTAGAGCTGGCCGTCGAGTTCGTTACGATCGGTGATCACCACGATCGTCGGGTTGGCGAGCTTCGGATGACGGATCACCTGGTTGGCGTAGAGCTCCATCTCCATGGACTTTCCGGAACCCTGGGTGTGCCAGACGACGCCGGCCTTACCACCGGAACCGACGGCGACCACCGTGGAACCTACAGCTTTGGAGACTGCGAAATATTGGTGCGGCTTTGCAATTCGCTTGAGTAGACCGCTCTCACTCTCGTCGAATGCGGTGTAGTTGCGGAGGAGCTGAAGAAACCGCTCCTGATTGAAGATTCCGAAGAGCGCGGTGTCGAGCGGATGATGATCGCCGCTGGGCTCGACGGGGGCTCCGTCGTCGTCGACGTTCCACGGGGAGAAGTGCTCGAAAGGCGTGAAGGGAGTGCCGTACGACGCGGTGATCCCATCGGAGACGAGGGCCATCACGGCGTAGCGGAAGGCGAGCGGGAATTCACGCAGGTAGGTCTGCAGCTGAGCGTGGGCGTCGTTGAGGCTGGCGTACTCGCTGCCCGCGTTCTTCAGTTCGACGACAGCGATCGGCATACCGTTCAGGTACAGCACGAGATCGAAGCGGCGCTCGTAGTCGCTGCGGATCACGGTGACCTGGCTGGCCACGAACCAGTCGTTGTCGTCGGGATCGACGGACACGAGCCGGATTGTCGGTGTGACTTCCACTCCGGTGTCGTCGGTGTAGGAGATCTTGCGCAAGCCCTCGGTGAGGCACTCGTGGATAGCCCGGTTCTCCGCGATGGCGTCGGTCGAGCCGGCCGTCGCCACGAGCGCAACGGCGTCGTCGACGGCGCTGGTGGGCACGTCCGGATTCAGTTCGACGATGGCGGCACGCAAACGCGAGGGTACGAGAAGATCGTCCCACGAGGTGCGCTCACCCGAGCCTGGAGCGATATCGCGCCGGGAATGTACCGCCACCCGAGCTCGCCCAATGTCTCGAGCGCCATCTGTTCCCACACCGATTCGCTGAAGCGTCCGGGGAAGTCCAAAACGTCTGCCATGCACACAATTTAGAAGCTTCCACGAGAAGGAGCGACACAAGCATCCGATAAGGGGGGTTATCGGCCTGAAAATGGTTCAGGCCGCCTGCCGGAACGCACGATTCTGGTGTTCCGATTACTTGATCAGGAGATCGCCGTGACCATTCAGTTCGCTCCTGCGACCACCGTTCCCGACTACTACGCCGATGACCGTCGCACCGCAGGCGACGCGCCGGCAGCCGCTTCTGGCCGGGTTTCTCGGTGGGCGCGTGTGCCGCGACGATGGCCGGGGCACTCATCGCTATGGGGTCCCTCCTGGCAGATCGAGCGCCGCTGTTCGAGATCGACGGCACCGTCACCCTCATCGACGGCGCCACCTCCAGCAGCACGTCGGGATTCGACTGCGAAGGCGCCCACGGCTACGACGACATCTCTCCTACCGCCGCGGTCCGGGTATCCGACGACGCCGGAACCCTGCTCGCGACTGGTTCGCTCACACACAGCGTGAGCGAAGGCAATTTCTGCACCTTCTTCTTCACCGTCCCCGAGGTGCCGCGCGGCGCGGCGTCCTACGACGTGGAGATTTCCCATCGAGGTCCGTCTCCTACGACGAGACCGAAGCCGATTCAGGAGTGCATCTCACTCTCGGCAACTGATCCATCCGCCCTCCCCTTCTCGAGAAAACGAGGCCTGTCATGACCATGCCCAACCAGCCCGATCCGCGCATTCAGCAGCCCAACCCTCAGCATCCGACGCAGCCGGCAGGGTGGCAGCAGTCCGGTGGATTCGCGCCGAATCTGCAGCCCGCGCCGCAGGAGCCGAAGAAGCGCAAGAAGTGGCCGTGGATCGTAGGCGCATTCGTCGCACTGTTCGTCATCGTGTCCGTGTCGGGCAACGACGAGGAACCGACTGGCGATTCTGCTCCGGGTGTCGCGGCACCTGCGGCAGATGCCCCCGCCGCACAGGCCCCTGAAACGGAAGCCCCTGATGTCGAAGAAACGACCGCATCGATGAACATGCCCGTGCGCGACGGCAAGTTCGAGTTCGTCGTTACTGATATCGAGGCCGGCGTAACCACCCTGGGCGACAACCCGTTCCTGGCGAAAGACGCCCAGGGGCAGTTCGTGATCGTCACGATGACGGTCAGCAACATCTCCGACGCGCCGAAGGGACTGAGCCCCAGCGACCAGAAACTGATGGACGAGCAGGGTCGCACTTTCAGCCCCGATTCCTCGGCGGCGCTGAACCTGGATTCGGACGTACCGATCTGGGATGAGATCAACCCGGGCAACACCGTCACGATGCCGGTCGTGTTCGACATGCCTGCGGACGCCGTTCCCACCGCGATCGAACTGCACGACTCCATGTTCTCCGGCGGAGTCACCGTCTCACTGCAGTAATTCCCTCTCCCTGCCGGTGCGCCCGATGAGGGGTCGGGCGCACCGGCGCTCCCTCAGCCATTCCCGAAAGGACTCTTTCGATGTCTCCCGACAATTCTCCGGCACCCGCCGGCTGGTACCCGCACCCCGACGGCGGACAGCGCTATTGGGACGGAGCCGCGTGGCTCGACCTGCCCGACCCGAGTCGGGCGGCACTCCCAAGAGGAAGATCCGCAAGAAGCCGATCTTGGTTGCATTGGCCATCGTCGTCCTCGTCGCCGTGGGCAGCACCGTGACGTGGAAGGTCAACCACGACGCTCAGGTCGCCGCGCAGGTGGCCGCGGCGGAGGAGGCCGCAAACCAGGAGGCCGAGCGCGTCGCGGCAGAGAAGGCCGCTCAGGAGAGCCGCGACGAGACGGAGCGCGCATCACGGCAGCTCAGTGTGACGGGCATCGAATCGAGCATCGAGGAGATGGCGAACGAACACGTCGCAGAGGGAATGCTCGACGGCCCAGTGCTGTCGGTGACGTGTTCACCGGTCAATGGTGGTTCGACGGACAACCTGAGTGAAACCACCACCGTCTTCGAGTGTTTCGTGGCCAACGAGGATGTCGGCGGCGGACGGATGCGCGGCTACACCTACCACGCAACGATGAACTGGACGACCGGCAAGTACACCTACGGGTACGGCGAGGCGTAATGCGCTCCGGAGTCGGTCAGCCCGCCTGCAGCACCTCCACCACTCGCCGGGCCATGTGTCGCATACCGGCCTCGGTGGGATGCAACTGCCTCGCCAGCGACAGCGGATACTGCCCCTCGAAGAAGCTGTTGCCGGGCAAGGCGCATGCGTCGTGCCCTCCCGCTCCGACTGTGACATCGACGAATTCGGCGCCGGCGCCAGCAGCAGAGCCGGCCAGTACACGATTCATCCTCGTGAAGAATCCGTTGACGAAGGCCGCGTCGGCGTCGCTGGTGGGGATGTTCGGCCAGCATCCGCGGGTGCCGAAGATGCCGCCGTGGCCGACCAGCAGAACCCGTGCGTTCGGCGCCCTCTGGCCGATGACTCCGAGCGTTGCAGTCACCTTCGGCCCGAGTGCACCGAGCGCAGTGTCCATTCGCGATGCCACGGCCGGATCGGTCCGACAGTGCGCATCGACAAACGGAGCACTGGTGTAGCACGCGGAAACCAATTTGGGCCAGGCGATGTCGTTGCCACCGACACTGACTGTGACGAGGGTGGTATCGGGTCTGAGCGCGTCGAGCTGAGGCGGCACCGGTCCGGTCGACGTCTGTTGCGGAACCGAGGTGAGGTGCTCGGTGCGCGCTCCTGTGCACGAGACGTTCGTGAACGATTCCGGGTGCAATATCTGCGCCACCACACCCGGGTATCCCAGGTTCGATCGCGCGCACCCGTCGAGCCGGGCAGCGGCGTCGAGATATGGCCCGGCAGCCCGTGAGTCGCCGAGGGCAACGTAGCGGACATGTGTGTCGGCAGAGCCCAACGCCGGACTCGACAACACCGCGATCGCAGCAACGATTGTCGCCACGACCAACGCGCGCACCGCGGGGATTGGGTTTCGTCCCCCGGCTGCTTCAGATGCAACAACGCTCACGAAACAGCATTATCCGGTACAAGCGCTGTGACGGCAGGGTAAACGAGACCGACCACATACACAGATTTCCTAAAGCCGCTTTCCGGCTCGGTTGGCGTCGAGTTGATCGCACGACCCACATCAGCAAGCACTGGGCTCACCTTCCTCGACGACCGAGAGGACGGCGTCGCCCTCACCGATCAACGCACCGGCCGACGGCGTCTGGTCGACGACGATCCAATTGCGATCCTGCACCTGCGCGCGTCCTTCGCCAGTGGCATCGATGCTCCGCGAATAGAACACGCCGACAGCCTGAATCTCGTCTTGCGCCGCTTGGAGATCCATGCACAGAACAGCGGGCATGACCGCTGTCGATGCAGCGGTCGATGTCACTGCCGCGGCAGCGACCGTGCCCGTCGGCGCCACAACGCGCGCCGTCGTTGCCGCCTCCGTCGATGTCGGAACTGCCGACGAAGTCGATGCGGTGGCATGAGCCGAAGACTGCGGCGTCGTGACCGCACCGTCCTCGGATGGCGCATCGAGCCCGTCCGAGATGTCGATGATGATCCCGAAGAGCACGAAGAACGCTGCCACAACCACGGCGATCACGACACCGCGGCGCACCCTCGAGGGTGGCGGCAGTGGAGGTGGGGGCGCGAACGCTGCCGGATGTCCGGCCAAGAACGCGCGGTGCCCTGCCTCCGCTCGGGCAGCGAGCGAGTCGCGCTCGGCCTTGACCCGCGAGCGATGCTGCCGTATCAGTGTGCCGACAGCGAGGTAGACGAGACCGACCGTGAACATCAGCTGAACGAGGGCAGACCCGACGTTGCATGGATCAATTCCACGATCGCCAGCCACAGCGTGATGCCCGCGAACATCCCCGCGAGAACCCTCAGGTAGGGCTTCAAGTGTGCTCCTCAACTACCTGGCGACACGCACACGGTCGGCGTGGCCTCGTAGGGTGAAATCGGGTGCAGCGACCATGCCGTTACCGACGCCCTCGTCACATCTACAGCGAGCACCTGCCGCACCGCCGTCGCGATCACCGTCGCCACCTCCCCCGCTGTGGATTCGGGCAGGCACGCATAGCCGCACACCAACCCGCGTGGACCCTGGTCACCCGCGAACTGCGCCGACACCGGAGTCGTACGGACCCCGAGTTGCTCGGCAGTTACCGCGACCGCCACGTCGTCGAGGCCATCGGGCAGGCGCAACACCACGTGCAGTCCTGCATCGATGCCCACCACACGCACCCCCTCCAAGTCGCCGGTCCGTCGTCGGAGCGCGTCCACGAATGCGGCGCGGCGAGCCCGGTACGTGCGCGCCGTTCGCGCGAGATGCCGGGTCAGGATCCGTCGTCGATAAATGCGGACAGTGCGAGTGCCGACATCGCGTTCGCCCCCTCACCGCACACGGATACCGCCTCGGAAATGTTGGCGCGCAGTGGCTCCGGCGGTATCAGCCAGGAGAGCCGTAACGTCGGCGACAGGATCTTCGACGCGGTCCCGAGATAGGCGACACAGTCGCGTCCGCCGTCGACGCTGCGCAGAGCAGGCAGAGCCGACACGTCGTACCGGAATTCGCCGTCGTAGTCGTCTTCGATCACGAGCATTCCGGTAGCTGTCGCTCGGTCCACCAGCTCGGCGCGACGCGCGACGGGCATGCGCGATCCCAGCGGATACTGGTGTGCGGGTGTGCAGTAGACGGCGGCATCGGTGTCGGCGAGGAGTTGCGGAGGCAGTCCGTCGTCGTCGACGGGAACCGGTCGGATACGAGCACCTTCGGTGATCAGCGCGCGACGGGCCCGATGGTATCCGGGTTCTTCGAAGGCGACGTCGCGTCCGCCGAGTCCGGCAGCACCGCAAGGACACGCGTAGCCGCGGCAACGCCGGGAAGTATCACGAGATCATCTGGATTCACCGCGATTCCGCGGGTACGGCGCAGGTGCACGGCGAGTGAACGCCGAAGTTCGGGGTGGTCCAGCGGGTCGACGCTACCCGTGGCCCGAGGTGCACTCGCAGCTCGGCGCCAAGCCCGCCGCCACGACGGTTCGGCGATGAGTGCCGTGTCGGGG
>BBEG01000114.1 GCA_001312645.1 Rhodococcus sp. JCM 9791
CGCGACCGGATCGGTGATCGGTGCAGTGGCAGCAGGAGGATTCGCACACCAGGCGCTGGGGCCGGACGACGCGCGGCCACGGGGCGGTGGTACTGACCGTCGTCGCCGGTCTACGCACCGGAGCCACGGCCGTCTGGGAGGCCCCCGGTGTCGCCGCCGCCATGATCGGAATCGGTGCGCACCGCATCGTCTTCGGCATCGACACGCTGATCATGGTGCTCGTGCTCGGCAACACCGAACACGAAACGTCGCTACCCGGCGGATTCGCAGGATTCGGCGTCGCGGTGGCCGCCACCGCCGCCGGTATGCTCATCGCCGCGATCGTCGCACCGTTCCTCATCCCGCGACTCGGCCGTCCGCGCACCGTCACCCTCGGGTTGATCGTCGCGGCGGTGGTGCAACTCCTGTTCGTCACCACCGTGACCCAAGGCCCGCTGCTCATCGCCGCGTTCCTGCTCGGAGTCGCGGGTCAGACGATCAAGCTGACCGGCGACGCCGCGATGCAGATAGACATCGACGACGCACGGCGCGGACAGGTCTTCGCGTTGCAGGACACCGTCTTCAACATCGCGTTCCTCGCCGCGCTCGCAGCGGCGGCATACGTCGTGGCACCGGACGGCCGCTCGCCCGCACTCGCTGTCGCGGGCTCTGTGGTCTACGTCCTCGGTGTGATCGGGGTTCTTGCGGTCAGGCGCTACCGGATCGACAGTCGGCGCTGATCATGCCGCCCTGTGGATCCGGACCTCGGTGGCCTTGACCACAAAACCACACCCTCGTCCCCGGTTCGAGTGTCAGATCAGCGGCCGCGGCCGTCGTGATCTCGGCCGACAACCCACCCGATGCACGCACCAGCACCGTCGCGCCGCGCGCCTCGAGCTCACCGACCGTGACGCGTAGCGCGTTCCTCGGGCTTCCGTGCGGAGGCTCGGTGTAGACGGCGACCGCAGAGGGCGGAAACACCGCGGCCGCCACGGCACCGGGGTGCAGTCGTCGTCGGCGAGTCCGTGCACGACACCGACTTCCGTGGCGAGACCGTCTGCTTCGACGGTCCCACCGAGCAGGTTCGTTCCGGCGATCCGCGCGCCGAACGCACTGCGCGGCCGCGTCAGGACCGCGGCACGGTGCCGTCCTCGACGATGCGTCCGCCGTCGACGACGATCACGCGATCGGCGAGGGCCAGGACATCGAGGGGATCGTGCGTGACGATCAGCGCGGTACGACCGTCCTCGCGCAGCACCCTGCGTAGCAGCGACCGCACCGCCGGTGCCGTGGCGACATCGAGCGCAGCCATCGGCTCGTCGAGGAGGAGCAGTTCAGGAGCCGCCGCCAATGCCCGCGCGACCGCGATGCGCTGAGCCTGACCGCCCGACAGCTGATGCGGTGTGCGATCGGCGAATTCCACAGCGTCGACTGCCTTCAACCAGCTCATCGCGACCTCACGTGCAGCGCGACGCCGTGTCCCTGCGCTACGGGGCGCGAATGCCACATTGTCGACGGCGGTGAGGTGCGGAAACAACAGTGCCTGCTGTGCAAGTAACGCAACGGAGCGTTTGTGGGGCGGCACCGCGACGCCCGACACGGTGTCGGTGAGGACCCGGTCGCCCAGTTCGACGCGACCCCGGTCGGGCCGGAGCAGTCCGGAGATCACATCGAGCAGCGTGGACTTTCCGGCTCCGTTCGGTCCGAGAACCGCGACGGTACTACCCGCGTCCACTTCGAGATCCACGGTGAAGTCGCGCACGTCGACACTCGCGCGAACACGCAGCCGGCTCACTGAGCTGTTCCCTTCGGCCGTCGCGAGTGGACGGCGACGACGATCACCAGGGCGACGACGATGAGGAGCAGCGACAGGGCCACCGCCGCATCGGGATCGGTCTCACGTCGCAGATAGATCTCGAGAGGGAGCGTGCGTGTGGTGCCCTGCAGACTCCCCGCAAAAGTGAGTGTCGCGCCGAATTCGCCGAGTGCGCGGGCGAATGCGAGGACCGCACCGGACGCGAGTCCCGGCAGCACCAGGGGCAGGGTGACGCGGCGGAAGACCGTGGTGGGTCGGGCGCCGAGCGTCGCTGCGACGTTCTCGTATCGGTGTCCCGCTGTGCGCAGGGCGCCTTCGAGGCTCATCACGAGGAACGGCAATGCGACGAAGGTCTGCGCCACCACGACCGCGGTGGTGGAGAAGGCGATGCTGATACCGAGCACTTCGAGGTGCTCACCGATCAGGCCGCGGCGGCCGTAGGTGTAGAGCAGGGCGATACCTCCGACCACCGGGGGCAGCACGAGCGGAAGAAGCACCAGCGCGCGCACCACCCGTAGGCCCCGAAAGGTACTGCGCGCCAGCACCACAGCCATCGGTATCCCCAGAGTTGTGCACAGCAGTGTGCTGAGTGACGCGGTCACCAGACTGAGTTCGAGTGCGTCGAGCGAAGCCTCGGACGTGATCAGCGCGGGATAGTTCGCCCAGTCGACCGTGAGCAGCATCGCCACCAACGGGACCGCGATGAAGGCGAACCCCACCGCGGCAGGCACGTACATCCACAGGGGGATCCCCGTCGACGTGCGCGCTGCGCTCACGGTGCGCCGAATCCTGCCTCCGCGAGGAGTGCACGACCCTGTTCTCCGGTGACGAAGTCGACGAATTCTGCCGCCAATTCGGCGTTGTCGGCGTTCGCGAGATCGGCAATCGGATAGGTGTTGACCGCTCCGGCCGATTCGGGGAACGGAACCTCGGTCACCGACTCACCCGCATCCGTGGCGTCGGTGACGTAGACGAGGCCCGCATCGGCCTGCCCCGAGGTGACCTTACCGAGAACATCGGTGACGGACGATTCTTCCGAGACCGGGGTGAGGGTGACGCCGGATGCTTCCTCGACGTGTTCGGTCGCGGCTCCGCACGGCACCTGCGGTGCACACACGACGACGGATACGCCCTCTCGGGTGAGATCGGCGAACGAGGTGATGTTCTCGGGATTGCCCGGCTCGGTGACGATGGTGAGGACGTTGGTCGCGAAGTCGACGGGCTCGCCCGCCACGAGCCCGACGTCGACCACGTTGCCCATGGTCTTCGTATCGGCCGACGCGAAGACGTCGGCGGGCGCACCCTCTTCGAGTTGCGTGACGAGTGACGAAGATCCGGCGAAGGAGAATTCCACGGTCACACCGGGATTCGCATCTTCGAACAGGTCGCCGATCTCGGTGAATGTCGACTGCAGTGAGGCTGCCGCGAAAACCGTCACCGTCTCGGAGCCCTCATCTGTGGAGCTGCTGCCCCCACAGGCAGTCAGGGCGAGAGCGGCAGCGACCACCGCGGATGCTGCTACGACGATACGGGTCCTCATGCCTGCCCTCCGGGGGTTTCGACGATGACATTGGTGGACTTGACGACGGCGACCGAGATGCTGCCCGGTTCGAGACCGAGTTCCTCGACGGCCTCGGTGCTCATGAGCGAGACGATCCGGTGAGGACCGCACTGCATCTCCACCTGCGACATCACCGTGTCGGACACGACCCGGGTGACGAGGCCGACCAGACGGTTACGGGCAGAGCTGCCGACGCCGAGGAGATCGGGCGGCGCGGCGGACTGGGAGCGAGCGAAGGCAGCGAGTTCGCTGCCTTCGATCACCTTGCGTCCGACGTCGTCCTTGGTCGCCGAGAGCAGGCCTTGATCGACCCAGCGCCGCACGGTGTCATCGCTGACACCGAGCAGTGCAGCGGCGTCCTTTATCCGCACATTCGTCATGAAGTGGAAGGTACTGACGCATTCACGGATCCACAAGCCGACTGCGGCGTCAGGTGCGCCTCACGGTCGAGGTCGACCGCCGTCCTTCTGTGGCGCAGTCGGGAAGATTTTGACCAGCGCCTTTGCCCCGCGCTCGTCGACCCCGTACTCGGCGACCCGAGGTGCAGGATCGGGCGTGACCGATCCCGCTTGCGCCTCGGAAGGTTCGCCCTCACTCATCCACTGCGCGACCGCGGCGTCGCGGCGTCGATCCTCACGGTTCGGGGCGAGCAGCAGTGCTGCGATGGGCAATGCGAGCACAGCAATGCCGAGAACGAAGGCCGGGAACAGAAGTGACAGCACCGTCAGCCCATAGGGCTCCGGCGCGCTCACATCGACCGTGGCCTTCACCCCGGCCATCCCCGTGTAGTGCAGCGCGACCACAGCGCACCCCATGATCAGGGCCGCAGCGGCCCGGGCAGCAAGACGTTCCGCCACACCGGCCAGCCACAGTGCGGCTGTGGACGCGACGATGCCGATGACGACGGAGGCCACCACGAAAGCCTGATCGTGCTCGATCGTGCCTCTGATCCGGATCGCCGCCATACCGCTGTAGTGCATGAAACTGACGGCCAGGCCCATCACCAGTCCACCGACGGCGAGCGGGACACCGCGAGGCACCCGCGTCTTCCATCCGGCACGTGAATCCACGATCCAGAGCCCGAACAGCGTGGCGCCCACCGCGAGCACGACGGAGAACAGCGTCGGCGCGAGGGCGTACCGAATCGTGGAGCCCGGTACCGCGAATCCCATCATCCCGATGAAATGCATCAACCAGATTCCCACTCCACCGATTGCGAGTGAGGCCATTGCGAGCCACCGTATTCTGGCGTTCTTGCCGTCGTCCTTGAAGGACTGTCGCACGCAGGACAGGCCCACATACGATCCGACGACCGAGGTCGCGTACGCCAGGAAGAAGACCCACAGACCCATCGTGAAATGGTGCAGTTCGTGCGACATCCATATCTCCGTATGGCACGTCGGGCTGTTGCCCCAGATTCGGATGGGACGTGCCGTACCGACCGATCGAGACCGCACGAAGTCCCCGACGCGGCGTAAGCGACCTTACCTCACGTCACAGTTTTATAACCCTGCGACATAGTTTCGATCACAAGGATGCCGGTGGTCCCGGCCGCACGGGCTGTCTATTCGGGGCTCGGGTCGGGAATCTCGTCCGGCTTGTACGCCGGGAGCCGCGAAGCCGGAAGGATCGCAACGGCACTGATCCCCGCAAGAATCAACAGCCCGGTCTTCAGGGCCCGCAGACGTGCATCGGTGTTGATCTGCACGGCCGCATCGACCACCGCCGGTGAAGCACTCGTCTCGCTGAGCACCTCGCGAAGCTGGTCGTTGCTCACGAAATTGACATCGTCGAGGTCGACCTCCGCGACGACGGACTCCGGAATCTCGACATCGTTGGCGACCGACTGGGCGATATTGAGCCCGAGGATCGTCACCAGCATCGCTCCCGCCACCGCGGTACCGACAGCAGAGGCCAAGTTCTGGGTCGTACCTCGAATCGAGCCCACATCGCCGGCCAACTCTTTCGGCGCCGAGGTCACGAGCACGTTGAACACCAACGTGACCAACGCGCCCTGCCCCACACCGAAGACGATCAGACCCGCGATCGTGGGAAGAGTTTCCCAGTCGTTCGTCACGACGAAGGCGAGCCAGACCAGGGCCGCCGTGGTCAGGACGAACGAGAACATCCCGATGGTTCTGGGGCTGAACCGTTTGTAGAAGCGAATGATCAGCGTGGCCGTGACGAACACCGTCAGATTGAACGGCATCATCGCCAGTGAGGTGTCGAACGGCGAGCGTCCCTGCACGATCTGGATGTACAACGGCACGGTGAAGTTCAAGCCGCTTCCAACGCGACCACCACGAACATCGCGTAGAGCGCTGCCCTCTCGCGGGACGAGCCGAGCACCGAGAGACCGACCAGCGGAACCTTGCCGACCTGCACCCTGCGTCTGGTCCAGACCAGGAACGCTTGACCGAGTACCACACCGAGGACGATGAGAATCGGTGCCGGCGACAGGCCGACGACATCGAACGGCGCTCCGTCACGAGCGATGAGCAGACCCCAACCGTTGAGATTGTTGAATCCCAAGGTCAGCACCACGATCGCGACGCCGATCAGCATCGCGGCGACCACATCGATCTCGACCGACGAATTACCCCGGTCCGAACGAAGAGTGAAACTGAAGACGAACACCGCCAGTGCAACGACCAGCACGATCCCGAACACCGGACGCCACCCGACGGTCGAACCGAGCGCACCGCCGATGAGGAATGCACTCATGCCGGAGAAAGCACGGGCCGATCCCAGCGAGCCGATGGCGGTCGCCTGCTGGCTACCGTGATAGTTCTCCGCGATCAACGCAACCAGCGCCGGCACGATGACGGCCGCCGACATTCCCGCGAGAGTCTGCGCTGCGATGACGAATTCGATGGTCGGCGCGAAGATCATCATCAATGAAGACGCCGCGAATACGACGACGACGATGCGGAACACGAGGACCCACCCGAAACGGTGGCCGAGTTTCGCACCGAGCATCACGAGCGCGGCCACGCCGATTCCGTACATGACGATGGCGGTACTCACCGCGGTCGGAGGCGCACCGAAATCGTCGACCATGCCACCGATCGACACCGGCAATGCCGCCACGTTGAACGACATCAGGATCTGGCCGAGGAACAGCCCGATCATCGGCAGCCACGAGTTGCGCTGTTCGACGATCGCGGTGTCTTGTCCGGTGCTCATCGGACGAATCCCTTCTGTCGAGAATGTGCAGCAGAAGCAAATATGTTCAGGCCCAGCACCCTCGACAGATATGCCGTCGCACGCTGCCCACGAACACTGTTTCCCGCGGAGTCCAGGAGCGGTGAGAACACACCGATTCCGCACTTGCCGGGCGCGATCGACACGATCCCACCCGCGACCCCCGATTTGGCGGGCAAGCCGATCTCGAACAGCCACTCACCGGAGCGTTCGTACAATCCCGTCGCAGACAGAACGGCCAGCGTGTCGCGACACACTCCGGGAGGTACGACTCGTCTACCGGTGAGCGGGTTGATGCCCCCGTCTGCGAGGGTCGCGCCCATGACCGCGAGGTCCCGCGCATCGACCTTCAGAGAACACTGCTTCGTGTACACATCGACGACCTCGTCGGGGTCGAGTTCGACGCGCCCATAGCTCGCGAGTAGCTGGGCGATGGCGCGGTTGCGCTGATTCGACTCGGATTCGGACCGGTAGACGGCGTCGTCGAGTTCCAGCGTCCGCCCAGCGAACTCGGACAAACCCGCCAGGACGGCATCCCATCGCTCGTCAGCAGAGGCGCCCGGCACGAGGGCCGTCGTCGCGATCGCCCCGCATTGACCATGGGGTTCATCGGGTGTCCGTCGTTGAGTTCGATAGCGATGACCGAGTTGAAGGCAGCCCCGGAGTTGTTCACACCCACACGTTCACGGACGAGTTCGTGACCGAGTTCTTGGCATGCCAGGGCGTAGACGAACGCTTTGGAGATCGACTGGATCGAAAACTCGATATGCGTATCCCCGGACGAATGAACACCACCGTCCGTACCCACCACGCACACGCCGAACCGCCCCGGATCGGCCTCGGCAAGTGCCGGAATGTACTCGGCCACCGTGCCGTCGCCGACAGACCGATATCGTCGATACGCAGCTTCGACGAGCGCGTCCACCTCGTTCCATACAGGCAGATCACCTGTGGATACTTCCTGGGAGACGTCCCCGAGCCCCAATTCCACAGCAACCTCCCCCGAACCATCGGTGCCACAAGTGTTCCGGGACGGACAGTAGACGGTTCGAATACGACCGCGCGGCGAAACGCGTCGATCTTGGTCCGGAATTCGAGATGCGGTCAGTACACGTCGCGCACGTAGCGTCTCCGAGCGATGAGCGCGTCGACATACGCGGTCGCCTGGTCCTGGTCGAGCCTGCCGTGGGCCTGCACCACGTCGCGCAGCGCCGCGTCCACGTCCTTCGCCATCCGCGCTGCGTCGCCGCACACGTAGAAATGGGCGCCGTCCTCGAGCCAGCGCCACAGACGCGCACCGTGTTCGCGCATGCGGTCTTGGACGTAGATCTTCTGTCGTTGATCCCGAGAGAATGCGAGGTCGAGTTCGGTGAGGAATCCGTCCGAATGCATCGCCTCGATCTCGTCCCGGTACAGGTAATCGGTGTCGATTCTCTGGTCGCCGAAGAACAACCAGTTGCGGCCCGTGTGTCCCGACTCCCGGCGATCGTGGAGGAACGCGCGGAACGGCGCGATTCCCGTACCCGGCCCCACCATGATCATCGGTGTATCCGGCGACGACGGTGGCCGGAAATGGCTGCTGCGCTGCACGAAGATCGGGATGTCTGCGCCCTTGCTGTGGTCGGCGAGGAAACTCGAGCACACCCCGGCCCGCCCTCGACCTTCGTTGTTGTACCGCACCACCGACACCGTCAGCTGCACCTCCCGAGGATCGACCTTCGGGCTCGACGAGATCGAGTACATGCGTGGCTGAAGTCGTTCGAGCAGCGGCAACCATTCGTCGAGCGGTGCCTTGAACGGATATTCGGCGATGACGTCTGCCGCCTGCTTACCCCACAACCACCGCTGCAACTCGAGCTTGTTGCCCGGCCGGAGGCGTTTTGCGAGCTCGGCACTTCCAGTCTGCTGCTGCACGAATTTCAACAGGTCGGGTGTCACTCTGGTGATGTCGAGGTGCCGGGTCGCGGCCTCGCGAAGCGGGATCGTCGGAAGCCCCGGGATCTCGGTGGGGGCCTCCGCGTCGAGAACGGTGACCTGGAGCCAGTCGTCGACGGTGTCCGGGCCGTTGGTGGGCACCACGCCGAGGGCATCACCCGCACTGTATTCGAAGGCCGGATCGAACAACTCGAACCCGAACTGGCGCACTTCCTTCGACGAACCCCCGCCACTGAGGCACACATTGCGGTGATCCGCGTGACCAGCGGGGACTTCCGCGAATACGACAGGAGAGCCGGAGCGGAGGCGACAACGGGTCGCTCGAGCCCGGTAGCGCCACCGAAATGCGACTCGATCTCGGCGAGCCACTGCGCCGACCGTTCCTCGAAGTCGGGTTCGCAGTCGACGCGGGGAGCGAAAGCGGTTGCGCCGAGCTCGGTGAGACGCTCGTCCAGCTTTCTGCCGAAGCCGCAGAAGTCGTCGAAGCTCGAATCACCCAATGCGAGAACCGCGTACCGCAGCTGTGCGAGCGCGGGAGCGCCGTCGTCGGCCAACGCGGTGAAGAAGGTGCCGCCGTTGTCCGGGGCCTCGCCGTCGCCGAAGGTACTCGCAACGACCAGAAGATTCGGAATGTCGGCGAGACCGGCGACACCCAGCTCGTTCAACGACATCGACCGCACCGCGCAGCCCGCTGCCCGCAGTCGCTCGGCACACGTTCCGGCGAATTCTTCGGCGTTGCCGGTCTGCGAAGCCCACGCGACGACGACCGGTGTCCCGACGGATTCAGCTGCAGAAGCGTCCGACTCGGAACCTCGCGAGTAGACGCCCGCCAGCAGGCCCTCGATCCACGCACGCTTCGACGGAGAGAACGGTGCCGACGACGGAAGCACCGGAACACCGCCGAGATCACTCGAGTGGATCCCGGTGAGCATGCCGGACAAGTAGATTCGTTCGGTCTCGTCGAGCACAGGTGCCTCGATGTCGCCGAGACCGATCACCGACGCCACACGGCCGGCGGGGTCGGCGATCACCTGTTCCGGTGTCGCCACCTTCAGCAACGAGACCGCACACACCTTGAACTCGGGTTGATGCGACTCGGGATCGGTCGCGTCGTTGGTGACGGCGTTGATGGTGAGGTCCTCACCGAACTTGTCGTTCCAATGGAACGGTGCGAAGCAGTTGCCCGGTCCCACCCGATCGGTGACCACCGCGGGGAGCACCGCACGACCGCGCCGCGAGGTGATCTCGACGCGATCACCGTCGACGAGTGTCAGTCGCTGCGCGTCGTCCGGGTTGACCTCGACGAACGGTCCGGGCTCGAGCTTGTTGAGTTTGGCGACACGGCCGGTCTTCGTCAGGGTGTGCCATTGATGTTGGACCCGTCCGGTATTGAGGATCATCGGGAAGTCCTCGTCGGGGAGTTCCGCGGCCGGCACGTGCGGACGTGGGAAGAAGCGGGCCCGGCCGTCGGGGGTGGCGAACACCAACCGGGGGGTGGTGCCGTCGTCACGGACCAGTTGCGGTCGGGCGGTGCCGTCGTTGATATAGCGGATGGGATTGCGGGCGCGGCTCCGGGCGGGCACGGCCACTGCACCGGCGATTCACGCAACCGGTCGTAGGTCACTCCGCGCAGGTCGTATCCGGTAGCGGGGTTCGCGAATCCGGTGATCTCCTCGAAGATCTCGTCGGCGCTCGAGTAGTCGAATGCGCTGCCGAATCCCATGGCCGTAGCAACCCGAGCGATGATCGCCCAATCGGGCATCGCGTCGCCGACCGGGTCGACGGCCTGCCCGATGAGATTCAGGGTTCGGTCGGAACCGATGGTCACGTAATCGGATTCGGACCACAACGCCCCCGGCAGCAGGACGTCCGCGTGGTCCGCTGTCTCCGTCTCCGCAAAACTGTCCTGCAGGATCACGAGTTCGGCCTTCTCGAGACCCTCGAGAACGGTCTTCCGGTTGGCCACGGTCGCGACGGGGTTGGTGCAGATGATCCAGCATGCCTTGATCTCGCCGGCGGCCATCTTCTCGAACATGTCGATCGTGCCGGTACCCACCTCGGTGCGCAGCGTGCCACGCGGGACACCCCACCTGTCTTCGACGAACACGCGATCCGCCTCCGACAGCACACTGCGCTGCCCGGGTAGACCCGGTCCCATGTAACCCATTTCGCGTCCACCCATGGCGTTGGGCTGGCCGGTGAGGGAGAACGGGCCGCTGCCGGTTCGGCAGATCGCGCCGGTCGCGAGATGGAGGTTGCAGATCGCATTGGTATTCCACGTGCCGTGGGTGCTCTGGTTGAGCCCATCGTCCAGCAGCTCATCCAGTTGCCGGCCTCGCCGATCCACTTCGCTGCGGTGCGGATGTCTCCTTCGTCGATTCCCGTGATCCGGGCGACCACGTCCGGCGTGTAGTCGGTGAGGAACTCCTCCATCGCGTCCCAGCCATCGGTGTGCTCGTCGATGAAGTCCCGATCCACATGACCGTCGTCGACGATGAGATGCAGCAGACCGTTGAGCAGGGCGAGATCGGTTCCGGGGGAGATTCGCAGGAACAGGTCGGCCTTGTCGGCCGTCGCGGTACGACGAGGGTCGACGACGATCAGCTTCGCTCCGGCCTTGACTCGATCCATCATCCTCAGGAACAGGATCGGATGGCAGTCGGCCATGTTGGAACCGGTCACGAAGAACACGTCGGCGTGGTCGAAGTCCTCGTACGAGCCGGGCGGGCCGTCCGATCCCAACGACTGCTTGTAGCCGGTGCCTGCGCCCGCCATGCACAGCCGCGAGTTCGATTCGATCCCGTTCGTGCCGATGAACCCCTTCGCGAGTTTGTTCGCCAGGTACTGCGACTCGAGAGACATCTGCCCCGACACGTAGAGCGCAACGGAGTCGGGCCCGTATTCGTCGATGATGACGTTCAGGCGCCGTGCGGTATCCGAGATCGCGGTCTCGAGTGCGACCGGAACGTGATCGGTGCCGCGCTCCGGGCGCACACGCGCAGTCTCGAGACGACCACCCCCGGCGAGCATCGCGGCACTCGTCGCACCTTTCGTGCACAGACGACCCCGGTTGGTGGGGTGGTCCTTGTCGCCGTACGCGGCCTGGACGGATCGCGTGCCTGTGTTCGGATCGATACCGACCTCGAGCACCATCCCGCATCCCACGCCGCAATACGAGCAGGCGGTCCTCACCAACGCGGTCGCGTCCTGCATTCCCAACTCCTGCCCGGCGCCGTCTCGTGAATGGCCCGGTGTCCATGCTGCGGACACGGTGTTGCGGGCGGATCAAACGCGGTGAGCAGGTTGTGACATCTGGCTCACCGAGCCGGGGAGCCCCTGTGAGGAGACAGAAACACTCATGCCTTCGGCTGCTGGTCCCACCACTTCAGGAGTTCGGCCTCGGCCTCGGCCCGCTCGAGCGGGCCGCGATCGAGGCGCAGGTCCGTGAGGAACTTCCATGCCTTCCCGACCTGCGGGCCTGCAGGAATTCCGAGCAATTCCATGATCGCGTTGCCGTCGAGGTCCGGCCGGACCCGTGCGAGGTCCTCCTGCTCGGCGATCACCGCGATGCGCTGCTCGAGATCGTCGTACGTGGCCTGCAACGACGCGGCGCGGCGCTTGTTGCGGGTGGTGCAGTCGGCGCGCACGAGCTTGTGGAGCCGGGGAAGGAGATGCCCGGCATCGTGCACGTACCGGCGCACCGCCGAGTCCGTCCACTGGCCCTTGCCGTACCCGTGGAACCGCAGGTGGAGGAACACGAGCTGACCGATGTCCTCGATCATCTGCTTGGAGTACTTCAGTGCCCGCAACCGCTTGCGGACGAGCTTCGCGCCGACCACCTCGTGATGGTGGAAGCTCACGCCGCCACCCTCCTCGTTGCGTTTGGTGCCGGGCTTACCGATGTCGTGCAGGAGCGCCGCCCAGCGCAACACCAGATCGGGGTCGTCGTCCTCGAGATCGATCGCCTGCTCGAGGACCGTGAGCGAATGCCAGTACACGTCCTTGTGCTGGTGGTGTTCGTCGATCTCGAGTTTCATCGCCGGGATCTCCGGAAGCACGCGCTGCGCGAGTCCCGTCTCGACCATGATGTCGATGCCTCGATCGGGTATGTGCCGAGAATCAGCTTGTCGAGTTCGGCCTGGACGCGTTCGGCGCTGATCCGCAAGATCTCGTCGGCCATCTGCACGATCGCCGTACGCACACGCTCGGTGAGCGTGAACCCCAGCTGCGACACGAACCGCGCGGCACGCAGCATCCGCAGCGGGTCGTCATGGAAGGAATCCTCGGGCCGCGCCGGGGTATCGAGCACCCCCGCGACCAGCGCGTCCATCCCACCGAGGGGATCGACGAACTCGCCCGCGCCGTCGGGGCCGATCCGGACGGCCATCGCGTTGACGGTGAAGTCGCGGCGCACCAGATCGTCCTCGAGCCGGGTGCCGTATTCGACGATCGGATGGCGCGTGATGCGGTCGTACGCATCGCTGCGGAACGTCGTGATCTCGATCTGTTCGTGGCCCTTCGACGCGCTCACCGTGCCGAAGTCGATGCCGGTGTCCCACTGGTGGTCGGCCCATCCGCGAAGAAGTTCCTGCACGAGCTCGGGGCGGGCGTCGGTCGTGAAATCGAGATCGGTGCCCAATCTCCCCAGCACGGCGTCGCGGACACTGCCACCCACCAGGTACAGCTCGTACCCGGCCTCGGCGAATCGCGCCCCGAGCGGAGCCAGGACATCCGACAGTGCGCGCAGCGTCGAGTCGCGCCGGCGAGCAATCGGGCGCGGCGCTCGGCGTCCGTAGTGGGAGAGTTCACGCCTTCGAACTTTACCGAGCTGCCCATGCTCGTGGTCGGACAGGCACCGACGTGTGGTTGAACCGGCACGGTGGCCGTTACAACTACTATCGATCAGGTGTCGCCCGCAGAACGTGCCAACCGCAACCGCCGCAATCCGCGGCGGCGCGGTTCGGGCGGCAAATCACCGGTGCGAGGAGGTGCAGCTGCCTCGGCTGCGACGCCGCACCCCCGGATGCGCACCGTTCGGGAAACATCTGCGGGAGGTCTCGTCGTCGACGGTCTCGGCGGCCCCCCCGACAAACTGTGCGCTGCACTGATCGGTCGCACCGACCGCCGCGGCCGTCTGCTGTGGTCGCTGCCCAAGGGCCACATCGAGAAGGGCGAGACGGCGGAACAGACCGCGATGCGCGAGGTCCACGAGGAAACCGGGGTGCGCAGCAAGGTCCTCACCGAGCTCGGCAGCATCGACTACTGGTTCGTGACCGAAGGACGCCGCGTCCACAAGACCGTCCACCACTATCTCCTCCGATACCTCGGCGGTGAGCTCTCCGACGCCGACATCGAGGTCACCGAGGTGGCCTGGGTACCGCTGACCGAATTGCGGTCGCGGCTCGCCTACGCAGACGAACGCAAACTCGCCGACATCGCCGATCAACTCATCGCAGACATCGACCCCACGTGGCTCGAGGATGTCGACGATCCGGGGGCCGCACTCGGATGACGGTGGTGTTCTCTCGGACCGGCGCCGTGGTCCTGGCTGTGTTCGCGCTTGTCCTCGTAGCTCTGGGTGGGCCGATTCCCGGCTCCGCAGCTGCACAGACGGCCGACGAACCGCAGTTCCTCCGGATCGACATCGCCGAGGTCACCCCATCTGCGGTGTCGCTGACCAGCGACCCGTTCGTGTCCGTGACCGGCACTGTCACCAACATCGGCGACCGCGACGTCGAAGACGTGTGGGTGCGTCTGCAGCGTGCGCAGGCCGTCGCGGATTCGGAGACCCTACGCAGCGCGTTGACGCTGGACCAGTCCGGGTACGACACGGTCGGGGAGTTCGAGGTGGTCAGCGACCGTCTCGGTCAGGGGGACACGGAGGACTTCACGCTCGAACTGCCGCTGCGCTCGGATCTCGTGCCGTCCCTGAACATCACTGTTCCCGGTGTGTACCCGTTGCTCGTCAACGTCAACGGTGCCCCCGAGTACGGCGGTCAGGCGCGCCTCGATGACGCCAGGTTCCTACTCCCCGTCCTCGGGGTGCCCGCCGCGACGAGGTCACCGACACCGACGAGACCACGAGCGGGCCGACCTCGCTCGGGGAGACGTCCGCCGGTGCCGCAGGAAAGGATTTCCCCGCGGTACCGCCTGAGGGGTCGTCTCCGGTCCCGACGACCGTGCTGTGGCCGCTCGCCGACCGCCCCCGGATCGCGGCGGGGGTGCCCGGGTCGGCGACCGATCCGGTCCGCCTCGTCGACGACGATCTTGCGACCTCCCTCGCCGAGGGTGGTCGTCTCGACGGTCTGCTCGGTGTCGCGGAAGACGCCGTGGCGAACGAGGAGCAGGTCTCGGACGCAATGTGTCTCGCGATCGACCCGGATCTGCTGGTCACGGTCGCGAACATGACCCGCGACTATCTGGTGGTCACCGACCCCGCCGACCCGACCGGCGACGCAGAGCCCGGCGCCGGCACCGACGCGGCGATCGCGTGGCTCGAACGGATGCGGCGCTGTCCGCGCGGATGTGCACGACCGCAGTGCCGTATGCCCAGGTCGATCTGACGGCGCTCGCTGAGACCGGCAACGCAGCACTGATCGAATCCGCCCTCGATTCACCCGCCGAGATCATCGATTCGACCCTCGGCATCGCTCCGTTCGCTCGGTGGTCTGGCCCGACTCCGGCGTGCTCACCGAGAAGGCCGGCACGATGATCGCCGCGAAC
>BBEG01000115.1 GCA_001312645.1 Rhodococcus sp. JCM 9791
ATTTCGCCGTGGTGCGCGCCGCAGGCTCGCGTCGGCAGGCGTCGCGGAACGTGGTGTGCGTCCCATGCCGGTCGTCGCGGCGATCACGGCGAGTGCCGAAACGGTACTGCCCGGTCCAGGTCCGCTACGGGGCGCACCCGCAGAAGAGATAGGACTGCTCGCACGGTGGCTGGACTCCGACGGGGTGCGCATCGTGCAGACCTCCCACGGATGGTGCGAGCCTGTCGACGGTGCCGGCCGGTGGAGCGAGTGGGCCGAGCTGGCGCGCGAGGCACGCGATGCGTCCGGGGCGGTCCCGGAACCGGATGCCCACCGCATAGGCTGATCGTCACCGGAGGAAGACCTGCGTCACCGGAGTACAGACAAGGAGCCCCCATGATCAATGCCATCGTTCTGATCGACGCCGACGCTCACCGCATCCCGGAAACCGCTCGAGCGGTAGCCGACCTCGACGGGGTCGACACGGTGTACTCGTGCGCCGGGGACGTCGATCTCGTGGCGATTGTGCGTGTCCGCGACCACGAGCAGATCGCCGAGGTGGTCACGCGGGGCATCAACAAGGTCGAGGGCGTGAGCAAGACGGTCACGCACATCGCGTTCCAGTCGTATTCGAGCGCCGACATCGAGGCCGGCTTCTCCATCGGAAACTGACCGCCCTCGAGTACATACGAATCAGGTGGTGCCCGCCCCGCGGGGCTGGCACCACCTTCAGTTCAGTGCAGCCGGGTCAGCGCTGCGCTTCGGCCCCGAGCCGAGTCGTCACTGCCGCCCACTTCTCGAGCAGCTCCGCAGCCGCACCGCTGTCGATTGCGGTCGCGGCCACCTCGAGTCCGGCGGCAAGCACATCCTCGAGCCCGCCGTCGATGCCTCGGAACGCGGCGATCGCGCCCGCGGCATTGAGAAGTACTGCGTCACGGACAGGTCCGGTCTCGCCTGCGAGGCAAGCCCTCGCGATCACCGCATTCTCTGCGGCGTCGCCGCCCCGGAGCGCTTCGAGCGGCACCCGTGCGATCCCGAGCCTCGTCGGATCGAGGTCCGGACCTCGACCGCACCTCTGCGCACGATGTGCACTGTCGACGTCGTCGACGTCGTCAGCTCGTCGAGGCCGTCATCGCCACGAACGACCAGCGCCGAGTTGCCGCGCTGCGCGAGCACACCCGCAATGGTCGGAACCAACGATTCGAAGGCGCAGCGATCAGCCCGGCGCGGGGACGCGCAGGGTTCGTGAGCGGACCGAGCACGTTGAACACGGTCGGGATGCCGATCTGCTTGCGCGGTGCAGCCGCGAAGCGCAGCGCCGGGTGATACACCGGCGCGAAGCAGAACCCGAGACCTACTTCCTCGAGCGAGCGTGCAACCTGCTCCGGACCGAGATCGATGTGTATCCCGAGTTCCTCGAGCACGTCGCACCGCCGCTCTTCGACGAGGCGGCCCGGTTGCCGTGCTTGACCACCCGGATACCTGCTGCCGCAACCACGAGCGCTGCCATCGTCGAGATGTTCACCGTGTTGGCGCGGTCGCCGCCGGTTCCGACGATGTCGACCGTGTCGTCATCCACCGGTACCAGGTTGGCGTAGCCGAGCATCGTGTCGGCGAGTGCCCGCAACTCCTCGGGCGTCTCGCCCTTCATCTTCAGTGCGACGCCGAACGCCGCGATCTGTGCGGGGGTCGCGTTGTCGGAGAAGATCTCGTCCATGGCCCAGACGGCCTCGGGTCGCGTCAGATCACGACCTGCGGTCAGAGATCCGAGTACTGCGGGCCAACTGGCAACCACCTCGTCCGCCGTCTGCCTCGCGTTCATCGCACCCACCCTTCGCCACATCCGACTCGCTGTCGGGGCACTGTTGTGCCCTCCGCCCGGAAAGCTTAGTCAGGCACTGTCAGGCGGCTGCGGGCCGCGTCACTCGGGTTGGAGCGCGTCCCACCCGAGGGCGTCGCCCCCGAGACGTTGCGCGAGCGAGGCCATCCGCGACTTCTCCTGAGCGCAGTGCACCGCGTCGAGATCTGAACCCGCTGCAGCACTAGAGAGAGCCGAGTCCCCCCGTCCCTGGACGACCGGAGAGACGACACCGGGCCGGCAGGGGCGGCGGCGGTGTAGCCGTCCTGACCGGCCAGCACGAGAGCCTCCTCGACCGCCTCCGCGGGCAACTCCAGATGGTGCCTCAGGACCGCATCGTCGGATTCGGTCCAACGTGGTGTCCCGTGTGCGCCGCGATCGAGCGCGGTAGAGCATGCCTCCGCGTCGTCGAAGGATTCGACGACCACCACGAGATCCGCTCGGGTGGCGTCGAGAGGCTCGGGTCCGCGCCGGGTCAGGAACCGGCGAATCCTCCCCAGCACGTCCGGTTTTTCACTCATCCCGCTACCTTCACATCCGTCACACCGAGAACGCATCGCGGGCCTGATCTCGGCGTTCCTTGCACTGAGAGCAGCAATGACGCGCCGATTTCGGCCCCGATTGCCCATGACTTACTACGACGGGTCATACTAGCCAGCGTGACGAGCGCAGTAGGGACTTCAGGATCTGCAATCACACAGCGCGTGCACTCGTTGAACCGGCCCAACCTGGTCAGCGTCGGCACCATCGTGTGGTTGTCCAGTGAGCTCATGTTTTTCGCAGGGCTCTTCGCCATGTACTTCGTGGCACGGGCACAGGCGCCGGAAGGCATGTGGCCTCCGCCGCCCACCCATTTGAACCTCTGGTTGGCAGTGCCGATCACGGCGGTACTGATCGCCTCGTCGTTCACCTGCCAGCTGGGTGTGTTCGCAGCAGAACGTGGCGACGTATTCGGCCTACGACGCTGGTACCTCATCACCCTCGCCATGGGCACGTTCTTCGTGCTCGGCCAGGGCTACGAATACATCACGCTGGTCCAGCACGGGACCACCATCCCGGGCAGCGTCTACGGCTCGGTGTTCTACATGACCACCGGCTTCCACGGTCTGCACGTGATCGGCGGACTCATCGCATTCGTGTTCCTGCTGTTCCGTACCAAGGTCAGTAAGTTCACCCCCGCGCAGGCCACCGCAGCCATCGTCGTGTCGTACTACTGGCACTTCGTCGACATCGTGTGGATCGCGCTGTTTGCCACGATCTATTTCATCCGTTAGCCAGCTGAACGCTTAGGCAGCCCCCTGACGTCCAGTCAGTCCCGACTTACATATAAGGGATACAGATGAGTTCATCCCCACCACTCGCACCCGAGGGTGACGACATGCCCGGTCGATCCTCGGCAGCCTCTGCTGCCACGTCCCGCCGTCAGCGCAAGTTCAGGCGCCGCGTCACCGGCGCTTGGTGCTCGCCCTCGGTCTCCTCAGCGCGGGCTTCCTTGCCTCTGCGCTGACGCCCGACCCGCAGGTGGCCACTGCACAGGACGACCAGAGCGCATTGATCCGCGAGGGCCAGCAGCTCTACGAAACGTCCTGCGTGACGTGCCACGGCGTCAATCTGCAGGGCATCGAGGATCGCGGCCCCACGCTGATCGGCGTCGGCGAAGCCGCGGTTTACTTCCAGGTGTCCTCCGGCCGTATGCCGGCGGCTCGCAACGAGGCTCAGGCAGAGCGTAAGAACGAAGTTCGACGCCCAGCAGACCGACGCTCTCGGCGCCTTCATTCAGGCGAACGGTGGCGGACCGACGGTCATCCGCGACGAGAACGGGGAGATCGCCCAGTCCTCGCTTCGCGGCAACGACATCGGACGCGGCAGTGAACTGTTCCGTCAGAACTGCGCTTCGTGCCACAACTTCACCGGCCGTGGTGGAGCACTTTCGTCCGGCAAGTTCGCCCCCAATCTCGATCCGGCCAACGAGCAGCAGATCTACGCCGCCATGGTCACCGGGCCGCAGAACATGCCGAAGTTCTCCGATCGTCAGCTGACGCTCGAGGAGAAGCAAGACATCATTGCGTACATCAAGTCCGCCAGCGAGACTCAGGATCCGGGCGGATACGGCCTCGGAGGCTTCGGGCCGGGCGCTGAAGGTCCCACGATGTTCGCCGTTGGCATCGTCGCGGTCGTCGGTGCCGCACTGTGGATCGGAGCAAGGTCATGAGTAGCGGCGACACGCCGAACAAGCACTCGATCGAGAATCTCGATCAGATGAGCCGCGACGATCTCGTCGAGCTCGGCACGAACCTCGACGGCGTCGATGTCGTGTTCCGCAAGGATCGGTGGCCCGTCGAGGGCACCCGCGCCGAGAAGCGCGCGGAGCGCAATGTGGCAGCGTGGTTCATCCTGGCCGGCATCGCAGGTCTTGCGTTCATCGGCATCTACCTGTTCTGGCCGTGGGAATACCAGAGTATCGACGACCCGCAGTACGGCTGGTACAACCTCTACACCCCGCTGCTCGGCCTGAGCTCGGTCTGTCGATCCTCGGAATCGGCGTCGGCGCAGTCCAGTTCACCAAGAAGTTCATCCCCGAAGAGGTGTCGATCCAGGATCGGCACGACGGCCCGTCGTCCGAGGTCGATCGCAAGACGATCGTCGCCGAGCTGGCCGACTCGCTCGAGACCTCGACGCTGACCCGCCGCAAGCTGGTCAAGCGGACCGCGATCTTCGGTGGTGGCGCACTGGGCGTCGGACTGATCATGCCGCTCGGCGGACTGATCAAGAATCCGTGGGCAGAGGGCGACGAGTCGTCGCTCTGGGTGTCCGGTTGGACTCCCCGCTACCCGGGCGAGACCATCTACCTGCGCCGCGACACCGGTCGTCCGCAGGACATCGTCCTGGTGCGCCCCGAGGACCTCGACGCAGGCGGCATGGAGACGGTCTTCCCGTTCCGTGAATCCGACCGCGGAGACGACCACGCACTGCTCGACGGCCTCCGCGGTATCCGTAACGCCGTCATGCTCATCCGTCTGCGGACCGCAGATGCCGAGCGTGCCATCAAGCGCAAGGGCCAGGAGAGCTTCAACTACGGCGACTACTTCGCCTTCTCGAAGATCTGCACCCACCTCGGTTGCCCGACCTCGCTGTACGAGCAGCAGACCAACCGGATTCTCTGCCCGTGCCACCAGTCGCAGTTCAATGCACT
Organism: Rhodococcus sp. JCM 9791; assembly: GCA_001312645.1. Classification (GTDB taxonomy): domain Bacteria; phylum Actinomycetota; class Actinomycetes; order Mycobacteriales; family Mycobacteriaceae; genus Rhodococcus. Next base: position 5,031 of record BBEG01000115.1, read on the forward strand.
CGAGTACGGCAAGCCGATCTTCGGTCCCGCTGCTCGCGCTCTTCCGCAGCTGCCTATTACAGTGAACGAAGAGGGCTTCCTCGTCGCCGGCGGCGACTTCATCGAAGCTCTCGGCCCGGCATTTTGGGAGCGTCGCCCGTGAGTACTGCAACTCAATCACACGCTGCGAAGGCAGGCGAGAACCTCGACTCGAGGTATCACCTTTCTGCAGGCATCCGCCGTCAGATCAACAAGGTGTTCCCCACACACTGGTCGTTCCTTCTGGGTGAAGTCGCCCTGTACAGCTTCATCATCCTGTTGATCTCCGGTGTCTTCCTGACACTGTTCTTCGACCCGTCGCTGGCCCACGTGACCTACGACGGTGTCTACACGCCGCTCCGCGGTGTCGGTATGTCCCGCGCGTACGAGACGACACTGAACATCTCGTTCGAGGTGCGCGGCGGTCTGTTCGTCCGACAGATCCACCACTGGGCAGCGCTGATGTTCGCGGCGTCGATCATCGTCCACCTGCTTCGCATCTTCTTCACCGGCGCGTTCCGCCGCCCGCGTGAAGCGAACTGGGTCATCGGCTCGCTGCTGCTGATCCTCGCGATGTTCGAGGGCTTCTTCGGATACTCGCTGCCCGACGACCTGCTGTCCGGCACCGGCCTTCGCGCCGCGTTCTCCGGCATCACGCTGTCGGTTCCGATTGTCGGTACCTGGTTGCACTGGATGATCTTCGGCGGAGACTTCCCCGGCGAGCTGATCATCCCGCGCTTCTACGTCCTGCATGTGTTGCTCGTCCCGGGCATCATCCTGGCGCTGATCGCCGCGCACCTCGCGCTGGTCTGGTACCAGAAGCACACGCAGTTCCCCGGCCCCGGCCGAACCGAGCAGAACGTGGTGGGTGTGCGCATCCTCCCGTGTTCGCAGTCAAGTCCGGCGCGTTCTTTGCGATGACGTTCGCGGTGCTCGCCCTGATGTCCGGCTTGTTGCAGATCAACCCGGTCTGGAACATCGGTCCGTACAACCCGTCACAGGTCTCCGCAGGCTCACAGCCCGACTTCTACATGATGTGGACAGACGGCCTCGCCCGCATCTGGCCGGCATGGGAGCTGTACCTGTTCGGCCGGTACACGATTCCCCAACCGTTCTGGATCGCGCTGCTGATGGGCCTGGTCTTCACGGTGCTGATCCTCTACCCGTGGATCGAGAAGAAGTTCTCGAAGGACGACGCACATCACAACCTGCTACAGCGTCCGCGTGACGTGCCGGTGCGTACCGGTCTCGGTGCGATGGCTCTCGGCTTCTACACCGTCGCCACACTCATGTGCATCAACGACCTCATCGCATACAAGTTCGATATCTCCATCAACGCGACGACGTGGATGGGCCGTATCGGACTGGTGATCGTACCTCCGCTCGCGTACTTCATCGCCTACCGGTTCTGCCTCGGCCTTCAGCGCAGCGATCGTCAGGTGCTCGAGCACGGCATCGAGACGGGCATCATCCGTCGACTGCCGGACGGCGAGTACATCGAGATCCACCAGCCGCTCGGCCCGGTGGACGACCATGGACATCCGCTGCCGCTCGACTACCAGGGCGCTACGGTTCCCAAGCGAATGAACCGACTCGGGAGCGCTGGTAAGCCCGGTCTCGGCAGCTGGTGGAGCGCGGATCCTGCCGATGAGGCGGCTGCACTCGAAGCCGCTCATCACGAGAGCGAGGCCGAACTGCGCACGATCCTGAAGGAATACCAGGACCGTGTCCACAGCGAGGCCGACGGAGAGGACTCCAAGGCGCTGTCCGACAGGGACGGCAACGGCGAAACGCACTGACGCTTCACTCGCTCGACGTTCAGAGGGCCCCGAACCGATCCGGTTCGGGCCCTCTGGCCGTCTCGGGTCGGCGTGAGTCACTACTCAGGCAGGCGGCCTGTGCCCCCAGGTGGACGGCGCACGACCCGTCGAATCCCACGATGGTGCGCCCGCCGAACCACAACGCTCGACACGGTGAGCGAAGCGATCGGCCTGACGGCGATGGTCGGTCCCGCCGGCGCTCGCATTGCAGCCCGACTCGCGATCACGGTCAGCCGCGACACTGCGCTACGACCGCGCACGCGATCCCCGACCGGACGATCGGCGCCACGCCCGTGCTCGACATCGACGACGTCGCCATCCTCCGCGGACATTCCTCCTGCACCTCGCAGCGGCGTCGGACATCGTGCGAGCCCGCAGCACCGCGCGACGTTGCAGGAGTCACCGTGAGGAACGTGGATCTCGACGCCGGGGGATCATACGGCTGACGCCTGACCGCCGACGTCCCGAGGGACGATCAAGGGGGAGCTTCGGGTTCCCTCATCGGAGACGAACGACGGCGGGCGCCGCACCCGTTGTGGGTGCGGCGCCCGCCGTCGTGAGCTCAGTAAGCGATCAGTGCTTCTCGGGTCCGAGATGGTACTCGAACACCAGGCCCGCGGACGCACCGATGACCAGCACGACCGCGATCACGATCATCCAGCCCTGGAAGAACGCCAGGGAGATCGCAGCGAACGCAGCGGCGCCGGCCAGCAGGATCGGCCAGTAGCTACCAGCACTGAAGAAGCCAGGTCGCCTGCACCGTCGCTGATCTCCGCGTCCTCGAAGTCCTCGGGACGCGTGTCGAGACGACGAGCGACGAATCGGAAGTAGGTTCCGATGATGAGCGTCAGCCCTGCAGACAGCACGAGCGCGGTGAGACCTGCCCATTCGATGCCCTTGTCCGACAGTCCCGTGAAGGTGCCGTACACGATGGCGACGAGCACGAAGAACACCGTGACGAGTTCGAAGATCTTGGCTTCGAGATTCATTTCAGCACTTGTCCTTGTCGATGAGAGGTGTCACTCGCCCGCAGCGACGCTCGCCGAGCGATCCGTGCGGTCGGTCTTGAACGGGTGGGTCGTGATCGCGATAGGCGACTCGCCGATCGCTTCGAGCGCCTGGGCGTTGGTCAGACCCTCGCCACCGTCCTCGACGGGCTTACGCAACTCGATGTAGTCCGCGAACTTCTCCGGGGACACAGCGCGCACCTCGAAGTTCATCATTGCGTGGTAGGTACCGCACATCTCGGCACAACGACCGACGAAGGCACCTTCCCGCTCGATCTCGGAAATCTGGAACACCGGGTCGGAGTTGTTGTTCAGCGGATTCGGGTTCACGTCACGCTTGAACAGGAACTCGGGGACCCAGAACGCATGGATGACGTCCGACGATGCGAGGTTGAACTCGATCCGGTTGCCGGTCGGGAGGACCAGGACAGGGATCTCCTCCGTGGTGCCGACCGTCTCGATCTTGTCGTAGTTGAGATACGACAGATCCGAGACGCCCACGCCGTGGATGGGGCCCGGCTTGGCATGGTGGTCGCCCGACTCCGGATCGAACGGCTCGGACTCCGTGGCTTCCTCCGCTACCTGATCCGCACCGTCGTAGACGGATCCGCCCATGTCGACGGTCCGGTAGCCGAACTTCCAGTTCCACTGGAACCCGGTGACGTCGACGACGACGTTGGGGTTTTCATCCTTCTCCAGCACGTAGTTCTGGACGACGACTGTGAAGTAGAAGAGGACACAGACCGCCACGAAGGGCGCTGCGGTGTAGAGCAGTTCGAGCGGGACGTTGTATGCCGTCTGCCGCGGGAACTCCGGCGAGTTCTTCTTCTTCCGATGGAAGAGAATCGTCCAGAACATCAGGGCCCACATGAGGATGCCCATGACGAGGGCGGCGAGAACCGACCACGTCCACAACTCGCGCATACGCTCGGCCTGGGGAGTAACACCCTCCGGCCAGCCGAAACGAAGAACTTCTTCGCTCGAGCACCCCGTCAACACCAAGGCTGCAATGCCGAGTGATGCTGCGAGCCCGAACCGCCGAAGGATCCGACCTTGCGCCACGTTCACGCCTTCCTGATCGCCGCAATTCCATCAGGGCACACCCGTAGGGCAGACCCAATTACTACGCAGCGTAGACCAAAGCCGACCACTATCCATCCTCGGGGCACGAAGATCGTGTCGCCTCGGATGGGTCGGCCGGATGCAGTCGCGGGTGACGACGTGTTTTGCGCGATCCCGATGACGAACTCGATCGGAGATCTGCGGCATACTCCACAGTGACCAACGTCGGATCCCGGTTCAGAGTTCCCGCATCCACGCGTGCTGTGAACGCCATGGGATCGACTCATCTCCCGATTGGAATCGAGGTACCGGACTCCGTGTGCGGACTGCTCGGGTTTCTGACCAACGAAGGCACCAGCGATGACGCCGTATCTCGCGTCGCGACGCACTGCACTGCCTGCGCCACCGCGGACCGGACGAACACGGCACCTGGTACGACGCCGACCTCGTTCTCGGCTTCAACCGTCTGTCGATCATCGACATCGCGCATTCTCATCAGCCTGCGATGGGGACCGTCCGAGCAACCGGACCGGTACGCGCTGACGTTCAACGGGGAGATCTACAACTACCTCGAACTGCGCAAGGAACTGGCCGACGAGCACGGCGCGACGTTCGCAACCGAGGGCGACAGCGAAACGATCGTCGCGGCGTACCACTACTGGGGCGCCGACGCGGTGCGCCGGTTGCGTGGCATGTTCGCGTTTGCGATCTGGGACACCGAGACGCGCGAACTCTTCCTCGCACGCGACCCGTTCGGCATCAAGCCGCTGTTTCTCGCCACGGGGTCGGCGGGCACCGCGTTCGGCAGCGAGAAGAAGAGCCTGCTCGAGCTCGCCGACGTCATCGGCATCGACACCGAACTCGACGAGCGGGCGATCGAGCACTACACGGTGCTGCAGTACGTACCGGAACCCGAGACCTTGCACCGCCGGATCACTCGTCTCGAGTCCGGCTCCTACGCCCGCGTACGACCAGGTCCGAGCCGGAGACGACCCGCTATTTCACCCCGACCTTCCCGGTGCGTCCGTTCGCAGTGGGACGTGAAAAGGATCGCTACCGCGAGATCGCCGAGGCGCTCGAGGACTCGGTCGCGAAGCACATGCGCGCTGACGTCACGGTCGGTTCGTTCCTCTCGGGCGGGATCGACTCGACTGCCATCGCGGCACTGGCCAAGCGACACAACCCGAATCTGATCACCTTCACCGCCGGCTTCGAGCGCGAGGGCTATTCCGAGGTGGACGTTGCGGCGGAATCCGCGGAGGCCATCGGGGCTCGGCACATCGTGAGGGTCGTCTCCCCCGCCGAGTTCGCCGCGGCGATCCCGGAGATCGTCTGGTACCTCGACGACCCGGTCGCCGACCCTGCACTGGTGCCGTTGTGGTTCATCGCGCGGGAGGCACGCAAGCACGTGAAGGTGGTGCTTTCGGGTGAAGGCGCCGACGAGCTGTTCGGCGGCTACACCATCTACCGCGAACCGCTGTCACTGAAGCCGTTCGAGTACCTGCCGTCGCCGTTGCGTCGCGCCGCCGGGAGACTTTCGGACCGGATCCCCGAGGCACGCGGGGCAAGAGCCTGCTCAACCGAGGGTCGATGCCCCTCGAGGAGCGGTATTACGGCAACGCACGCAGCTTCAACGACGCACAACTACGCTCGGTGCTTCGTGAGTTCCGGCCGGAGTGGACGCATCAGGACATGACCGCACCGATTTACGCCCAGTCCGCCGGGTGGGACCCGGTTGTACGTATGCAGCACCTCGACCTGTTCACTTGGCTTCGCGGCGACATCCTCGTCAAGGCCGACAAGATGACGATGGCGAACTCACTGGAGCTGCGGGTTCCGTTCCTCGATTCCGAGGTGTTCCGGGTGGCATCTCAAGTGCCGCTGGATCAGAAGATCACGAAACAGACGACGAAGTACGCACTTCGACAGGCCCTCGAAGGCATCGTTCCTCCGCATGTGCTGCATCGCGCGAAGCTCGGCTTCCCGGTTCCGATGCGCCACTGGCTCGCCGGAACCGAGCTCTTCGACTGGGCACACCAGGTGATCACCGAGTCCCAGACCGATCACATTCTGGACAAGGCGGCGATCACGAAGATGCTGCACGCACATCGTGAAGGCCCGATCGATCACAGCCGCAGATTGTGGACTTTGCTGGTGTTCATGATCTGGCACGGCATTTTCGTGGAAAAGCGCATCGTGCCGCAGATCCAGGAACCTGCCTACCCCGTCGAGCTCTGACTCGGCATCACGCACACAACGACGGTGACACCCCACCTTCGGGAGGGGCGCCACCCGTCGTTGTCGGTCCGTCAGAGAATCGCAGCGATCTCGTCCGAGGCAACGGTGCCGTACGCATCGGCGAGACGTTTGAGTGCGTCGGCCCGGTCGAAGACCCATTCCTGCGTACCGGTCGTTTCGAGAACGTGGACGGCAACGAGAGACCCGAGCTGTGCAGCACGCTCGACGCTGAGCCCGGCGCGGTGGCCGAGGAGGAAGCCGGCGCGGAACGCGTCGCCGACACCGGTGGGGTCGACCTTGGCGCGCTCGGGCACCACACCTACTTGGACCCAGTTTCCGTCGGCGTCGACGATGCGGGCGCCGTCACCTCCGAGGGTCGTGATGCGCATCCCGACCTTGGCGCGGATCTCGTCGTCGGTCAGCCCGGTCTTCTGCTTGAGCAGGCCCCACTCGTATTCGTTCGTGAACAGGTACTCGGCGCCGTCGATGAGTGCCTCTGCCTGCCGGCCGTCGAGCCGGGCGAGCTGCTGTGACGGGTCGGCGACGAAGGGGATGCCGAGCCGACGGCACTCCTCGGTGTGGCGGATCATCGCGTCGGGATCGTTCGCGCCGATCAGCACGAGGTCTACTCCGTGCTTCTCGACGACGTCGGCGAGGGAGATCTCTCGGGCTTCCGACATCGCGCCCGGGTAGAACGAGGCGATCTGCGCCATGTCCTCGTCGGTAGTGCAGACGAACCGGGCCGTGTGCGCCGTCTTCGATGTATGGACTGCACCACAGTCGACACCGTGCTGCTCGAGCCACCCGCGGTACTCAGCGAAGTCGGCGCCCACGGCCCCCACCAGCACCGGTGCACCACCGAGGACACCCATGGCGAAAGCGATGTTGCCTCCCACGCCGCCGCGCCGGACCACGAGGTCGTCGACGAGGAAGCTCAGCGAGATGTGTGCCAGCTGATCTGCGAGCAACTGCTCCGCGAATCGGCCGGGGAAGCGCATGAGGTGGTCGGTGGCGATGGAGCCGGTCACGGCGATGGTCACGTGGAAGAGCCTTTCCGCGGAGTCGAGATCTGGGAAGTCGAGATTCGGGACTACGACAATCGATATGGCGCATCGAGCGACAGCCGCAGCGGTCCCACGGTACCCGGCAGATACGTCAGGGCCCCGGCACGGTTACGCGCCGGGGCCCTGACGGTCGAACTCAGTTGAACGAATCGCCGCACGCGCAGGACCCTGTGGCCTGCGGGTTGTCGATCGTGAAGCCCTGCTTCTCGATCGTATCGACGAAGTCGATGGACGCGCCCTCGACGTAGGGAGCACTCATCCGATCGACGGCGAGGCTCACGCCGTCGAAGTCGACGGTGAGGTCGCCGTCGAGGGACCGATCGTCGAAGAACAACTGGTAACGGAGGCCGGCGCAACCACCGGGCTGCACAGCGATGCGCAGCGCGAGATCGTCGCGACCCTCCTGGTCGAGAAGAGCCTTCGCCTTCGCGGAGGCAGCCTCGGTCATGATGACGCCGTGGGTGGCGGTCTCTTGCTGGACAGTCATGGGCGCTCCCTGTCGTTCGAATTCAACCCGGATGAGTCAACGGTACCGCGCGGGAATCTATTCCTCATACATGAGTTGCTCACATTCATCGCATCTCGGGTCCACTCCGGCGCGCAGTTTTCCGGTTCTCCGCAGTATCCATATAGCCTGAAAGAGTGAAGTTGCTACGCCGCGGTGGTTCCGACGACTCCGACAAGCCGGAGGTGTCCGTATCCGAGGCTCCCTCCGAGGTGGATACGTCCGCCTCGAAGGTTACCGAGGGCAAGGGGCGCCCCACACCCAAACGACGCGATGCCGAGGCAAGCGTCGCGGCCCGGTGGCTCCGGCTCCCCTCACAGCCAAGGAGGCGCGCGCACGTCGTAAGGCGGCGCGTAAGTCCAAATCGAAGGACGAGCGCAAAGCAGAGTCCGCGCAGCGGCGCTCCGACGCGTCCGAGCGCCGCAACCGCATGCTGGCCGGCGAGGAGAAGTTCCTCCTCCCCCGCGACCGCGGTCCCGTGCGCGCCTACGTTCGCGACATCGTCGACAGTCGACGCAATCTCGTCGGTCTGTTCATGCCCCTCGCGCTGGTGCTCATCATGACGATGTTCCTCGGGCCGGTCATCCAGCAGTACGTCACGCTCGCGATGTTCGTGATGATGCTGCTGATGGTGATCGAAGGCATCTACCTCGGTCGGATGGTCAACAAGAAGGCCCGAGCGCGATTCCCTGATTCCACCGACGGCGGCTTCGGGCTCGGCTGGTATGCGTTCGTGCGCGCATCGCAGATCCGGAAGTTGCGGGCGCCGCTTCCTCGGGTCAAGCCCGGCGACGCAATCTGACCGGACCCCCGAGGTATCTCAATTGTGCGGTGCACCGCGCGATTGCAGCACGACAGGCAACGACTCGGCCGCGGAATCTGCGCCACTCGGCGCGTGAGACCGTGGCCGTGTCGCGTCGGCGGGACGGAAGTAGTTGTAACGCATCGATGCTCGGCGCACCCAACGGGGAGTCCCGGAGTGTACGCGACGGGCGATTTCCAGACCGCCGGCGATTACCGCCGGCACGACCACGACCAGAACGAGTTCCAACATGGTGTCGATTCTTCGCACCGGCATCGTGCGTCGACAGTGGCAGAAACGACAGATGTCGTCGTTTTTCTGCCAGCGACGCTGTTGATACCGTCTAGCCGGTGAAGACCCACGTGAGAGGTGACCTGTGAGCAGCGATCCCACGCCAGTACCGCACGAGACGGCCGATCCCGCCTACATCGACTTTCCCGCCATCGTCGCCCCGGATCGAGAGATCCACCTGCAGGCGGAGGCGCGGCAGCGGGATCTCACCAAGCCGGCCGGGTCGCTGGGTCGGCTCGAGGAAATCGGCTGCTGGGTGTCGTCGTGTCAGGGAGAGGTCCCACCCCGCCAGTTCCGACAGCCACGAGTGGTGGTCTTCGCGGGTGACCATGGTGTCGCACGAACCGGAGTGTCGGCGTATCCGCCGGAGGTGACTGCGCAGATGGTCGCGAATCTCGTCGCCGGTGGCGCCGCAGTGAACGTGCTGGCCGCCAATGCCGGTGCTCAGGTCAGAGTCGTGGACATGGCGGTGGACTGCGACACTGCCCCCGAGATCTCGGCCCACAAGATCCGTCGGTCGAGCGGGTGCATCGACCGCGAGGATGCGCTGACCCACGAAGAGACGATGCGCGCGATCGCCGCCGGCCGCGCGATTGCCGACCGCGAGGTCGACGAAGGCGCAGATCTCCTGATCGCAGGCGATATGGGAATCGGCAACACCACCCCGGCAACCGTCCTGATCGCCACCCTGACCTCGACAGAACCGGTAGCAGCGGTGGGTCGTGGAACCGGTATCGACGATGCCGGATGGATGCGTAAGGTCTCTGCGATCCGCGATGCGATGAGGCGGGCACGCCCGTTCGTGAAGAACCCCGTCGCGCTGCTGCGGACCGCCGGTGGTGCCGATCTCGCCGCGATGGCCGGGTATCTCGCACAAGCGGCGGTACGTCGTACACCCGTGGTGCTCGACGGGGTGGTCGTCACCGCGGCAGCGATGCTCGCGGAGGAACTCGCGCCCGGTGCGCGCCGCTGGTGGGTTGCGGGGCACCGGTCGTCGGAACCCTCTCACAGCGTCGCCCTCCGTCACCTCCGGCTCGAACCGATCGTCGAGTTCGACATGCGACTCGGTGAAGGATCGGGCGCCGTCACCGCGGTGCCCATCCTCCGGGGTGCTGTCTCCATCCTCGCGAACATGGCCACCTTCGCCGAAGCCGGCGTGACGACCCGTGACGCGGCCGACCCCCACGCCGAACCCGCAGACAGCTGATGCGTCGTGTTCTCGACGGTGTCGCGTTGGCACTGTCGTGGCTGACCATCGCACCCGTGCGCGGTCCACATGACGTCGACCGGGCAGTTGCTGGTCGTGCA
>BBEG01000116.1 GCA_001312645.1 Rhodococcus sp. JCM 9791
CCCGTGACCCGCACCGCCGCCTTCAGTTCGTCCGGATCCGCAGCCGCGAGACGCTGCGGCGTCGGGAAACATCGCAACCCGTCAGGCGCGGGATCACCATATTCTGCAACGAGTCTCGAGGTGAAGGTCGAGCCCGCCGCGAGGCTCACTTGTTGCCCGAGCACTGTCTGCACGGCAGTCGCGAACCAGTCGGTGCTGCCGAGCACGCGAAGACCGGGCCGGGCTGCGATGAACGGTGCCAACAACGGATCTGTGCCCAACGCCGCGTCGATCACGGTCGGTTCGGCGTCGAGATCGAGCCAGGCGAGGAGGCACTGTTCGAGTTCGGGCACATCTCGATCATCGGTGGCAACGATCCGCGCGCTGACATACGCGGCGTCCGGATCGTTCTCGAACGTCACCGACACGACCGCGGGACCTCCACGACCCCGGACCGCACGGCTGTGGGTGCCGGTCTGAGCATCGTGCCGTTCGTGGCCTGCGACGGTGTGACTCCGCAATGCGTCGAGCATCGCCGACACGGCGAACGGCGGCGTCAACGGCAGACGCAGGGTGGTCATGCCGCCGCCTCGAGACTCAGCAGAATCCGTTTCGCCTCGACGCCCCCGGCGTACTGCCCGATCCCGCCGTCGCTACGCACCACCCGATGACAGGGAACAATCACGGCAGAGGGTTTTTCGCGCAGGCCGTACCCACCGCACGAACAGCCCTCGGGCTACCGGCGGCCGCGGCGACCTCGGCGTAACTGGCAGTGTGCCCGTACGCGATGTCGGGTAGGTGCGTGATCACCTCGCGCCGGAATCCGGTCGCGAGCCGGAAGTCGAGGGGCAGATCGAACGACGCCCGCGTGCCCTCGAAGTACTCGTCGAGCTGGGCCGCCGCGGTGTCGAGTCGTTCGGGCGTTTCGAGAATGCGGGGGCTGATGCGCGCAGCGAGGTCGTCCAGCACGTCGTCCCGGCCGTCGGCGATGTATGCGACCCGCACGAGCCCCGCCTCGGTCGCGGCGAGCAGCAGCGGCCCGACCGGCGTGTCGAGATCCGGTAGGCGACGTCGAGGAGACCGGCGGCGGCGGCATCGACCGTGAGTCGCTGACGCAGCCACGCAAGATCGGACGTCGAGACCGATGGCATAGGAAAAGTCATGACACGCTCCCTATCTCGGTGCTGTAGTGACGACGCAACGCTGCACGACCGTCGGAGGCTGCGCGGCGCGCGGCTTCCGCGGTGCTGCCGAGGAGTTCACCGATCTCTGCGTACGGCAATCCGCCGATGTAGTGGTAGACGAGCGTGGCACGCTGAGTGAACGGCAATGCCGCAACCTCGCCCCACAGTTCGTCGTCTCCGGTGCCGGGGAGATCCGTGGTCGAGGCCCGCTCGGGCAATACCTCAGTGGGTAGCGGCGCCCGACCGTGCACGCGGTGAACGTCGATCGACTTGCGGTGCGCGATGGTCACGAGCCACGCCTCGATGTTGGCACCCGGCTTCAGATCCGGATAGGCACGCAAGGCAGCGAGAAACGTCTCCGACCACGCGTCGTCGCGTCGGCGGCGCTGAGCATTGCGCGGCACACCCGGAGCACGGTCGGGCCGTGGTCGGCGACGACCCGCTCGAATGGTGGTAGGTGCCCGTCAGGCCGGTGTCGGGGCATGGGCGATCCGCGCCTCCTGCTCGAGGAGGAACTGTTTACGCTCCACTCCCCCGGCATACCCGGTGAGTCTGCCGCTGCTACCGATGACGCGATGACACGGAACGACGATGCTCAGCGGATTCCGTGCGTTGGCCGCCGCGACCGCCCGCACCGCGGTAGGCCGGCCGATCGCGGCCGCCACCTCCCCGTAAGTCGAGGTGGTTCCGAATTCGATGGCTCGGAGAGCGGTCCACACGGTGTGCTGGAACTCGGTGCCGACCGGGGCAAGGGGGACCGTGAACGTCGTGCGCGCGCCGTCGAAGTACTCGCGGAGCTGGTCGATTGCCTCCTCGAACCCCTCCTCCGTCTGCGGCCCGAAACTGTCGCGATCAGGTGCGGGTGGTGATCGGCCATGTACAGGCCCGACAGCACGCCGTCGGTGTTCACCAGGGTCAACTCGCCGATCGGCGAGCCGATCACGATGTGGGTACGCGATGCGGTCACGGCTTCGATCCTTCCATCCGGTGCAAGGTCTACATGAGGTAGACGCACGGGGTGGTGAAAACGTGAGGTGGTTCGTTCCTGCACTATGAGCGGATGATCTCGCTGCCCGCATTGCCCCTCGTCGGACCGGTCACCGGTATGGCCCGCACCCTCGCCGAGCGCACGGTCGCCACCGCCGTGTTCGCGGCAACGGTTCCTGCCCGCGTCGAAGCCCTGCTCGACACGGCCGAAAAGCTCGTCGCACGAGTCGACGATGTCGTCACCGATGCGGCCGCAGCTGTCGCCCACGCTGCCGCGGTGATCGAATCGACGACGCAGGTCGTCGGGGAGGCTGCCGATGTGGCTGCACGAGCCGAGCAGGTCGTCGAGTCTGCGGGCACCAGCACCGCCGTCGCGGGCGAGCTCCTCGACACCTACGCACCACTCGCCACGCAGGCAGCACCCTTGGCATCGCAGTTCCTCGACGAACTGTCACCCGAGGAAGTGCGCGCGGCGATCCTGATGCTCGACCAGTTCCCGGAACTTTCCGAACGCATGGTCGGGCTCATGCCTATCCTCGCGACCCTCGAATCCGTCGGGCCCGAGCTTCACGAACTGCTGGGCGTCGCCCAGGACGTGCGCCAAGCCATCACGGGAGTACCCGGCTTCGGCTTCCTGCGACGTAGAGGCGAGGAGAAGGAAAACGGCGACTGACCCCACCCCCTGATGCAGCATCATCAAGCCTCGTACAGACTCGATCCCGCGCGACTGAGCACCAGCCGCGGCAGCACCGCCCGCGACGACAACTTGAGCAGCGCGTCGACCAGTTCGACGACATCGTTCACCTCGAGCATCGACTCGGCGGGGATCTTCTCCTTGATCCAGTCCGACATGTCGGTATCTACATACGCAGGCGCGATCGCCGACACGGAGACCCCATTGCCGGATTCCTCGAGATTGAGGGTCTCGACCAGGGAGATCAGCGCGGCCTTCGTCGCCCCGTACGCCGCGAGTCCGGCTTCGGCGTACACACCGGTGATCGACGACAACGCCACGACCTTCGCACCGCGACCCGGGTCGGCGGCAGCGGCTGCCCGCAGCAACGGCAACGAGGCCTGGAGCAGCGCGAACGGTGCGGAAAGGTTCACCGCAAGCGTCTTGTCGAAGCGGCGCGCCGGAAATTCTGCGATCGCGCCCGCGGTGCCGACGCCGGCGTTGAGGATCAGCGCACGCATCGTGCCGAACGATTCTTCGTGCGCACTCACCAGCTGTGCTGCCACTTCGGGATCGGCGAGATCCGCGGCGAGCGCATTCACCTCGGAGGCACCCGCCTCACGCAGTTGCACGGCGGCCTTCTCGAGCCGCTCCTCGTTGCGCGCCGAGATCGTGAGGGCGTAGCCCTGCTCGGCAAGCCTCATCGCGACACCGAATCCGATGCCACGCGACGCCCCGGTCACCAGTGCACTCGCGGTCACGAGGCCGCTCCCTTCACTGCTTCGAGACCGGCTGCGACGAGCGCCGGAACCGCTTCTCCGGCTTTGTCGAACCCGTCTCCTACTGTCGCGCCGACGCGCCACCGGTGGTTGATCCCCTCGGCGATCACGGCGAGCTTGAAATACGCGAGACCCATGTAGAAGTCCCAGTGTGCAATCTCGCGACCGGAGGCCACGGCGTAGCGCTGTACGAGGTCGGTGTCTGCCGGCAGCCGGGAGCTCGTCCACGCGGCCGGGAAACCGAGCACGTCGTCGAGCGCCGGGTTCCGGTAGACGCACATCAACGCGAGATCGGTGAGCGGATCACCGAGCGTGGACAGTTCCCAATCTACCACTGCGGCAACCTTGCTCGCATCATTCTTGTCGAGAATGGTGTTGTCGATCCGGTAGTCGCCGTGCACGATCGACGGCGCGGGCGACTCGGGGATCGAGTCGGCGAGGGTTGCATGGAGGCGGTCGAGGTCAGGAAGTTCGCGGGTCTTGACACGCCCCCACTGGCTCGCCCACAACTTCACCTGCCGCGTGACATATCCGTCGGGGCGACCGAGTTCGCCGAGACCCACCGCGGCGAAGTCGACGTTGTGTAGCGCAGCGATGATCCGTACCAGTTCGTCGGTGCAGCTGTCGATCTCGTCGTCGGTCAGCGTGTCGAGATCGTTCTTGCTGCGGATCACGCGCCCGTCGATATGTTCGACGACAGTGAACGGCGCACCCATCACCGTGTCGTCCTCGCACAGCGCGACCGTCTGCGCGACCGGGACTCCACTGTCCTGCAGCGCCGTGGTGATGCGGTATTCGCGTGCCACGTCGTGTGCAGAGGGCGTCAGACCCGCGGTGGGGGGACGACGGAGAACCCATTTCGACGTGTCGTCGAAGATCCCGTAGGTGAGGTTCGATTTGCCGCCGGAGATGAGTTCGGCGCGTAGTTCACCGTCGAGATCCACCCCGGATTCCGACAGGAAACGCTGGAGGGCAGGAAGATCCAATCCCTCGTACCGCAGCGCGGTCACGACTGGGCCGCCTTCGCTGCAGCAGCCCTACGAGCGGCACCGACGGTGCGCTTGGCGATAGCCAGCGGTGCACCTCGGACGGTCCGTCGTAGACACGGAACGGGCGAACCTCTCGCGAGAGGCGTGCGAGCGGAAGGTCTTCGGACACACCGAGACCACCGCACATCTGCACCGACCGATCGACGATCCGGAAGATCGCTTCGGCGGCGAACGTCTTCGCGATGGACGTGGCGTTTGCGGCGTGTGAACCTGATCGAGTTCCCAGCATGCCTGCGTGAGCAGGGCGCGGGTGGCGGCGATATCGATTTCGTTGTCGGCGACCATCTTCTGGATCATGCCCAGGTCGCCGAGTTTCGATCCGAAACCCTCACGTTCGGCGACATAGCCGACGGCAACGTCGTGGCCGCGACGGGCAGCGCCGAGCCATCGCATCACGTGTGTCATACGGGCCGGCCCCAGCCGGACCTGCGCGTAGGAGAAACCCTGGTCGACTTCACCGAGCACCGCGGAGTCGGGGACGAACAGGTCCTCGAAGTCGACCACACAGTGTCCCCCGAGCATGGACTTGTCGAGAGTGCCGATATGCCGGCCGACCGTCAGCCCCGGGGTGTCGGCGGGCGCGAGGAACATGGTGGCCCCGCCACGTCTACCGGGTTCCCCGGAGGTGCGGGCCATGATGATGAAGAAGCCGGCACCATCGGCTCCGGTGATGAAGTGCTTGCGGCCGTTGATCTTCCAACCACCCGATGCCTTCACCGCAAGCGTGTTGAGCGCGTTGGGGTCTGCGCCTGCACCGGGTGCGGGTTCGGTCATCGCGAACGCGGACCGCACGTCGCCGGCCGCGAGTGGCGCGAGGAACTGCTGCTTCTGCTCGTCGCTTGCGATATGGGCGAGCATGTGGACGTTGCCCTCGTCGGGCGCGGCGATGTTCAGAGCGGTGGGGCCGAAGAGTGAATAGCCGGCCGCTTCGAAGACGGGAGCGCGGTCGGACATGCCGAGTCCGTGGCCGCCGTATTCGATGGGAGCGTGCGGCGCGAAGACACCGGCATCCTTGGCGGCTTTCTGCAGATCGGTACGGATGGTGTCACCGCCGGCCGCAGCGATGTCACCGCCGTGCGCGTCTTCGATGGGCAACACGTGGTCGCGGATGAACGCTTCGGTCTTTGCGACCAGGCCCGTTACCTGATCCGAATACGACAGATCGACTGCCATGATCACTTCCTCTCCACACCGACCGACCGATCGATCGCTCGGTCATGGATACCGTGACACACCCGTGTCGGTCCGGTCAAGGGGAGTCAGGACTCAGCGCGCTCCCACCGCACTGCGCGCAATTGCAAGATTCCGCTCGACGAGTTCATCGGGCGTGAGCGCGCCATCCGGGCGGTACCAATCGGCCACCCCGATGCACATCGTGGCCACCGCACGTCCCGCATCCTTGGGAAACGGTGTGGTGAACTCGCCCGACTCGACACCCGCCTCGATGATCTCGTCGATCATGCGCTGCTGTTCGTCGCGCAGCGCGACGTATGCCTCACGACTCTCCGGCTCCATGCTGCGCATCTCCGTGGAGGCGACAAAGGCCTGGTCGCGGCGGAACATGTGGAACCTCAGCAGCGACTCCACCACCGCGTCGAACCGCTCGGACGGGGTCGGGCCTGCTTCGGCGAGAGCACGCCGACTGCGGTCCAGCAGTTCGTTCATGACGGCCGTCGTCAGCGACACAAGAAGCGCCTGCTTCGACGGGTAATGGTGATACAGACCGGGGACGGAGAGTTCCGCGCGTGCGGCGACTTCCCGGATCGACGTACCGTCGTAGCCTCGCTCCGCGAAGGCCTCGAGTGCCGCAGCCAGGGGTTTCGGCAATGACACCGGGCCGTAGTGTCGCCACGACCCGGTGTCGCCGGAGACCTGATCCTCACGCGTGTTCATGGGCATCACGGTAAAGGACGGCCGCCCTCACGGACTCAGTAGTCGTCGTCGCCGTAGACGATGACACCGCGCAGGTTCTTGCCGGCCAGCATGTCGGCGTAGCTCGTTGATCTCTTCGAGCTTGTATGTCTTGGTGACGAGACCGTCGAGTTCGAGCTGGTTGTTGCGGTACAGCTCGAGCAGCTTGGGAATCTGCGAACGCGGGCCCACCCCGCCGAAGATCGCGCCCTGCACCCGCTTCTGGAGCAACGTGAGCTCGAACAGACTCATCTTGACATCGATATCCCTGGCATCACCCATGCCGACGACCACCACCTGACCGCCCTTGGCAGTCACCGCGAGAGCCGGTGCGATCATGTCGCCGTGGATCTCACCGACAGTGATGATCGTTACGTCGGCCATTGCACCCCAAGTGATTTCACCGATCACGGGAGTGGCTTCCTCGAGCGACGCGAACGTGTGGGTGGCCCCGAATTCCTTGGCCTTCTGCCGCTTGAACTCGACGGGGTCGATCGCAATGACGAAGCGCGCACCCGCGTGCGCAGCGCCCTGCACGGAGTTGATACCGACGCCACCGACACCGATGACCACCACCGCGTCGCCGACCTTGGTGCCGCCGATCGCCGTCGCCGATCCCCAGCCGGTCGCGACACCGCAGCCGAGGAGCGCTGCCTTGTCGAGCGGAATATCCTTCTCGATCTTGATGACCGAGGCCTCGTTGACCGTGACATACGGAGCGAAGGTGCCGAGCAAGCACATCTGAATGACCGGCTCACCGTTCAGCGTCACGCGATTGGTCTTGTCGGAGATCGCTTTCCCGGTGAGGAGTCCGGCACCCTCGTCACAGATGTTCTGCAACCCCTTCGCGCACGAGCGACACCGCCCACATGCCGGGATGAACGCGAGAACGACGTGGTCACCCTCCGCCACACTGCTGACTCCCGGTCCGACCTTGGTGACGACACCGGCACCCTCATGACCGCCGAGCGCGGGGAACGACGGCAGCGGTGAAGCTCCGGTCCTCAGATGCTCGTCGGAGTGGCACAGTCCGGACGCCGCCAGCTTGACCTGCACCTCACCCGCCACCGGGTCGCCGAGATCGATCTCCTCGATCTCCCACGGCTGGTTTACGCCCTTGATGACTGCCGCTTTTACCTTCACCGAAGCCTCCTGCGTGATGGGAACCACGTGATCCACGGAGAGTGAAGCAGCTTTTCCGGCATTTCGGGGGAGAAACCCGGACACACCCCTTCCCGATCCGGACAGTAATAGATACCCTGAGTAACAGACACGAGCCTGAAGGGAACCTGCCCGCCATGATCGAGGTCCACCACAGCGCCGTCGCGGAGGTTCCCGTCGACGTCGCCTTCGACTACATCGACGACCACCGCACCGTCCCCGACTGGATGTTCGGCGTGGTCCGATTCGAGCCGGTCAGCGACCAGATCCACGGCCTCGGGGCAAAGTTCGATGCCACCATGCGGGTCGGCCCGAAGAACCTCGATTCCCGCGTCGAAATCGTCGAATGGGACCGCAACAAGGCGATCGTGTTGTCGTCGATCTCGGGGTTCTGCACGTCATCCTCGTGGAGATTCGCCGAACTCGAGAACGAGCAGACCCGGCTCGACGTCGTCTTCGGTTACGAACTTCCCGGCGGCCTCGCCGGTCGTGCCCTCGGCAAACTCATCGAGCCCATCGTGGGCACGGCCGTGCGGCAGACCGAGCAGGCGCTGCGCACCCAGCTCGTGCAGCTCGCCTGATCCCGCGGACGGTTCACACCCCTGCGGTGAACCGTCCGCTCTCCTCGCCCGTCAACAATCCCGACGGCAAGATCCGGCCGGTCAGGACCAGCAGAAGATGCTGCGCCGACCTGTGACGGTGGAACCCGCGCCGTACGACCAGTCGTGATCGTCGGCCTGTAACCGAACACCGCTCAGGTCGGCACCGAAGAAGTCGATGGCCTTGGGTTTCAACGATCCGAGCATCATCTCGATGCGTTCCTGCGGCACCGTGCGGTCGATCCCGAGCGCGACGGTCATATCGAGGCCATGAATCACTTCGTGGAACAGCGTCCCCTCCGGTCCATCGCCCGGCGGATGCCACGGATGCTCGATATTCGCCCGCAGACTATCGAGCAACTCCGCGTCCGACAGTGCGCGCGTATCGGCACGGGCGCATTCGTCGGATGCGCGGTTGATGTTGCCCCGCGCCTTCACCATGGCGAACACCAGCCGCGGGATGCCGTAGCGAAACGCTGTAGTGGTGTGCGCGAGGACCTCTCGCACCCTCCATCCTTCGCATAAGGATGCGGTGGCCCACTGCTGCTCGTCGAGCCCGCCGAGTATTTCGGCGAGATCTCGCCGTTCCCCGGCAACGTACGGATGTGCAGACTTCGACATGCGTCGGTCCCTTCACTCGGAGTTCGTCAGGTACAGACCTCTCCGATTCGAGGAACTCATCGCACGATCAGAAGTTTCCGCGCGCAGCCTGCTCCCGCTCGATGGCCTCGAACAGCGCCTTGAAATTACCCTTCCCGAAGCCGAGCGATCCGTGGCGCTCGATCAGTTCGAAGAACACCGTCGGCCGGTCGCCGATCGGCTTGGTGAAGATCTGCAGAAGATAGCCGTCTTCGTCGCGATCGACGAGGATGCCGCGCTTCTTCAGTTCCTCGATCGGCACACGCACTCGGCCGATACGCGCGCGGAGTTCAGGATCCTCGTAATACGCATCCGGGGTCGCGAGGAATTCGACGCCCTCACCGCGCAACCAATCCACCGTGGTGAGAATGTCATTGGTGGCCAAGGCAAGATGCTGCGCACCCGGGCCTTGATAGAAGTCGAGGTACTCGTCGATCTGCGAGCGCTTCTTGGCGATCGCCGGCTCGTTGAGCGGGAACTTCACGCGGTGATTGCCGTTGCACACCACCTTGCTCATGAGCGCCGAGTAGTCGGTGGCGATGTCGTCGCCGACGAACTCCGCCATGTTCGTGAACCCCATGACACGGTTGTAGAAACCGACCCACTCGTCCATCCGGCCGAGTTCGACGTTGCCGACCACGTGGTCCAGCGCCTGGAACAGTCGCCTCGGAGCACCGTCACGTTTACGGAAAGTGGATGCGCGCTCGACATATCCGGGCAGGTAGGGCCCGTTGTAGCGCGACCGGTCGACGAGGGTGTGCCGGGTGTCGCCGTAGGTGGCGATTGCTGCGGTCCGCACGGTGCCGTGTTCGTCGGTGATGTCGCGGGGCTCTTCGACGATCGTCGCGCCCTGCAGGCGAGCATGCTCGATGCACTTGTCCACGTCCGGCACCTGCAGCGCGATATCGACGACGCCGTCGCCGTGGCGTCGGTGATGCTCGATCAGCGCACTGTTCGGATCGACCGCACCCTTGATCACGAATCGCACGGCACCGCTGCGCAATACATAGGAATGATGATCTCGGTTTCCGGTATTCGGACCGGAATACGCGACGAGTTCCATTCCGTAGACGGACTGGAAATAGTGGGCAGTCTGGGTCGCGTTGCCGACCACCCACACCACCGCGTCCCATCCACTCACCGGGAACGGGTCGCTGTCACTGTCGTATTCGACGAGACCGACGAGACGATGAAGTTCGTCGGCGTCGAGGTGGGCGAGCCTCTCGCTGTCGGTGAGGGTGTATTCGAGCGTCATGTCGTGAACCTCCTGCCGCCGTCCGCGGCACCGGTCGATGTGTCGTGTATCACCAGGAGAAACCCATCGAGCAGCGTCGCGCAACGTCGCCTTTCCCAACTGGTCGCGTTGGCTCGAATCCACCGGAGAGACCACGCCCAGCTATACAATCGGTCTAGAATTTGCGGCTCGATGGGAAGGACCCGCCATGCGCGAGCCTGTACAACTGGACGAATTGGATTTTGCACTTCTCGGGGCACTGCACGCCGATCCGAAGGTCGGCGCACTCGAACTGTCACGCCGGCTGACGGTTGCGCGCGCCACGGTCTCGGCACGTCTCAAACGCCTCGAGGACACCGGCGTCATCGCCGGTTATGAACCCAGAATCGACTTGTCTGCAGCAGGATTCGAGGTTCAGGCCTTCGTGACGATGGAGATCGTCCAAGGGGCACTCGAAGCTGTGACCGAAGTACTCGAGGCGATCCCCGGGGTACTCGAAGCATTCGCCACGACCGGCGCCGGCGACATCCTGTGCCGCATCGGTGCCGATTCGCACATCGGGCTGCAACAGACCCTCATCGAATTGAACCGCTCGTCGATCGTCGCTCGATCGACGAGCGTCATGGTGTTGTCGGAAGTGGTGCACTACCGCGCCATGCCGCTGCTCCGAACTCTCGAACCCGAACGATCAGCGAAGGCCCCCGCCTACCGTCGTTGACCCGATCAACCAGCGGGAGTGTCCCCAACTGCACGAATTGCACAGAAAATCGCCCTATCACTCAACCGAACCTCCGCACCGTGCACAGTTGCCTGAACCGCAGTTGCGTGCGGATTGTTACTGCCGTCACAGTTCTTCCCCATGAAGAACCTGCTGATGAAATTCGAAGACAAGGCTCCCGAGATCGTCTTCGAATGGCACGACACCGACACCACGGCCCGCGGCTGGGTCGTCATCAATTCGCTGCGCGGCGGAGCGGCCGGCGGCGGCACCCGTATGCGACGCGGCCTCGACCGCCACGAAGTCGAATCCCTCGCGAAGACCATGGAAATCAAGTTCACCGTGTCGGGACCGGCCATCGGCGGTGCCAAGTCCGGCATCGATTTCGATCCGTCCGACCCTCGCAAGGACGACGTCCTCCGGCGCTGGTTCGCCGCCGTCGCACCGTTGCTGCGCGCCTACTACGGGACCGGCGGCGACCTCAACGTCGACGAGATGGCCGAGGTCGTCCCGATCACGGAGGCCAACGGCCTGTGGCACCCTCAGGAAGGTGTCGTCACAGGACATTTCGGCAACGACGAACGGGAGCGCATCCAGCGAGTCGGCCAATTGCGGCTCGGCGTCGCGAAGGTCGTCGAAGATCCACGCTTCACCCCGGCCCTCGACGCGAAATACACCGTCGCCGACCTGATCACCGGATGGGGTGTCGCCGAATCGGTACGTCACCACCAGAACCTCCATCCCGGTAATGATCTCGCAGGGAAGCGGGTAGTCGTGCAGGATGGGGCAACGTCGGCGCCGCTGCCGCCTATTACCTCGCCCAGGCCGGTGCCCGCGTCGTCGGCATCATCGACCGCGACGGCGGGATCCTCGACTCCGCCGGGCTGTCGTTCGACGAGATCCGCACCTTGCTGCTCACCCGCAACGGCAACGCTCTGCGCAGCGACCGGCTGCTGCCGTTCACCGAGGTGAACGAGAAGATCTGGGATCTCGGTGCCGAGATATTCCTCCCTTGCGCGGCAAGCCGTCTCGTCACCCGCGAGCAGATCGACCGGATGGTCTCCGCGGGACTCGAAGTGATCGCGAGCGGCGCCAACGTCCCATTCGCCGACGACGAGATCTTCTACGGCCCGACCTACGAACACGCTGACAAGTCTGTCGCCGTCATCCCTGATTTCATCGCCAATTGCGGCATGGCCCGCGCGTTCGCCCAGCTCATGGAGGGCGAGGTCGAGGTGTCCGACGCGGCGATCTTCAGTGATGTCTCCGATACCATCGCGACCGCGCTGCGACGCTGCCACGACCGCTCGCCCGAGCGCACCGGCCTCGCCGCAACCGCCTTCGAGATCGCCCTCGATCAGCTCGTACCCGCAGGGAGCGCATCGATGACTGACACCCTTGTCGCCGCGCCCGCCACCGCAGCCGAACCGGCGGGACTGCATCGCGCGATGAAGCCGCGGCAGCTCGTCATGATGAGTCTCGGCGGCGCAATCGGCGCGGGCCTGTTCGTCGGGTCCGGCGCGGGAATCGCAGTCGCGGGCCCTGCCATCCTGATTTCGTTCCTGGTCGCGGCGGTGCTCGTGGTGTTCATCATGCGGATGATGGGCGAGATGGCGGCCGCGAACCCGGCCAGCGGCGCGTTCTCCACCCACACCGAAGCGGCGCTGGGTCCGGTCGCAGGTCGAACTATCGGCTGGCTGTACTGGATTCAGGTCATCATCGTGATCGCCGCCGAAGCGACCGGGGCCGCAGCAATCACCGCGGTGGCGCTGCCGGGAGTCCCGCAATGGGCGTCGGCGCTGTTCTACATGGTGGTCCTCACCGGCGTGAACCTCGTGGGCGTCAAACGTTTCGGCGAAGTCGAATTCTGGTTCGCCGCAATCAAGATCACGGCCATTCTCGCGTTCCTCGCGGTCGGTGTCGCCATGATCGCGGGCTGGATGCCCACCTTCGACACCACCGGTTTCGCCAACCTGACCGCCCACGGCGGTTTCGCACCGACCGGCATCGCGGGGATCGCTGCAGGTCTGCTGATCGTCGTCTTCGCATTCGGTGGCACCGAGATCATCGCGATCGCCGCCGCCGAAACCTCCGATCCGCGACGCAACGTCGGCCGCGCCGTACGCACCCTCGTCTGGCGGATTCTCGTGTTCTACATCGGTTCCGTGCTGGTGATGGTGACGATCCTGCCGTGGACGTCGGAGGATCTCGCGACCGGGCCGTTCGTCGCGGTGCTGCAGGCCGGCGCTGTGCCTGGTGCCGCCGCGGTGATGACGGTGATCGTGGTGGTGGCGCTGCTGTCGTCGCTCAACGCGATGCTGTTCAGTGCCTCGCGGATGATCTTCTCTCTGTCGCACCGGGGTTCGGCACACCCCGCATTCGGGCGCACCTCGAAGAACGGAGTCCCCCGCAACGCGGTGCTCGCGTCGGTGGCATTCGGGTTCGTCGCCGTCGGCTTGAACTACGCCTACCCCGACAAGGTGCTTCCGCTGCTGCTCAACGCCGTCGGCTCCACGATTCTGGTGCTGTGGACGTTCGTCGCCGTATCGCACATGGTGTTGCGACGCCGGGCTCGGCGCGACGGCACCGAGGATGCGCTGCCGCTGAAGATGTGGGGCTTCCCATACCTGTCGTATGCGACACTCGGTCTGCTCGCGGGGATCGTGATACTGGCCCTGTTCGACAGCGCCGCCCGCACGCAGCTCCTTGCGACGGGCGCCCTCACCGCAGCGATCGCCGGGACGTGCACGGTTCTCCACCGTCGCCGGAACCGCTACCGCTCGGTGTCGGCGCCGGGAGAAGTCAAGATTCGATAGCCCTGTTCGTGCAGACGACGATGTTCCGGCCAGCGATCAGCGGCCCATGCAGGGTCGCTGTGCGCGGCCGTGATGGCGGCGGTGGTGGAGGCGTGCAGGTCGAACTCGAGGTCGCGACGCAGCTCGGAAAGTCCCTCGTCCTCGGTCGCCGAGGTTATCCGCGAGATGACGTCGCGGATCCGAGCATCCGCAAACATCAGGATCCGGCGATGAGCACGCGGCAACACACACCACATGACGACCAGCGCGACTACGACACCGACGACGGTTTCGAGAAAGCGGTCCCGAGCCGCGATCCCCAGTCCTACCGGGTCCCGAGCCCGCCGAGGATCAGCGCGAGCGGGGTGATGAACACCATCGCGAGTCCGTAGTTCCGCACCAGAAAGAACTCGGTCCCGGCCATCATCAACGCCAGCGCCACGACGAGCACGCCCCCGGGCAGTTCGAAGACGGCGAGTCCGGCAAGCAGTCCGAGACCGAGCACGGTCCCCACGAATCGGTGTGCTGCCCGGTACGTGCCGAGGACCCGGTCCGGCCCCTGATGCAGGATCATCGCGGCCGTGATCACCGCCCAATCCGCCCTACCGACTCCCAGCTCAATCGCGATTGCCCCGGCCATCGGCACGCCACGAGCAACCGCACCACGATGGTCGTCGAACGAGCACGCAGATGCGCCGCACGAGCAAGGCGATGACGGACCGACGGCCGACGCAGCGGGACCTGCGGGCGGAGATCGTCCGCGGGGCTCGCCTCGTCATGATCGCCGCCGTGCAGGAGGGCGACGCATCGCACGTGAGCCCTGTACAGGGTCCGTGTCAACGGGTGACCCGAGTCGTCGGCGAGGCCCGCGTCATGCAGGCATTGCCACGCCGCATGCAGATCGTGCAGTGCTGTGCGGCGATGTGCCGGCGAATTGTCCGCCAGCACCGCATCGACGGCGGTGACCGCAGCACCGACCATCATGAGCTCCGGGGTGCGTGGCCGAATCAGGACGCCGGACATCGAGATCACGAGCGCGGTGCCCGCCCCGATCGCCGTCCACGCCACGATCGACGCGACCGACACTCCGGCGGAAGGCAGAGCCGAAGCGATTTCCAGGGTGAACAGCAGCAGAAACGCTCCGGGCGCGCCGAGTCGCAGCGCATCGACGACGAACGCGCACGACGCGACCACGACGGTCATGATCAGGACCACCGCCATCGCCCACCACTCGGAACCACCTGCAGCGACAGCTCGGTGGACCTCGGACCCGACGGCCGCGCCGACTCCCGCCAGCACGACGAGCACTGTCCCGATGATCGCCACCATCCGCCAGCGCACCCGGTAGGGCCTGCCCTCGCCGTAGACGACGGCGAATGCGCCGAGGGTAGCGACCGCGG
>BBEG01000117.1 GCA_001312645.1 Rhodococcus sp. JCM 9791
GTGCTGCCACCGTCGACATCCCTGGACGGCACCGATGACCGTCTCGCCGTCATCGTGGCCCGTGCTCGGTGCACGACCCGGCCGCCGCGATGGACTACGCCCGCAAGCTCGCCGCGAAGGCCGACGAACTGCGCGATGACCTGCACATCGTGATGCGCGTGTACTTCGAGAAGCCCCGCACGACGCTGGGCTGGAAGGGTCTGCTCAACGACCCGCACCTCGACGGTACGTACGACATCAACACGGGTCTGCGCATCGGCGCAAGCTGCTCCTCGACGTGTCGAGCCTCGGTCTGCCCGTCGGCTGCGAGTTCCTCGACCCGATCCTCCCGCAGTACTACGCCGACCTGGTCACCTACGGCGCAATCGGTGCCCGCACCGCCGCCAGCCAGGTGCATCGCCAGCTGTGCAGCGCCTGTCGATGCCGGTCGGCATCAAGAACTCCACCGAAGGTGACGTGCAGGTCGCGGTCGACGGCACGCGTGCCGCCGGTGCGAGCCACGTGTTCCCCGGAACCGATCTCGACGGCCAGGCTGCGCTGATCGAGACGGTCGGCAACCCCGACTGTCACGTCATCCTTCGCGGCGGCAGTGCGGGACCGAACTACGATGCGGAGACCGTCGCCGACACGATGGCTCGCCTGCGCAAGTCGGGATTGCCCGAGCGCGTGGTCATCGATGCGAGCCACGGCAACAGCAGCAAGAACCACGAGAAGCAGGTCGACGTCGTCGCCGACATCTCTGAGCGCATCGTCGCAGGTGAGAAGCGCATCGTCGGCGTCATGCTCGAGAGTTTCATCGAAGCGGGTCGTCAGGATCTGACGCTCGGGAAGTCGGAGGAGCTCGAGTACGGCAAGTCGATCACCGACGCGTGCATCGACTGGGCGACCACCGTCGATCAGCTCGACCGTCTCGCAGAAGCGGTGCGCGCTCGTCGGGCCTAGCAAGTCGCAGCACACTTGACCCCGACGTAACGTCAGGGTTGATGCTGGGGTCATGAGAATCGGCGAACTGGCCGCAGCCGCAGACACGACCGTACGCACGATCCGGCACTACCACCGGCTCGGGTTACTGCCGGAGCCACCGAGGTCCTCCAACGGGTACCGCGTGTACTCGGTGGAGGACCTCGTGCGTCTGATGCGTATCCGCTGGCTCGCCGGTGCCGGAGTTCCGCTCGGCGCGATCCCGACGGTGATCGGCGCAGCGGGATACAGCGCAGGGGCCGACGGTGAAGCGCGGGACGATCTCACCGCAGATCTCGAAGCGTTGATCGCCGACCTCGACGCCCAGCTGCATGCACTGGAAGGGAAACGGCACGCGTTGACAACGATGCTCGACGGACATCGTCGCGGCCAAGCCATCTCACCACTTCCCGAACCACTCATACGGGCCTTCGACGAGCTCATCAGCGGTGAAGACGATCCCCGGACGCGGAAGGTCTTCGAACACGAGCGTGACAGCTGGGAACTCGTCGCCCTGTCCGGACAGCGCCGCAGGAATTCCTCGATGCCGTGACCGGGATCCTCACCGACCGGCCCAACGGGAAGCCGTGATCGCCATGTATCGCAGATTCGGCGCGCTGGCGGGCCATCGGCCCGACGATGTCTCGGGCGAGATCGAGGCGGTTGCCGAAGGGATGGCCGAGTTCCTGACCGTGTTCACCGATCAGAGAGATCGTGGCATTTTCGGGGAATGGGTTGCGACAGCTGCCACCTTCGCAGCACACGGTGAGGCGATGATGTCCGAAGTGCTGCCCGATCCCGCGCAGCGGGCGGTTGCGATGCGGGTCATCACCCGGGTCGCCGAAGCGGTGGGAGCACCACGATGACCAGGTC
This sequence comes from Rhodococcus sp. JCM 9791, assembly GCA_001312645.1. Classification (GTDB taxonomy): domain Bacteria; phylum Actinomycetota; class Actinomycetes; order Mycobacteriales; family Mycobacteriaceae; genus Rhodococcus. The sequence continues at coordinate 1,834 of BBEG01000117.1, forward strand.
TGGAGCACGTCGACTGCACCTGGTGACGGTAGTGATCACGATCCTGGTGGGTATCGTCAACGCGGGGCTTGCGACGCTCGGGATTCTGAGCCCCGGAGCAGCGTTCGGGCTGTGGCTGGCAGTTGAGATTCCGCTCGGTGTCGTAGTCGGCATCATCACCGTGCTGCGCATCCGATCCCTGCGACGCGAGGGACTCGGGTGGAACGCGATTCTCGACGAGGTCACCGGGAAGATCGCAGCCGACCTCATTCGGTTCGAGGTACGCGGCTACCGTGCGATATGGCTCTTCGTGCGCCGGCGTTACGACGGCGGAGGACCCGGGGTGGTACCGCTCGGATATACGAAGGGCACGTTGGGTATCCCGATGGCGTTCCTCATCGCATGCGTCATCGAAGCCGTGGTCGTTCACGTGCTGGTGCCGTGGCCGGCGATCCGCGACACGCTGCTCCTACTCTCGATCTGGGGTCTCATCCAGATATTCGGGATCCTCGCAGGTCGGATCACGCACCCGCATCTGCTGACGGACAGTCGGCTGACGATCCGGGCGGGACATCAGGTGATCGTGGAACTGGACCGGCGGGATGTCGCTCGGGCTCTCGAGCGACGGCGGTGGGAGCACACGTCTCCGATCGTCGACGATGACGCGCTGTATCTTCCGGGGCCGGATGGCACCTGTCTGGATCTGGTGCTGACCGAAGCCGTCGACGTCACGCTCCCGGCCTTCTTCGAACACAAGCGCGCCACCGCCTCGGTATCGCGCCTGTCGTTGCAGGTCGACGATCCCGAGGCGGTCGTAGCGCAATTCAGGCAGCACGGCTCCGGCCGGAGCAGTTCAGGACAGAGGCGTGAAGTCCCTGCTGCCGAGGTACGACGGACGCGGCTTGCCTGCAGCAAACGGCTCGACAGGCGTGTTCTCGATGCTGTTGAACACCACGAACAGATTGGATCGGGGAAGCGGTGTGATGTTCCCGTTCGATCCGTGCATGCAGTTCGAGTCGAAAACTGTTGCTGAACCTGCAGATCCGCGGAACGTAGTGATGCCGAACTCGGCGCACATCCGGGTCAGAGTGTCTTCATCGGGCGAGCCCGTCTGCGGAACGTGGGTCACGAGCGACTCTCGGTAGTAGTCGTCCGGAGTCTCGCCGGCGCACGAGACGAACGTCTTGTGCGAACCCGGCATGATCATCAATCCGCCGTTGTACCCATAGTTTTCGGTCAACGCGATCGAGATGCTCAGCGCGCGAGGGGTCGGCATGCGTCCTCCGCGTGCCAGGTCTCGAAGTCCGAGTGCCAATAGAACGGGCCACCGCGGAATCCCGGCTTCACGTTGAGTCGGGACTGGTGGATGTAGACGTCGGAACCGAGCAATTGCCGTGCGATACCCGCAATTCCAGGGCGTCGGATGATCGAATCGACCAGGTCGCTCAGGCGATGTACATCGAAGATGGAACGTACATCGCCGCTCGCGTGCTCACGGACCACACGTTCGTCGTTGCCGAGTTCACGCCCGAGTCGGGATGTCTCTTCCAAAAGGTTGCCGACATCATTTGCGGCGAGAAGTGCTTCTGTAGTGTGGAATCCGCGCGTTTCATACGTGTCGACCGCCGAAGGATCCAGTGGCCCGGGAGATGAACCCCAGACGACAGGATCCATTCGCACGATGGATTCCGGAACAATTCGGTTGCGAGTCGGATAATCATCCTTCACGACCGTGTACATATTTTCCGAATCACCCTCTCGAGGATAGACGATGGTTCTATCCGACCGTCTCAGAACCGGGCCGTATTTGCAACCTGGCAAATAGGGTGCGCGCCGGGAAACGCCCTGCTCGTCGCCTCGGGGATCGAACGCGGGACCTGTCGGAGATGCGCAGTAGGGTCGCGACATGGGATACGAATTTCAGGTCACGGTCGATTGCAACGACCCACACACTCAGGCGCGATGGTGGGCCGAAGCGCTCGAATGGCGCGTCGAACCCAGCGACGAGAATTTCATTCGCGGCCTCGTGGAGGCCGGTCACGCACGAGAAGAAGATACCGAGATCTTCGACGGCACGCTCGTGTGGCGCGCGGGGTCTGCGATCACCGACCCCGACCACCCACTCCGACCCAGAATGTTGTTCCAGAGGGTCCCGGAGGGAAAGACCGTGAAGAACCGAGTGCACCTGGACATCCAGGCGGGAGACAACCGTGAGGCGGTGGCCGAGCGTCTGGTCGCTGCCGGCGCACGATGCTGCATCGCGGCAGTCAGTCCCTACGAGTGGATTACGATGGCCGACCCGGAAGGCAACGAGTTCTGCCTCTGTTGACAGCGGTGCTCAGTCCGAGACGCTCAGTCGCGCGCGCGGTAGGCGCGCGGCGTGTTCCCCGTCCACCGCTTGAATGCGCGGCGGAACGCACTCGGCTCGGAGAAACCGAGACGCGCCGACAGATCGTCCACCGGTTCGCCCCGCCGTAGTCCGGCGATTGCGAGGTCGCACAGTACTTCCTCGCGGAGCCGGCCGAGGGAGGTGCCCTCCTGGCGCAGCAGTCGCCGCAGATGTGGTGGGCTCACCGCGAGCATGTCGCGATCTCGTCGGTGGTTGCAGTGCGACCCTGGATGCCCGACTCGAAGATCCTCCGCACCTGGCTGGAGACCGTCGATTCGTAGTCGCGTTCCGACAACATGAGATTCGGGGAATCTCGGAGATACTCTTCGAGCGACTCTTCGGTCCGGATGATCGGCGACCGCATGGCCGAATTGTCCATCTCGAGCGCTGCGCGTCCTGCATCGAAGGTGACGGGAATTCCGAAAATCGCATCGTAACTGCGGGCGAGGATCGGATCGGGCTCCGCGTAGGGCAGCGACACCGACACCAGCGGCACCCGGCCGCCGACGAGCCACGCTGCGAAACGGTGCAGGAGCATCAACAGGAAATCGACTGTCACACGGGTCTTTTCCGTTACCTCATCGGGAAGGTCCACATCCAGGTGGGTGCTCGTCTCGCCGATGGTCAGACTCAGTGTCGGAAGTCCCTGAAGGACCCGGTTGACCTCGATCATGCGCGTGAGGGCATGCGCGAGATCCGGACAGTGGATCAGCGTCAGCGTCATGATCCGGAACGACCCGCGCGGCACAGGACCTGCGCCGAGACCGAACAACTCGTCGCCGGTGATCTGCCATACCGCACGGGTGAACAGGCTGACCTGTTCTGGAGTCAGCCGCGCATGCGGCTGGGCGAGGACCGCTCGGCTGATCCTGCCTGCGCCGAGCGCAGGGGTGAGGTCGATGCCGTCGGCCGCCGCCACACTCACCGCTCGACTGACGAAATCGGAGGGGATCGTCGGTGCCGACACGCCTATGGAGCCTTTCCGATGTTGTGGACTCGCCGGACGTCGTGCAGTCGCTGGGCTGCTTCGGTGAGAACGTCGTCGCGTTTGCAGAAGGCGAAGCGCACCAGATGATTCCATGAAACAGGGTCGTCGACGAACACACTCACCGGCACCGCAGCGACACCCACCTTCTCCGGCAGCATCCGGCAGAACTCCACACCGTCGCGGAAGCCGAGCGGTGTGATGTCCGCGCAGACGAAGTACGTTCCCGCAGAATCGAGCACGTCGAATCCGGCCTCGGCGAGCGCACCCGACAACAGGGTCCGCTTGCGCTGCAGATCGTCACGCATCGAGGCCACCCATGATTGTTCGTGGGTCAGAGCGTGCGCGATCGCCGGTTGGAAGGGCGCGCCGCCGACGAACGTCATGAACTGTTTCGCCGCGCGCACCCCGTCGATCAATGCGCGGGGGCCGATCGCCCACCCGATCTTCCAGCCGGTGACGTTGAAGGTCTTCGCGGCGCTCGACACCGTGATCGTGCGCTCCGCCATTCCCGGGAGTGATGCGAGAGGAGTATGACGACGTCCGTCGAAGACCAGGTGCTCGTACACCTCGTCGGACAAGACCAGCAGATCCCGGTCGCACGCGAGTTCGGCGATCGCCGCCAGGCTGCCGTCGTCGAACACGGTGCCGGTCGGGTTGTGTGGGGTGTTGACGACGAGCATGCGTGTGCGGTCGGTGACCGCCGACCTGAGGGCATCGACGTCGAGGACGAATTCGTTGCCCGAGCGGGTCAACGGCACGGTCCGCCGGGTCGCGCCGGCCAATGCCACAGCGGCCGCGTAGGAGTCGTAGTAGGGCTCGGTGAGCAGCACTTCGTCGCCGGGTTCGACGAGACCGAGCAGCGCAGCGCTGATGGCCTCGGTAGCGCCGACGGTCACGAGCACCTCGGTGTCGGGATCGCATTCGAGGCCGTACCGTGCCGACCGGTCGGCGGAGATCGCTGCCCGCAGCGTCGGGATCCCGGACCCGGGCGGGTACTGGTTGACCCCGTCGGCGATTGCTCGTCGGGCCACCTCGAGCATCTCGGGTGGTCCGTCGGTGTCGGGGAAGCCCTGCCCGAGGTTGATCGCACCGTGCTCGACGGCGAGCGAGGTCATCTCGGCGAAGATCGTGGAGGCGAACGGTCGCAGCCGGGCGACGGTACGGGCCTGTCGCGAGTTCGACGATTCTGGCATTTCTGCAGGGTAGCCGGTGCGTGTATGCCGTGTTCGCTACCGTGTCACATCTCGGTGCGCTGTCTCGTCCAACAAGTGCAGGATGACAACGGCAAGGCCGAGGAGGCAGATGATGACGCGGATACCACCGTTGACCCCCGAGCAGGCGGGATTGACGACGAAGGCGATGTACAAGGTTGCGGGTCGCATGTTCGATCAGATCCCCGAGCCGTTCACCGTGGTGGCCTACCACCCCGGATTGCTACGTGCGAGCGTCTGCACGAAATGCTCGCCGATCGAGCATCGAAGGTGCTGCCGAAGAACGTGCGGGAGATCGCGGTATATCGCACCGCGTGGACCGTGGGTTGTTCGTGGTGCGTGGATTTCGGGACGATGCTGCAGCGACTCGACGGTCTCGACACCGATCGGCTCCGGCACATCGCCGAGTACGCGACCTCGGACCTCTACAGCGACGACGAGAAAGCTGCAATCGCGTATGCGGATGCGATGACCGGTGACGTGGCGAACGACGTGACCGACGAGCAGGTCGCCGATCTCGAGCGGCGGTTCGGGCGTGCGGGTGTTGTGGAACTGACGTACCAGATCGGGCTCGAGAACATGCGTGCCCGTATGAACTCGGCGCTCGGTATCCACGACCAGGGCTTCAGCACGGATGCGTGCCGTGTGCCGTGGGCGGATGAGCCGTCGGGATCTGCTGAATAACCTGTGCGGCCGACCATTCACCTTCATCCCCGCGGCTCGGTGGGCAGCCGCACGCCACCGAGTTTTGCGGGGTTGGCCATGTCGTAGGCGGCCCACACACGACCGTCGCGGACAGTGACGCCGAGTACGCGACCGGGGAAGCCTGATGGGTGTCGTCGCCGGCCGAACCGTGATTGAGGAAACCCAGTTCGCCGTTGACGAGGGCCGGCTTCAGCGACGTGAGTGCATGCTCGCCGTAGAGATGGACGAGCCCCAGGAAGAACCGGGCGAACTTGTCGGGGCCCGCGATGACGTTGATCGCTGTGCGGGTGGTGCCGCCCGCATCGCCGATCATACGAGCGTCCGGGTGGAGGGCTGCGATCACCGTGTCGACATCGCCGGTGGCGATGGCTGCCATGAGCTGCTGTACCGCGTCTTCGTGTTCGCTCGCGGATGGGGGCGGCGGGGCGTCGGCGGCGGCACGCCGACCACGCGATGCGAGTTGCCTTGCTGCAGGAACTTCGATGTCGAGAATGCGTGCTACCTCGTCGAATGGGACACCGAACCCGTCGTGCAGCACGAATGCGATCCGCTGTGTGGGTGTGAGGGTATCGAGCACGACCAGTGCGGCCAGGCGATTGTCCTCATTGCGCACCACCTGCTCCAGCGGATCGGGAGGCGTCGCGCCCGCGATCGGTGTGACGATCGGCTCGGGCAGCCACTGCCCCACGTACTTCTCACGGCGAACCGCGGCCGATTTCAGTTTGTCGAGGCAGAGGTGCCCGACCACGGTGGTCAACCATGCCCGCAGATCATCGATGCTGTCGGCGTCTGCGCCGTCGAGCCGAAGCCATGCATCCTGCACCGCGTCCTCGGCATCGGCAATGCTCCCGGTGAGCCGGTACGCGACCGACAACAGGTGGCCGCGGTGTTCCTCGAACGATTCCGCCAGGCAGGTGCGCGCATATCCTCGATGCTACGACTCAGCGGACGCGGAACGTGAGACTCGATCGGGCACGGGACGTGGCAAGACGGGGCGAGCGACATCGGACGAGGGGATGCATGGAGAAATACGACGTCAAGCGCGCACACAAGAAGTTGTATTTGCCGTCGACCAAGGAGTTTACAGAGGTCGACGTACCCGAGTTCCGGTATCTCGCGATCGAGGGGATCGGCGACCCGAACCGGAGCACGGCGTACGGGGAGGCTGTCGAGGCTCTGTACAGCGTGTCGTATGCCGTCAAGTTCGCGTCGAAGCGGGACCTCGGACGTGATGCAGTCGTGGGTCCGTTGGAAGGCCTGTGGTGGGCAGACGACATGTCGACCTTCGTCACCCGCGACAAGCAGGCCTGGAAGTGGACGATGATGATCAGCCAGCCTCCGTGGATCACCGACGAGATGATCGAATCGGCGAAGTCTGCTGTGGCCGCGAAGCGGAATCCGGTGCGTTGCCGAAGTTGTATTCGATGAGGTGGACCGAGGGAAGGTGCGTGCAGATCCTGCATATCGGATCGTACGACGATGAAGGACCGACTCTCGAAACGCTCCATCATCGTGTGATTCCCGAGCGGGGCCTGGTCTTCAACGGAAAGCATCACGAAATCTATCTGAGTGATCCACGGAGGGTCGCGCCGGAGAAGCTGAAAACCGTTCTTCGTCAACCGGTTACCAGCGCATGACGGTCATGAGCGCGGGTCTGCTGCTGTATCGCATCGACGACACGGGCCTGCTGGAAGTGTGGCTCGTGCATCCGGGTGGGCCCTATTGGGCCGGCAAGGACGACGCCGCGTGGTCGGTACCCAAAGGCGAGTACGGCGACGAAGAGGAACCGCGCGACGTCGCCCTGCGTGAGTTCGAAGAAGAGTGTGGATTCGCCGCGCCCGACGTGCCGTTGACTCTGCTCGGCCGCTACAAGCAGCCGTCGGGGAAGGTCGTGAGCGTCTACACCGGCGAGACCACGACCGACCTGCAGTTCGTCTCCAGCAACATGTTCGACCTCGAATGGCCCCCGAAATCGGGAGCTGTTCAGCAGTTCCCGGAGGTCGACGCCGCGCAGTGGTGGTCGCTCCCCGAGGCCGAGGTGAAGCTCCACAAAGGGCAACGTCCGCTCCTCGAGGGGCTGCGGGCACACCTCGACAATGTCGGCAGCCGCTATCGCACGGAATGACCGGAGTTCTCGGGGTGGTGCTTCTGGTCGAGTGGCTCATCGCCTGAGGCTCTGCTCCGGACCTCCGGGGTCGCCGGTGGGCTGCGGCCAGAATCGTGGGAACGGAGTTCGAGCCGATCCCGGTGCCACGAAAGAGTGCTCGGCAGCGGCGTGCACACGGCCGTTCCGCACAACTATCGCACCGCTGCGACCATCGTGGCGATGAGTTCGCCGGACAGAGTCTCCGGATCTGTGCGCAAGAGCCGGGCAGCATCCGTCAGCCATGCCCGAGCGTGAAGGTACGGCTCGATCCCGTCGGTGTCGATGCCGTTCCGAATCATCAATGAGTAGGCAAGGATTCTCCGAATCCCGTACCAGACGGCGCTATCCGGATCGTCGACGAGTCGCCCTGCGCGACGTAGCGCGTGCGTGAAAGCGGCGGCCGGATCAGCAGGAATCGGTCCGTGCGCAGGCAGCACGACACGTGGTGCAAGGTACGCGAGCCGTTGGAGTGACGCCAACGCAGTCGCGGCGGCACCTGGGCCATCGAGGGCGACATTGACCCAGCCGACATCGTAGTCGGACAATGCATCTCCGACTGCGAGCAGCCCTTCGTCGGGTTGCCACAAGGCGAGGTGCCCCGGTGTGTGCCCCGGAGTATGGATCACCTCCCAGTCGGTGTCCCCGAGGCGGAGTATCCGGCCGTCGTTCAGAGCCTCGTCGACGGTGTACTGCGCGACCGGCTGGTCGAGATACTCCGCCAGGCAACATCCCGGATCCCGGCGGGCGAGGGCCGCAGCGTCCGGGACGCTGGCGGCGATGCCGGCGCCCCGTTGCTGCAGTAGAGCATTGCCTCCGACGTGGTCGGCGTGCCAGTGGGTGTTGACAACGCGATGCAGACCTCGGGTGTGAGCATCGACCAGGTGGCGGTGTCGTGTGCGTGTCCGACGAAGCCGCTGTCGATCAGCGCGGGCTCGCGCCCGGTGATCAGAAGTAGGTTGGAGTCAGGGAATGGTCGTTGCTGCCAGATCACCCAGTCGGGCAGTAGTTCATGTGCGCTACCGGTCATCGGTCGATCACCAGTCTGCGGGACGGCCCTTGAGCTGCTCCCAGTACCGGCGGTGGGCGCGGCGCGACGCCTCGCTCGTCATTCCGGCGGCGAGCTCCTTTTTGTCGAGCGGGTCGGAGAGTTCGGCGATGTCGCGCAGGGCAGGGGCCTGCAAGGCGCGTTTGGTGTAGGCATAGTCGTCGAGGCAATCGTCGGGGGTGAGGTCGGCGATCGCCACGGCCCGGTCGACTACTTCTTCCGCCGGCACGACCTCGTGCAGAATTCCCATGGCGTGGGCTTCGTCAACGGTGAAGATCTCGCCCTGCAGGCAGGTTCGGGAGGCCACCGGCTGCCCCCAGGCGTAGGTGAGCATACGCAGATAGACGGCCGGCATCGGGATGCCGATATTGACCTCGTTGATCCCGAATCGTGCATCTCCGGCCGCGCCGACGGTGCGATCGCACACTGCGGCAGTGATCAGACCGCCCGCAAACGCGTGCCCATTGACCGCGGCGACAGTCGGACGGGGATAGGTGAACAACCGCATGTTGGTGGCACGGTAGTCCTGGAACCACTCGGCGACCTTGCCGGTGTCGCCGGCGAAAAGCCGGAAATGCTCACCGAGGTCGAGACCGGCAGAGAAGCGGGCGCCGACCCCGGTCAATACGACAGGCACTCAGCGTGGTCGCGTTCGAGGCGGTCGAATGCGTCGTGCAGGTCGGCGAAGAACGCACGGTTCTGCGCGTTGACCGGGTTGGTGTTCATGGTGACGACGGCGACGCGTCCGCGGCGTTCGATGGTCCAGCTCATGAAAACTCCTTCGTAGGGCACGTGAATGTTGCACGGGGTGTGGGTGTCAGGGTGTGAGACCGAGCATGTCGACTGCGTGTTCTCGCATCTCCACTTTGCGGATCTTTCCGCTGGCGGTCATAGGGAATCGGTCGACGCAGTGCACGTACCGCGGGATTTTGTAATGCGCGAGCCGGTCCTTGCAGAAAGCGCGCACTGCCGCCGCGTCCAGGGGTGCGGCGCCGTCGCGCAGTCGCAGCCACGCCATCAGCTCCTCGCCGTACTTGGCGTCGGGTACCCCGATGACCTGGGCGTCGAGGACGTCGGGGTGGGTGTAGAGGAACTCTTCGATCTCCCGCGGGTGGATGTTCTCACCACCGCGGATGACCATGTCCTTGATTCGTCCGGTCAGGGCACGTAGCCTTCCTCGTCCATTATCGCCAGGTCACCGGAGTGAATCCAGCCGTCGGGATCGACGGTCTCGGCTGTCTTGTCCGGCTGGTTCCAGTAGCCGAGCATCACCGAATAGCCACGGACATAGAGTTCGCCGGACGCGCCGCGAGGCACGGTGTCGCCCGTGACCGGGTCGACGATCTTGAGCTCGACGTGGGGGTGGGCTCGGCCGACGGTCGATACCCGACGGTCGAGCGGGTCGTGCGCCCGGGTTTGGGTCGAGGCCGGCGAGGTCTCGGTCATGCCGTAGGCGATGGCAACCTCCGGGGCCCACGCGGTGACCTGTTTCATCACTTCCACCGGGCACGGGGAGCCGGCCATGGCTCCGGTGCGGATCGAGGACAGGTCGTAGGAGTCGACATGGGGGACGTTGAGGATGCTGATGAACATAGTGGGCACGCCGTACAGGGAGGTACAGCGTTCCTCGGCGCAGGCGCGAAGGGTGGCGACCGGATCGAATGCCGGGGCCGGGATGACGACGCATGCGCCGTGTGTGACCGAACCGAGGTTGCCCATGACCATGCCGAAACAGTGTAGAACGGCACCGGCACGCAGATCCGGTCGTGTTCCGTGTAGCCGAGCAACTCGCCCACGAAGTACCCGTTGTTGAGGATGTTGCGGTGCGAGAGGGTCACCCCCTTGGGGAATCCTGTGGTGCCCGAGGTGTATTGGATGTTGATCGGGTCCTCGGGCGTCAATCCTGTCGTAGCCTCGGCCAGACGGTCCGGCGTGATCTGGCTTCCGCGGCGGAGCAGGGCCCCCCACTGCTCCTCGTCGAGATAGACCACCGTCTCGAGGGCGCGGCAGTGGGGCGCGACCTCGGCGACCATCGCCGCATGGTCGGACGATTTGAAGGATGAGAGGGCGAACAACAGCCGGATTCCGGACTGGGTGAGCACATACTCGAGTTCGTGGGAACGATAGGCCGGATTGAGGGTGACCAGGATCGCGCCGATCTTCGCCGTGGCGAACTGCACGATGGCCCATTCGGCACAGTTCGGGGCCCAGACCCCGACCCGGTCGCCGGGGATGATGCCGTCCTCGAGCAATGCCTGCGCCACGGCGTCGACGTCGGCCCGCAGTTCGGTGTAGGTCCACCGTCGTCCGGTGCGACCTCGACCAATGCCTCGCGGTTGGGGAATCTCGCGACGGTGTGATCGAGGTTCTCGCCGATCGTCATGTCGAGCAATGGCCGGTCGGTCGGGCCAGCGGCGTGACTGAGCGTGGTGTCCATGTTCATCCTCCGTTTCTCGAGGATGAATGTGGACCTTCGGGCCCGATGAACAGAACCTCCGAAGGTAGGTCCGCCGCTGCAGTACCTACCTTGGTGGGTATGGCATTGCCGCCCTGTGACGACACTCACTAGCCTCGGGGTAGAGATGTCCAGTGGAGGCCGACAATGACCTTGTCATTCGAATCAGAATCGCCGATCGAACGGCGTGTCCTCGCCCGCTCGCTCGAGACGCTCCGCAAGCACGCACGCATGGACATGGTGTTCGGTGGGCCGGTGCATCATGGGGCGGCGGCGATGGAGATCACCGATCTCACGGGGGTTCGCACGCGATCGGCGGTCAACCTGGTGGTGCGCAGCGGTGAGGGACTCGGCGGTAAAGCGCTGATGCTCGGTCGACCGGTGTCGGTGGCCCGCTACTTCTCGTCCGAGGGCATCACCCACGTCTACGACCATGCCGTACGACCGGAAGCGATCGAGACGCTGGCCGCGCTCCCGATCGTGGTCGATCGCGTACCCCGCATCCTGGTGTATCTGGCGACACGCACCCAGGTCGCCTGGGTGATCGCTGGTACGACAGCTTCACCCCACTCGTCCGGCGGCTCGAACGCGACATCGCGGTCGAAGACGAAGTCCGCCGCCGGATCGCGCTCATGAACGCGCACACCGAACCCGAGCAGGTGGGGCTCAGCCGCGCTGACCTGCACGACATCGCGCTGGAACTGGCCGATCTCGCCGGTCAGATCGAGGACGAGACGTTGCGCGCGAAGATCGAGGCTGTCGGAACGCGGGTCGCTCCGGCCCAGCTGACACGGGCAGGCGTCCCAGCTCCGGAGCTGCGGCCCCGCGAGATCGACGTACTGCGTGAGGTGGCGCGAGGGCTGAGCAACCGCGAAGTCGCCGACACGCTCGGACTGTTACCCAACACGGTCAAGTCGTACCTCAAGAGCGCTATGCGCACGCTGCACGCGAGCAACCGCGTCCAGGCGATCCTCGCCGCGCGCGAACACGGCCTCATTCGCTGACGTCTGCGCGCCTACCTCCGAAAGTAGTCACCGGTGAACGGGACCCACTTCGGAGGGTCCCGCAGCGGCTGTAACGACGCTCACACTGCTCGTCGTACCCATCCCCTCTCGATCGTGAGAGGCCCCTCGAGCAGGAGATCACGATGTCCCGAACCGTCGATCCGGTGAGCAGTCCGTCACCCACCACACCGATGCGCCGCGTAGCCATAGCGAGCTGCACCGGCACCACAATCGAGTTCTACGACTTCTTCATCTACGGCACGGCGGCGGCACTGGTCTTCCCGGAGGTGTTCTTCCCCGCCCTCGGTGCGGTTGCAGGCACTGTCGCGTCCTTCGCGACCTTCGCCGTCGCGTTCGTCGCTCGTCCACTCGGTGCCGCGCTGTTCGGTCACTTCGGTGACCGGATCGGTCGCAAGAAGACGCTGATCACGACTCTGCTGCTCATGGGTATCGCCACCGTGCTCATCGGTCTGCTCCCGACCGCAGCTCAGATCGGTGTGTTCGCCCCCATAGCCCTGGTCGTGCTCCGGATCGCGCAGGGTCTGGCAGTAGGCGGTGAATGCAGGTGCGACGCTGCTCGCCACCGAATACGCACCCACCGGCAAAAGGGGGTTGTATGCCCTGTTCCCCCAGTTGGGGCCGTCGTTGGCGTTCGCGTTGTCGAGCGGCACCTTCCTGGTGGTCAACTTGTTCATCGGTGAAACCTCGGACGCGTTCCTCGACTACGGCTGGCGCATACCCTTCCTCGCCAGCGCCCTTCTCGTGGCGATCGGCCTCTACGTGCGGCTCGAGGTCGAAGAGACCCCGATGTTCACCCGTCAGACCCCGCATGCCCGCTCCGGTGCCGGACCGCTCATCGGGGTGTTCAAGAACCAGCCTCGTGAACTCCTGCTCGCCTCCGGCGCTCTGGCGATGATGTTCGCGTTTTTCTACATCGGCACCGCTATCTGACCGCATACGGCACCGCGGCCGTCGGCCTGAACCGCTCGACGGTGCTGTCCCTGGGTTTGCTGGCAGCACTGGTCTTCGCGGTGTCGACAGCCTTTGCCGCCGCCTACTCCGACCGCATCGGCCGACGCAAGATGGTCCTGGGCTCCTGCGTTCTGGCCATCCCCGGCGGACTGGTGCTCTTTCCGCTGGTCGATCTCGGCTCACCGCTCGCGTTCTTCGCCGGCTTGACTCTGGCCCTGGTGATCATGGGCATCTCCTATGGTCCGGCGGGCGCCCTGCTGCCCGAGATGTTCCGGACCGAATACCGCTACACCGGCGCCGGTATGGCCTACGCGATCGCCGGTGTGATCGGCGGTG
>BBEG01000118.1 GCA_001312645.1 Rhodococcus sp. JCM 9791
CTCCCACGGCGCGTGCGGCTTCGCGCGCCGTGTGTTTGTCGCCGAATACGCGCAACTGGTCCGCCGTCGGACCGACGAACGCGATGCCGGCGGCTTCGCATGCTGCGGCGAATTCGGCATTCTCGGAGAGGAACCCGTAGCCGGGGTGGATCGCGCCGGCCCCGGAGGCGAGTGCCGCCTCTATCACGAGGTCGGCGCGCAGATAGGACTCCGCGGCGGAGGCAGGGCCGAGACGTACTGCCATATCGGCCGATTCGACGTGTGCGGCGGACGCGTCGGCATCCGAGTACACCGCGACCGTCTTCAGCCCCATCAGGTGCGCGGTGCGCATGATGCGGCACGCGATTTCACCGCGATTCGCGACGAGAAGGGTGTCGAATCCGAATGCCACGGCGTGCTCCTTCGAAATTTGGCGGGCGAACAGGATCCACATCGAACAGCGCGGAAATGAGTGTGCCGCGGCTGTATCCGTCGTTGTGGACACTGCTGTATACGCTATGGGCCGTTGTTTCGTCTCGGTTTCCTGCGGTAAAGCGTCGGTTAGGAAGAGCTGTCACCGCTGGTGCCGGGTGGAGCACACGATGCCGGAAGATGCCGGCACGTAGGAGGGGGAGCGGAAGAGTTATTCGCCGCCGAAGTCGCGGTCGAGTCGAAGGACACCGATGGTGGTGGCGAGACCGTCGTATTGCGTGACCAGGAGGCAGAACTCGATCATGCGTCGATCGTCGAAGAATTCCGCGAGTGCCACCCAGGTCTTGTCGGTGAGGTTCCGAGTGTCGACCAACTCGTCGACAGCGGTCAGGACTGCGCGCTGACGTCGGCTCAGGCCTTCGGCGGACGGTCCGGTGACGACTTGTTCACGGATCTCGTCGGTGATTCCGGCTCGCCGCCCGAGGCGCGTGTGGTGGTCGAATTCGTAGGCGCAGGCACGCAGGTGGGCCACTCGCAGGATGACCATCTCCGCCTCGAAACGGCTCAGCTTACCGAACGGCATCAGCATGCCCGAATAGTGCAGCCAGCCGCGGAAGAGTCGGCCCGATCGGCCGAGGGTGCTGAACAGGTGCGCGTCAGGCGTGCCCGCGGCGCGGGACAGTGCTTTCCACGCAACCCAGTTGATCGGGCCGAGTTCCTTGAGTCGTCCGGGCTGGATTCGCGGCGTCACGATCGTAGTGTGCACGAGTGCCGGGCACGAGTCACGCGCGACACGTAGCTGTCAATCGCGGAGCGCTTGCGCGAAGCGCGCCATCGCGCGCGCTTCCTCTGCGCGTCGGATCACGACGTCGCGGGAAGTGTCGATGTGTCCGAGCAGTACCCGGTGAGCGTCGTCGAGTCTGCCGTCGAGCAGTAGCTCGGCCACCTCGATGTGCTCGTCGATGGTCGCGGCCATGCGGTCAGGGGTCAGGTAATCGAACATTCGCACCGGCCGGACCTTGCCGTTCACCGCGGCGAGGGCATCGCACAATGCGTGGTTCCCGGACGACGCGAGTACTGCCAGGTGGTACTGCTCGTCGAGGGCGACGAAACCGGCATCGGGTGCGGGCGGATCGGTGCGCAACGTGTACCAGCGGTCCAGTTCCGGGCCGAGGACGGCGGGGTCGTGGCGGATCGCCGGATTCTCGAGCGCACGCCGAATTCCGTGCAACTCGAGGGTGATGCGCAGTTCGTACAGGTCGGCGAGGTCGTCGAAACGCGGGCGGTACGGGAACAGGCCACCGGTGCGGCGTTCGACGAGCCCGTCGGAGACCAGCCGGGCCAATGCCTCCCGCACCGGTGTGCGCGACACCTCGTAGCGATCCGCGAGCTTCTCCTCACCGAGCCGTTCGTCGGCCGCCAGGGCCCCGGACATCAGGTCGTCGCGCAATGCCCGGTAGACCCGGTCGCGGTGGGTAGTGGTCGTCATCAGATCGCCATCGCTTCGCGGACGGTGTGTGCTGCCTCAGCGCCGCCGTCACCGGTGGAGGTGACGCGGCCGGATTCGACGACGTAGTAGCGCAGCGCGTTGTCGAGCGCGAATCCGATGTGTTGCTCGACCAGCAGCACGCCGAGATTGCCCGAGCCGCTCAGTTCGACGATGGTGTTCTCGATTTCCGCGACGACGGACGCTGGATGCCCTCGGTGGGTTCGTCGAGAATGAGCATGCGCGGCTCGGTGATGAGTGCTCGCGCGATGGCGAGTTGTTGTCGCTGACCACCGGACAACAGGCCCGCGCGTCGGTCGAGGAGCGGGACGAGCGCGGGGAAGAGATCGAGCATGTCGGCGATCAGCTTCTTGCCGTTCTTGCGTCCGTCTGCGACGACCTGCAGGTTCTCCTCGCAGGTGAGCTGTCCGAACGACTGCTGGCCCTGCGCACATAGGCGAGTCCGCGCGCGACGCGGGCGGCGGGGCGGAGGCCGGTGATGTCCTCACCATCGAAGATGATCTTTCCTCGCGTGACGGGCAGCAATCCGACCGCGGCACGTAGCAGCGTCGTCTTGCCTGCTCCGTTGTGTCCCATCACCGCGACCACCCCGTCGCCGGGGACTTCGAGGGAGACATCGTGGATGATCTCGGTGCGTCCGTATGCGACGCGGACGTCGACGAGTTCGAGCATCTCACGCCTCCTGTACTGCAGCGGTGGTCCCGAGATAGACCTGCTGGACCTGCGGATTGTTCTGTACTTCCTCGACGGTGCCGTCGGCGATGACCTTGCCCCGGGCGAGCACCGTCACCGATGTCGCGAAGGCACGCATGAAGTCCATGTCGTGTTCGACGACCACCACGGTGCGCTGAGCGCCGATCCTCCGGAGCAGTTGCCCGGTCTCCTCGCGTTCGTCGCCGCTCATGCCTGCGACGGGTTCGTCGAGGAGCAGGACGTCGGCGTTCTGCACGAGCAGCATCCCGATCTCGAGCCACTGCTTCTGACCGTGAGCGAGGATGCCGGCAGGGGTGTCGCGGTGAGCGGTCAGACCGATCGTCTCGAGGGCCTGCTCTATTTCTGGGAGGACGTCCTTGCGGCGGCGGAGCAGTTGCCACGGCGAGCGGCCGGCACCGGCGGCGATGTCGAGATTCTGCAGGACCGACAATTCCTCGAACACGGACGCGGTCTGGAAGGTGCGTCCGACACCGAGACGCGCGATCTTGTGGGTTTTCTTGCCGAGCAGCTCGATACCGGATTTGGTGACCGATCCGGTCGCGGGGACGAGACCGGTGACTGCGTCGACGAGGGTCGTCTTGCCGGCGCCATTGGGTCCGATGAGGAACCTCAGATCGCCTTGGAACAGGGTGAGATCGACGCGTCGACGGCGATGAATCCATCGAATTGGACTCGCAGATCCTGGATTTCGAGGTACTCGGCAGACATACCGGCATTGCCGCCGAATTCGGGTGCGCTCATCGGGCCGGCTCCAATTCGGGTTCGGAGGGAGAGGTCGTGGGATCGTCGGTGGAATCTGCTTCCGCGCGACGTCTACGGAGCTTGGCGAGCCCGGCGATTCCGGCGGGGAAGAACCCGATGACGACGATGAACAGCAGTGCCTGCGCGTAGGTCCAGGCGGAGGGGAAGCTCTCCGACAGGGAGGTCTGGCCCATGCGACACCGATCGCGCCGAGGACGGGGCCGAGGAGGGTCGTGCGGCCGCCGATCGCGACACCGATGAGGAAGGCGATCGAGGGGACGATTCCGACGTCGGAGGGGGAAATGATGCCCACGATCGGAACGAACATTGCGCCCGCGATTCCGGCGAAGAACGCGGCGACGGTGTAGGCGACGACCTTGATGTCGGCGGGGTCGTATCCGAGGAATCGGACGCGTTCCTCCTGGTCGCGGACTGCGACGAGCAGTTCGCCGTAGCGGGACTGCATGAGTTGTCGGGTCGCGGCGACGACGAGCAACAGGATCGCGGCGACGATGAAGAACAGCATCCGCTTGTTGACGGGATCCGACAGGTCGAAACCGAAGAAACTCCGGAATCGGTTGAGCCCGTTGGACCTCCGGTAGACTGCTGACCGATGAGCAGGATCGCGAAGGCGGCGGCGAGCGCCTGCGAGAGGATCGCGAAGTAGGCGCCCTTGACGCGACGCTTGAAGACGCCGAGGCCGAGCAGCAGTGCGACGAGAGCCGGGAGCAGGAGGATCGCGAGGATGGTCACGATCGGTGAGGTGAACGGCACCCAGTAGGCGGGCAGTTCGCGGATGCCGGCGATCTGCATGAAATCGGGGACGGTGTCGCCGCGGAGTTCGGCGTCGGCGATCTTCAGGTGCATCGCCATCATGTAGGCGCCGAGACCGAAGAACACACCTTGGCCGAGGGTGAGCATGCCGCCGCGGCCCCAGGCGAGGCCGATGCCCACGGCGACGATCGCGAAGCACAGGAACTTGCCGAGCAGTCCGAGACGGAAGTCGGACAGCACTGCGGGGGCGACGGCGAAGAGCATCGTTGCGGCGAGAGCGAATCCCGCGGCAGTGCGTACTGGGCCGGGGCGGGTGAGGTCGCGGGCGTGGAAGGGCGTCGACATCAGACCAGACTCCTTGTCTTGACCGCGTAGAGGCCCTGCGGGCGGACCTGGAGGAAGATCACGATGAGCACGAACACGATCACCTTCGCGATCGATGCGGTGGTCGAGTACTCGATGAACGAATTGAGCAGGCCGAGGGAGACTGCGGCGATGACGGCGCCCTCGATGCGGCCGAGACCGCCGATGACGACGACGAGGAACGCGTCGATGGGATAGGCCGATCCGATGGTCGGGCTCGTCGACCCGATGAGCGTCAGCGCTACCCCGGCGAGGCCGGCGAGTCCGGAGCCGAGGAAGAAGGTGGTCAGGTCGGTGCGGCGGGACGAGATTCCGACGGTCTCCGCGAGGTCGCGGTTCTGTACGACGGCGCGGATGCGGCGACCCATAGAGGTGTACTTCATCGCGGTGATCAGGGCGACCACGCACACAGTGGCGAGTACGAGGATGAACAGGCGGGTCTTGGGAACCACCGCGCCGAGGATCTCGACGCCGCCGGAAAGCCATGTCGGTGCAATGACGTTGACGGCAGGCGCTCCGAAGATATCGCGGGCGAGCTGCTGGAGGAGCAGACCCACACCGAAGGTCACCAGCAGCGTGTCGAGGGGGCGGTGATACATCCGCCGGATGAGGGTGACCTCGAGGAGGACACCGAGTGCACCGCCGACGAGGAAACCGACGAGGAGTGACACGAACAGAGAGAGGCCGGCGGACGAGATCACCTGCTGAACCACGAATGCGGTATAGCTACCGGCCATGATGAATTCGCCGTGGGCCATGTTGATCACGCCCATCTGACCGAACGTCAGCGACAGCCCCAATGCTGCCAGCAGCAGGATAGATCCGATACTCAATCCTGTGAACAACTGTCCTGCAACAATATCCATGTCGGTACTCCTCGTCGGCGGTGGTACCGGTCAGTTCCCGGAGAGGGACGAGGCCCAGTCGTAGGTTTCGAGGTACGGATCGGGATCGACCGGTCCGTCGGACTCCCAGACCGTGTAGATCAGACCGTCACCGCGGATCTCACCGATGCGTGCGGTCTTGGTGATGTGGTGGTTGTCGCCGTCGATCGTCACGGTGCCTTCGGGCGCATCGAACGTCACCCCGTCGGCCGCTTCCTGGATCGCAGCGACGTCGAACGATCCGGCCTTCTCGACGGTGTTCTTCCACAGGAACACCGAGGTGTAGGCGGCTTCCATGGGGTCGGACGTCGGCTTCGCGTCGCCGTACTCGGCCTTGTATGCCTCGACGAAGGCGGTGTTCTCGGGGGAGTCGACCGTCTGGTAGTAGTTCCACGCGGTGAGTTGACCCTCGATGTTCTGCGCCCCGATACCCACGACCTCTTCTTCGGCGATCGACACCGACACCACGGGCATGTCGGCGGCCTTCAGGCCGGCGTTCGTGTACTCCCGGAAGAACGCGACGTTGGAATCGCCGTTGAGCGTGTTGAATACGGCGTCGGTGTCGGCGGTACGGACCTTGTTGACGATGGTGGAGAAGTCGGTCGAGCCGAGCGGGGTGTAGTCCTCGCCCTTGATCTCGATGCCGTTCGCCTCGGCGTACGCTTTGATGATCCGGTTGGCCGTCTGCGGGAAGACATAGTCGCTGCCCACCAGATACAGGGACTGCACTCCCTGTTCCTTCAGATAGTCGAGAGCGGGAACGATCTGCTGATTGGTCGTCGCCCCGGTGTAGAAGATGTTCGACGACGACTCGAGGCCCTCGTACTGAACAGGGTAGTAGAGCAACGAATTCCGGTCCTCGAACACCGGAAGCATCGCCTTGCGGCTCGACGACGTCCAGCCGCCGAACACCGCTGCGACGCAATCGGAGCTGATGAGCTTCTCGGCCTTCTCCGCGAAGACGGTGGGTTCGGAGGCGCCGTCTTCCGCGACGATCTGGATCTGCTTACCGAGCACGCCGCCGTCGGCGTTGATCTGCTCGACGGCCAAGGCGATCGAGTCGCGTACGGTGACCTCGGAGATCGCCATCGTTCCGGACAGCGAGTTCAAGGAGCCGACCTTGATGCTGTCACCGGCGGTGTCGACGCATGTCGCCCCAGCGGAGGCGGATGCATCTCCCGTGGAGGTGTCCGCAGCCTTGCTTCCGCACGCGGTGAGAGTGAGTCCGACGGCGACCAATGCTGCGACGCTCGTGGCGAACTTGGAACGGGCAACTGTCATGGGGGTGTCCTTCGTGGAAGGGGACCGGGCGGCGTATACAGCGCTGTATCCGTGGATCCATACGATAGGTGGGTGTTATTGCGCCGGAGTGTCTTCCGATGACCGTTCCATGACGTGGATGACGTCGGTGTTACGTCGTGCTCACATTGTTCCCGCGCGCTGACCAGCTTCCCGAGCATGCGGATGCTGTTGAGGGAAGCCGACCTGCGCGCGGAAGGGATTACGCGGGGTCGAGGACGGAACCCATGACCCGCTCGACCACGATTTCGATGACGACGCGTCGAGGGTTGGGGCGGGGCTCGCGGTAGCGGGCCGCGTACAGCCGCTCGCCCTCGGCGACCGAGTCGCTGTCGCGGGCGACGCGTGCCCGGCCTTCCATCGTCAGCCACCGCCCGCCGTGGACGTGGCTGACGGACGCGTACCCACCTCGTTCGATGTTGAGTGCCTTCTGCGATCCTTCGGAGGTGATGACCCGGGCGAGGCCTGTCGCGGGATCCATGTGAACCCGACGGCGACGACGTGGGGCGTCCCGTCCTTGCGCAACGTCGTGAGAGTCGCGAGGTGGTATTCGGACAGGAACTCGAGGGCCTTGTCGCCCAGCGCGTCGGGGGTGCGTGACATGTGGGTAGAGAGTACTCAGCGCACGAGGTACGGCGAGACGGAGCTACGGTGTTCGTTGATGTCGATGTCCTTGCCGAGCGGCGGGAACGCACGCTGCGGGCAATTCATCCGCTCGCACACCCGGCAGCCGGAGCCGATCGGAGTGCCGGGGTTCGACTCGTCGAGCTCGAGGCCTTCCGCGTAGACGAGCCGGTGCGCATGGCGCAGTTCGCAGCCGAGGCCGATCGCGAAGGTCTTCGACGGCTGCCCGTAGCGGGCGGCGCGGCGTTCGACGGTGCGCGCGACCCACAGGTAGCGGCGGCCGTCGGGCATCTGCGCGATCTGCGTCATGATCTTGCCCGGGTACGCGAACGTCTCGTACACGTTCCACAGTGGGCAGGTGCCACCGCTCGTCGAGAAGTGGAATCCGGTGGCGGATTGTCGCTTGGACATGTTGCCCGCCCGGTCGACACGGACGAACGAGAACGGCACACCGCGCAGTTTCGGACGTTGCAGCGTCGAGAGGCGGTGCGCGACTGTTTCGTAGCTCTGACCGTAGAACGCCGAGAGTCGTTCGATGTCGTAGCGGAAGTCTTCGGCGATCTCGTGGAATTGGGTGTACGGCAGGATCAGCGCTGCCGCGAAGTAGTTCGCGAGTCCGAGGCGCGCAAGCGAGCGTGACGAGTCGCTGGTGAATCCGTTGTCGTCGACGAGCTTGTCGATGAGATCGCCGCATTCCAGATAGGCGAGTTCGGTCGAGAGCTTGAACACCTGCTGCCCTCCGGACAGCTGCGGCGCGATCTCGAGCACCCGGGTCTCGGGGTCGTAGCGGTGCAGGACGTTCTCGCCGAGATCGATGCGTTTGACGACCTGCACGTCGTGGATCGCGGCCATGCGTTTGGCGATCTCGCCGCCCACGTCGCCCCGGTGGAATCGGATCCGGTTGGCCAACTCCTCGGCTGCGGTGTCGAGTTCGTGGAGGTAGTTCTGCCGCTGATAGAAGTAGTCGCGGACCTCCTCGTGCGGCATGGTGATCGCGCCGCTCCCGCTGCCGTCGCTGTAGCGGTCCTCTGTCGCGGCGGCGAGCTGAGCGGTGGTATTGCGGAAGCGGCTGTGCATATTGACCATCGCGCGCGCCAGACCGGGATGCGCTGCGACCATTTCGGCGATCTCCTGTGCGTCGGCCTCGATCCCCATCTCCTGGTCGAGCGCGACCTCACGCATCTCGGCGATCAGGCGGGTGTCGTCCTGTGACGAGAAGAACGTGGTGTCGACGCCGAACACTTCGCTGATCCGCAGTAGCACCGGCACGGTCAGGGGCCGGACGTCGTGTTCGATCTGGTTGAGGTAGCTTGCGGAGATCTCGAGTGTCTTGGCGAGTGCGGCTTGGCTGAGTCCACGCTCGGTCCGTAGCTGGCGCAGGCGGGCGCCGACGTAGGTCTTGGCCATTCGCCCAGCGTAAGACGCTTCCACTCGCTTTGCAACGTAGGGTTCGCAACTTCGTTAAGAAACGGGCGCCGCCTCACTCTCGAAGCCGAGCCACGAACCCGGCGCGAATGCCTCGAAATGGATCGATGCCGGTGACAGTCCGGCGCCGATCAGTTCGCGGCGGATCGACCGCATGAAGTCGACCGGTCCGCATACGTACGTCTGTGCATCCGAGGGCAACGGGACACGCGTCAGTGGGTTTCGGCCGTCGTCGTGCTCACCGTCGAAATCCTTGTAGCGGAGGAACAGCTGTGCGTGGGGCAGTGACTTCACCAGCGCGCTGAATTCGATGCGCCGTACGTGCTCGTATGCGGACGCCTCCACATGGACGATCGTCACCTCGCGGGCGGGGTTGTACGTGGCCAGATATTGGAGGGTCGCCATGGTGTTGGTGACACCGATTCCCGCAGAGACCAGGAGCAACGGTGGGTGCCGTTGTCGACCACGACGCCGCCGAACGGCTGCGACACGGTGAGCTGGTCACCTTCCTCGACCCTGTCCACGAGGATCGGTGACACGAGTCCGTCCGGCACGCGTTTGACGGACAGCGCCCATTCGCCCGACTGGCGGCCGTGGGTCACCGTGTACTGGCGGATCTGTTCTGATTTGTCTGCGAAGCGGATGCGGACCGAGGTGTACTGGCCAGGGCGGTGGATGCGGAACGGGCTCCCGTCGAGAGGACGCAGGAACAGCGTTGCGGAGTGTGCGCCGTCGTACTCGCGCGCGGCCACCAGGGCCTGCTCCATACCTGGCCTTCTGTCACGCCCACATCCTGGTACAGCTGCGATTCCTGTTCGGCCAGAGAGTTGGCCATCAGTGTGTACACCTCGTCCCATGCGGCGGCAACCTGGGGAGTGACGGCGTCGCCGAGGACCTCCACGATCGCGGCGAACAGGTGGGTGCGCACGACTTCGTAGAGGTCGGACGTCACGCCCAGGGATGCGTGCTTTGCGGCGATCCGGGCCATGATCGCGTCGATGTCGCGGGGTTCCTGCATGACGAGCATGGTTGCGAACGACGCAACGGAACTTGCGAGCGCCTGCTGCTGGGTGAGGTTCGCTTGATTCGTCCCGTTGAACAGGTTGGTGCGCAGCGACGGGACTGCGGCGAACAGCTTCTCGTAGAACACCTTGGAGATCACGCCGATGTGTGCCCCGACCACAGGCAGGGTCATCTCGACGATCGGACGCGACGTGGCTGAAAGGATGACTGCTCCTCGGTTGTGCGGACGGCAACCGAAGCAGGAGGCGCGCAGGGCTGTGCGCGACCGGCCCCGATCCGGTCGTGCGGCACATCGTACGACCGCGCGGGGTGCTTTCAAGGTCATTTACAGGGCGTGTATGTGCAGTGAAGTTCTGTGAAGGCCGTCACATCAGGGAACCTTCGAGGGATTTGTCGAGCAGGTCATCGCGACAGGGCGTTGCATCGCACTCGGCTTTTGAAGGGCCGTAAAAGTCGAGGTCAGTGCTACCGGCGGGTAACTTCTATCCCCGGCGGCATGGTTGTTGGTCCCACCCTTGATTAGCAATCTTTGCAGAGTGCACGGCAAAAATTGCCGAGATTGGCATTAGCAACAGGTAGCGAGTGGTTTTCGGATGTGTCATTGTCGTCATGTACATCCGAATGGGCCGCAAAGGATGTGAAGTAGTACAGACGTACTGCTGACGCCGAGCGGAGTAGATCTAGAGAGTGGAGCTTTGATGTCGACCACCGGCACCCCGAGGACCGCTGAAGAAATCCAGAAGGACTGGGACACCAATCCGCGCTGGAAGGGAATCACCCGCAACTACACGGCCGAGCAGGTCGCCGCACTGCAGGGCTCCGTCGTCGAGGAAGCCACCCTCGCCCGTCGTGGTTCGGAGATCCTGTGGGACCTCGTGAACAACGAGGACTACATCAACTCGCTGGGCGCCCTCACCGGCAACCAGGCCGTTCAGCAGGTTCGCGCCGGCCTGAAGGCCATCTACCTGTCCGGTTGGCAGGTCGCCGGCGACGCCAACCTGTCCGGTCACACCTACCCGGACCAGTCGCTGTACCCGGCGAACTCGGTTCCGCAGGTCGTGCGCCGCATCAACAACGCGCTGCTGCGCGCCGACGAGATCGCCAAGGTCGAGGGCGACACCTCCGTCGACAACTGGCTCGCTCCGATCGTCGCCGACGGTGAGGCCGGCTTCGGTGGCGCTCTCAACGTCTACGAGCTGCAGAAGGCCATGATCGCATCCGGTGTTGCCGGTTCGCATTGGAGGATCAGCTCGCGTCGGAGAAGAAGTGTGGCCACCTCGGTGGCAAGGTGCTCATCCCGACCCAGCAGCACATCCGCACCCTGACCTCGGCTCGCCTCGCCGCGGATGTCGCCGACGTCCCGACGGTCGTCATCGCCCGCACCGACGCCGAGGCCGCTACGCTCATCACGTCCGATGTCGACGAGCGCGACCGCGAGTTCCTCGATGGCACCCGCACTGCCGAGGGTTTCTACGGCGTCAAGAACGGTATCGAGCCCTGCATCGCTCGCGCCAAGGCCTACGCCCCGTACTCCGACCTCATCTGGATGGAGACCGGTGTGCCGGATCTCGAGGTCGCCAAGAAGTTCGCCGAGTCCGTCCGCAGCGAGTTCCCCGACCAGCTGCTGGCCTACAACTGCTCGCCGTCCTTCAACTGGAAGGCTCACCTGGACGACGCGACCATCGCGAAGTTCCAGAAGGAGCTCGGCGCGATGGGCTTCAAGTTCCAGTTCATCACCCTCGCCGGCTTCCACTCGCTCAACTACGGCATGTTCGACCTGGCGCACGGCTACGCCCGCGAGGGCATGACCGCCTTCGTCGACCTGCAGGAGCGCGAGTTCAAGGCCGCAGAAGAGCGTGGCTTCACCGCGATCAAGCACCAGCGTGAGGTCGGCGCAGGCTACTTCGACCGCATCGCCACCACGGTCGACCCGAACACCTCCACGGCTGCCCTGAAGGGTTCCACCGAGGAAGGCCAGTTCCACTAGGAGCTGGACCGCCTCTCCGGATTTCGGCATACAAGCCCGGCGGCGCGACGTTGGTTGCGGGCCGCCGGTGTCGAAACTCGAGGCTTGGGACGTACCCGGGTGAGTTGACTATCTGCTCACCAGATCTGTTGTCACCGTAGCGCAGTCAAGGTTGAGGGAGAGCTGACGTGACCAGCGAGAGGATTCAGCGCGTCGGTGTGATCGGCGCCGGCATCATGGGCTCGGGTATCGCCGAGGTGTGTGCGCGTGCTCATGTCGACGTCCTGGTGTTCGAGCAGACCCGCGAACTCGCGGCGGCCGGACGCGCACGGATCCTCAGGTCTCTCGACCGCGGTGTGAGTACTGGGAAGATCACCGAACGTGAGCGTGAACAGGCTGCATGGCGGCTGCGTTTCACCTCCGATCTCGAGGATTTCGCAGATCGGCAGCTCGTGGTGGAAGCGGTCGTGGAGGACGAGAAGATCAAGGCCGAGATCTTCGCGGGGCTGGACAAGGTCGTCACCGATCCCAATGCTGTTCTCGCCTCCAACACGTCGTCGATCCCGATCATGAAACTCGGCATCGCGACCGCGGCACCCGAACGCGTCATCGGGATGCACTTCTTCAATCCGGTACCGGTACTTCCGCTGGTGGAGGTCGTGACCACCCTCAAGACCGGCCGCGCGGTGTCGGAACGCGCAGAGGCCTTCGCAAGCGACATCCTCGGCAAACAGGTTGTCCGGTCATCCGACCGGGCAGGTTTCATCGCGAACGCATTGCTCGTGCCGTACCTTCTCTCGGCAGTCCGGATGGTCGAATCCGGTTTCGCCACCAAAGAGGACGTCGACAAGGCGATGGTGCTCGGGTGCGCCCACCCCATGGGCCCGCTCGAACTGACCGATCTCGTCGGGCTCGACACCGTCAAGTCGATCGCGGACTCCATGTACGACGAATTCAAGGAGCCGCTCTACTCGGCACCTCCGCTGCTTCTCCGTATGGTCGAGGCCGGACTCGTCGGCAAGAAGTCGGGAGCCGGCTTCTACGAGTACGCCGACAACGGTCGCGCGACCAAGAAGGCCGGCTAGTCAGGCAGCACCCACCGCGACTGCATTGAGGGAGAGGTCGATTCCGGCATGGCAGGCCACGGCTCGAGCATTCTCGGTTACCCGCGCATCGGACCCCGTCGTGAACTCGAGCGTGCTCTCGATTCCTACTGGCACGGGGACGGCACCCGCGCCGAGATCATCGCGGTCGGTCGCGAACTGCAGGAGAACATGTGGCGTGAACTGTTCGCCACCGGATTGACGCAGGTCCCCGGCAACACGTTCTCCTACTACGACCACGTGCTCGACAACGCACTGCTGTTCGGTGCGGTCCCGGAGCGATTCCGTCCGCTCGTCGACGAACTCGACCCACTCGATTTCTACTTCACGATGTGCCGTGGCCGCGCAGACTTCCCGCCCCTCGAACTCGTCCGCTGGTTCGGGAGCAACTACCACTACCGCCAGCCGGAACTCGACGAGCACACCGTCTTCGGACTGAATTCGGCCGCGTTGCTCGACGAGTTCGATCGTGCCATGGCCGAGGGCGTCGAACTTCGGCCCGTCGTGCTCGGCCCCGTGTCGCTGCTGTTGCTGTCGAAGGTTGCGCCGGCTTCCCAGCAGAACGGATTCTCGACACTCGATCTGCTCGACAGGCTGCTCGAGCAGTACGAGCGGCTCTTCGAACAACTCGCGATACGCGGCGCTACGTGTGTGCAACTCGACGAGCCGTCGTTCACCGAGGACCGCAGCGCCGACGAACTTGCCGCGCTGAAGCGAGCCTACGAAGTGCTTTCGCACGCACCGCTGCGGCCACGCATCCTCGTGACCGGACCGTACGGCCATCTCGGTGAAGCGTTGCCGATCCTGGCGGCGTCGAAGGTCGAAGCGCTCGGTCTGGACCTCGTCAACGGCCGGATGACTCCGGACGAACTCGCTGCCGTGCCCGGCCTGAAGCGTAAGCGGATCTACGCCGCGTCGTCGACGGCCGCAACGTGTGGAAAGTCGATCGGCGCCGCACGCTCGACTACCTGCAGTCGCTCGCTGCGGTCGCGCCGGACCTCGTCGTCTCGACCTCCTCCTCGTTGCTGCACGTGCCGTATGACCTCCTCATCGAATACGACATCCCCGGCGACGTCGCCGACCGGCTCGCCTTCGCGAAGCAGAAGGTCGGCGAGGTCGTCTCGCTCGCGAAGGCGCTCACCACCGGAGCGGAGGAGAAGTGGCGCCGACCGCCCGTCTCCGTGCATTTCAAGCAGAAGCACACCGTGCGGGCCCGCCTCAACGCTCTCACCGCCGAGCATCGCGTCCGCGCCCCCTACGAGGAGCGTCGCGTCGCCCAGCAGAAGCGACTGAAGCTGCCGCCCGTCCCCGCGACAACCCTCGGTTCGTTCCCTCAGACAGCCGAGGCGCGCAAGGCGCGGTACGAACTCGTCCGAGGGCGACTGTCGAACGACGAGTACACCGAGCTGATCCAGGCCGAGATCGAGTCGACGATCCGGCTGCAGGAGGACATCGGTCTCGACGTCCTGGTGCACGGCGAACACGAACGCAACGACATGGTGCAGTACTTTGCCGAACTGCTGGAAGGCTACGCCACCACTCATTTCGGCTGGGTGCAGGCCTACGGGTCGCGCTGTACTCGCCCACCGATCCTGTACGGCGACATCGTGCGGCCGAAACCGATGACGGTCGAGTGGACCGCGTTCGCGCAGTCGCTCACCGACAAACCGGTCAAGGGAATACTCACGGGCCCGGTCACGATGCTGGCGCGTTCCTACGTGCGAGCGGACCAGCCGCGGCACGAGACCGCCGACCAGTTGGCGCTCGCGATCCGAGACGAGATCAAGGATCTGGAGAAGGCGGGCATCGCGATCATCCAGGTCGACGAACCGGCGATCCGTGAACTGCTGCCGCTACGGCAGGACGGGCGCGTCGAGTACCTCGACTGGGCGGTCGATGCGTTCCGCCTCGCGACCGGCGGGGCAGCGCCCGAGACCCAGATCCACACACACCTGACGTACTCGGGCCAGAAGTCGGTGGTCGACGCAATCGAACGACTCGATGCCGACGTCACCGCGATCGTCGCGACCAGGTCGATCGGCTGGGTGCTCGAGGCGATCAAGGATCAGGCCCTGACCCACGGCGTCGGGCCGGGCGTCTACGAGTCGCGCTCGGCGCGGATCCCCGACATCGACGAACTCGACGAGTTGCTGACCGAAGCAGCCCAGTCCGTGGACCTCGACCGGCTGTGGGCGAACCCGGGACGGCGGCCTCAAGTCTCGCCGGA
>BBEG01000119.1 GCA_001312645.1 Rhodococcus sp. JCM 9791
CTCGACACAG
Organism: Rhodococcus sp. JCM 9791; assembly: GCA_001312645.1. GTDB lineage: Bacteria > Actinomycetota > Actinomycetes > Mycobacteriales > Mycobacteriaceae > Rhodococcus. The sequence continues at coordinate 11 of BBEG01000119.1, forward strand.
CGTCCCGCCCCGGCGCCGCTGCCGTTCTCGCTGAGCTGTCGCCGGGGCTGACACCCGAAATGGTGGCGGCCGTCAGCAAACTCATGTCGAACCAGGATCTGATCGCGGTCGCCCGTGTAATCGAGGTCACGTCCGCATTTCGCACCACCATCGGGTTGCCCGGACGCCTCGCGACCCGCCTACAGCCGAACCATCCCACCGACGATCCGCGAGGAATCGCCGCGGCAGTTCTCGACGGGTTGTTGCTCGGGTGCGGCGACGCGGTCATCGGCATCAACCCGGCTACCGACTCGCCACAGGCGACGTCGGAGCTGTTGCACCTGCTCGACGACATCCGCACGCGATTCGACATCCCGGTGCAGTCGTGTGTGCTCTCGCATGTCACCACCACGCTCGGCCTGATCGAGGCGGGTGCCCCCGTCGACCTGGTGTTCCAGTCGATCGCAGGTACGCAGGGCGCAAATGAGGGCTTCGGCGTGAATCTGGGGCTGCTCGGAGAAGCGAACGAGGCGGGCAGATCGCTCCGCCGCGGGACCGTCGGCGACAACGTCATGTACTTCGAGACCGGACAGGGCTCGGCGCTGTCGGCGGATGCGCACCTCGGCACCGACGGCCACCCCGTCGATCAGCAGACCCTCGAGGCGCGCGCGTACGCGGCGGCGCGCGAGTTCGATCCGCTGCTCGTCAACACCGTGGTCGGCTTCATCGGCCCCGAATATCTCTACGACGGCAAACAGATCATCCGAGCCGGATTGGAAGATCACTTCTGCGGGAAGCTTCTGGGCCTGCCCATGGGCGTCGACGTCTGTTACACCAACCACGCCGAGGCAGACCAGGACGACATGGACACCTTGCTCACCCTGCTCGGCGTCGCCGGGGTGTCGTTCGTGATCACGGTGCCGGGCGCAGACGACGTGATGCTCGGATATCAGTCCCTGTCGTTCCACGACGCTCTGTATGCACGGCGCGCCCTGGGGCTCCGCGCAGCGCCGGAGTTCGAATCGTGGCTGCAGGGCCTCGGGATGGCAGACGATGCCGGTCGAATTCTGCGCGTCGACGTCGCCTCGTCACCGCTGCGTGCACTCACCGGTGGTGTCGCGTGAACGCGATCGACCCCGCCACCGGCAATGGTGGCCTCTGGGCGACCCTGCGCCTGTCGACGCGGGCACGTATCGGACTCGGACGTGCCGGCGATGCGCTGCCCACCTCCGAGCTTCTCGAATTCCGTGCTGCGCACGCCGCGGCCCGCGACGCGGTACACCGCGAGCTCGACGTCGTCGCGCTCACGCAGCAGGTGGAACACGCGAACCTGGGCTCCCCGCTGATCGTGCAGAGTCGAGCGCGCGACCGCGGCGAGTATCTGCGTCGCCCCGATCTCGGGCGGCTGCCTACCGACCTCGCGCACCTGCCGATATTCGGCGTCGACGTCGGAATCATTCTTGCCGATGGTCTTTCGGCCCATGCTCTCGAAGAGCACGGCGTACCGGCCGCCCGGGCGATCGTGGACGCGTTGCCGCGTCATCTGTCGGTTGCACCCCCGGTCATCGCGACGTCGGCGCGAGTCGCGCTCGGCGACCATATCGGCGCGGCGCTCGATGTGCAGACCGTGGTGGTGCTCATCGGCGAGCGGCCGGGACTGTCGTTCGCCGACAGCCTCGGGATCTACGTGACGCATCATCGCGGCCGGGACGCATCGATTCCGAGCGCAATTGCGTCTCGAACGTGCACCCACCGGACGGCCTCGGATACGCGCAGGCAGCGCGGGTGGTGGCGAACCTGGTCGACGGCGCTCGGCGGTTGGGGCGCTCAGGCATCGAGCTCAAGGACACCAGCGCGCGGGACGTGCTGGAGGGTGGCAGCCCCGGCCTCGGACCGGTGGGTGAGAATCGAGGTCGAACCGGTCCCGGTTCGAATGTGATGCGGGCTCGGCCCGCCCGGTTTCAGTGCCCCCGGCGGGGGTGACGAGGAGTGAGATATGGCCTTCGCGGGCAACGTGGACGAGTTGGCACTGCTGCAGACGGTGCGGTTGAAGAAGCAGGTCACGGCGGAGGTCCTGGCCGCTCATCTGGGTGTGTCGGTGTCGTCGGGGCAGGCCGCGCTCGCGGCGCTCGTCGAACAGGGTAAGGCCGTGTCGTCGGACGGCGGTGTCGCGCTGACCGATAAGGGGCTCACGGAACTGTCCGATCAGCTCGACGCGGAACGGGTGTCCATCGACGAGGATTCGATCGCGGACCTGTTCGAGCAGTTCGGCCCGCTCGACGAGACGCTGTCGAAGCTGCTCGAGGACCCGGACTCCGACGGCTTCCTCGACGCGCTGATCGACATCGACCGGAAGGCCCAGAATCTGTTCGACGACGTGTCCGCGTTCGTTCCGCGACTGTCGCGGTACCAGGATCTGTTCGCGGAAGCACTCGAGAAGATCAAGGGCGGCTCGCTCGCATGGGCGACGGCCGGGAGCATCGACTCGTACGCGACGGTGTGGCGCGAGATGCGCGCGGAGCTCGCAGGCGCGTCCGGAAACTGACACCGTCAAAGTAGTTCGTTCGACACACTATGTGACCCCCCTCACGGACACCCCCTTTCGGGGGTGGTGAGGGGGTGAGCCGGATCACTAGTTTTCATCCAACCCGCGGCGACGTTTCCCGGCCGCGGTCAGGACGGACAACGGAGGACCGACGTGACCACTGTGTCGACACCCGGGGCGGGTAAGCCGCCGACAGGCAGGCGGCCGGAGATTCCGGCTCCGCCGCCGGAACAGGACCCGGCCACACCGGAGGCCCCGGTATACGACGTGTCGCGATCGCGAGCTGCATCGGCACGACGATCGAGTTCTACGACTTCTTCATCTACGGCACGGCCGCGGCACTAGTGTTTCCCACGGTGTTCTTCCCGGCGCTCGGTGCCACCGCAGGCACGGTCGCGTCGTTTGCGACGTTCGCCGTCGCGTTCATCGCCCGCCCCGTCGGGGCCATGCTCTTCGGCCACTTCGGCGACCGCATCGGCCGCAAGAAGACCCTCGTCTCGACCCTTCTCCTCATGGGCATCTCGACGCTGCTCATCGGCCTGCTGCCCGGGGCAGGCACCATCGGCGTCGCGGCTCCGATCATCCTGGTGTTACTACGGTTCGCGCAGGGCTTCGCGGTCGGCGGTGAATGGGCCGGTGCCACACTGCTCACTGCCGAATACGCCCCGCCGGGCAAACGCGGGCTCTACGCGATGTTCCCGCAGCTCGGCCCGGCCATCGCATTCGCGCTCTCGAGCGCAACCTTCTTGTTCACCGGGCTCGCGCTCGGCGACACCAACGAGGCATTCCTCACCTACGGCTGGCGAATCCCGTTCCTGTTCAGCATCGTTCTCGTCGCCATCGGCCTCTACATGCGCCTGGCGATCGAGGAGACACCGGTGTTCCGTGCCGAATCTGCAGCCCGCGCAGCAGAGCCCGCGAAGAAGCGTTCCCTGCCGTTCCTCGACGCTCTCCGGTATCAGTCCAAGGAGATCCTCCTCGCGGCCGGCGCACTGTCGATCATGTTCGCGTTCTTCTACCTGGCACCGCCTACCTCACGAGCTATGCGACGACGACCCTCGGCTTCGATCGACCGTTCGTGCTGATGGTGGGAATCGCCTCGGCCCTCGTCTTCGGTGCGGCGATCGTGCTGTCCGCCCTGTACTCCGACCGGTTCGGCCGGAGGCGCGTGATCATGGTGTCGTGCGCGTTCTCGGTTGTGTGGGCACTTGCCTTGTTCCCGCTGCTCGACACGGGTTCCCCGGTCGCATTCGTTGTCGGCATGATGGTCACCCTCGCGATCTTCGGCATTGCCTACGGCCCGTGCGGTGCGCTGCTACCCGAGATGTTCCACACTCGGTACCGGTACACCGGCGCGGGACTCGGCTACAACCTCGCCGGCGTGCTCGGCGGCGCCGTCCCGCCGATGATCGCCGCCCCGCTCGCCGCCGCGTACGGCGGTATCGCGATCGGCGTCATGCTCATGGTGATCGGTCTCGTGAGTCTCGTCTGCACCGCGGCTCTCGTCGAAACCCGCGACCGAGCGCTGTAGGAGCGGGCGCCTTTCCCGGCACCCTCGGGGAAGGCGCTCCCGCCGTCGTCAGCTGTCCAGAATCCGCACACCTGCGGCCGCGAAAAGACGAGGATGGTGAAAGAACCCGTCTGTCCGGCCGCGTCCCACCGCAGGAGATTCATCATGACCGGTATCGCCACCCCCGCACTGCCCAGCTACGACTCCGGAGCATGGGACGTCCCGCTGCTGGGTGACACCATCGGCGACAACCTCGACCGCACCGTCGCCCGGCACGCGACCGCGACGCACTCGTAGAACGAGCCACAGGCCGACGCTGGACATACTCCGAGCTCGCCGCCGAGGTCGACGCCCTGGCCCTCGGACTGCTGCGAGCGGGCATCGGCAAAGGCGACCGCGTGGGAATCTGGGCCCCAAACTGTGCCGAATGGACGTTCGTGCAGTACGCCACCGCCAAGATCGGCGCGATTCTCGTCAACATCAACCCCGCGTACCGCTCTCATGAACTGCAGTACGTGCTCACGCAGGCGGGCATCCGGATGCTGATCTCCGCGCCGGAGTTCAAGACCTCCGACTACGCCGCGATGATCGGTCAGGTACGCGGTGAGTGTCCAGACCTCGAGCAGGTCGTGCTGATCGGCCGCTCGGAGTGGGACGAGCTCGGCGCCGCGGGTCGGGCCGCGCTGGAAACCGATCGGTCTACGCTCGTCGCCGCCGGGAAGGAGCTGTCGCCCGACGACGCGATCAACATCCAGTACACGTCCGGAACCACAGGATTCCCCAAAGGGGCCACCCTCAGCCACCACAACATTCTCAACAACGGATTCTTCGTCGGGGAACTGTGCCATTACACCGAGCAGGACAAGGTGTGCATTCCCGTGCCGTTCTATCATGCTTCGGCATGGTCATGGGAAACCTCGCGTGCACGAGTCACGGCGCGACCATGGTGATACCCGCGCCGGCGTTCGATCCTGCCGCCACCCTTGCGGCCGTCGCCGGAGAACGCTGCACGTCGCTGTACGGCGTGCCGACGATGTTCATCGCGGAACTCGCCGACCCGTCGTTCGAGACCGTCGACCTGTCGAGCCTGCGCACCGGCATCATGGCAGGATCGCCGTGCCCGGTCGAGGTGATGAAGCAGGTCATGGAACGGATGGGGATGGCCGAGGTGTCCATCTGTTACGGGATGACCGAAACCTCGCCTGTCTCGCTGCAGACCCGCAGCGACGACACCATCGAGCAGCGCGTATCCACCGTCGGGAGGGTCGGACCGCACATCGAGGTCAAGATCGTCGATCCCGTGACCGGACTCACCGTGCCGCGCGGTGAGCCGGGTGAGCTGTGCACGCGCGGCTATTCGGTGATGCTGGGGTACTGGGAGCAGGCAGAGAAATCCGCAGGAGCGGAGCCTGCGGAGCGACCATATCGGCTGGGGCCGATCGATGCGGCGCGGTGGATGCACACGGGCGACATCGGTGTGATGGATTCCGAGGGGTACGTCTCGGTCACCGGCAGGATCAAGGACATGGTGATCCGCGGCGGCGAGAACATCTACCCGCGTGAGATCGAAGAATTTCTCTACACGCACCCCGACATCCTCGATGCCCAGGTCGTCGGTGTTCCGGACGCGAAATACGGTGAGGAACTGATGGTGTGGGTGCGCCTGCGTGACGGCGCCGACGCGCTCGACGCGGACGCACTGCGCGAATTCTGCAGCGGCAAACTCGCGCACTACAAGATCCCGCGCTATGTCCACATCGTCGACGAGTTCCCCATGACGGTCACCGGCAAGATCCGCAAGGTCGAGATGCGTGAGGTGTCGGTCGCGCTCCTCGAGGAGGCCGATCGGACGTGAACCCGTTGCGGCCCGAGATCGCGTTGTCCTGGAAGCGCTCCGAGCTGAGCGGTCTCGATCCGGGGCACCTTCCCGAGCCCACGCTGCTGGGCCCCTCCGACACTTCCGGGCGGCTGCGCCGCGCTGCCCGGCCGGTGCTCGACGAGCTCGGCACACAACTGTCCGGCACCGAGTGCTGCATCCTTCTGGTCGATCGTGACTGCCGGATAGTGACCCGCGTGTTCGACTCCTCGTCCATGCAACGCGCTATGGACGAACTCGGTGTCCTTCCCGGCGCAGAGCTGAGCGAAGAGACGTTCGGCACGAATGCGCTGGGCACTCCGTTCGAGATGCGGCAAGGGCTCGTCGTGCACGGGGAGGAGCATTTCCTCGAACCGCTCAAGGGATACAGCTGTTACGGCCATCCACTGGTCCACCCTGTCACCCGCAGGATCGAGGGCATCCTCGACATCACGGCGGTCGGAAAGACCGCGAATCCCCTGTTCGCCCCGATCGTCGCCCGCGCGGCCCGTGATATCGAAGCGCGCCTGCTCGAGAATGCCCGCGAAGCGGACCAGCGAGTGGTCGAAGCGTTCCAACGCGCCGCGCAGCGACGCGGGCTCGCCGTCGCGGCGATGGGCGAGGACATCATGCTCACCAACAAGGCCGCCGTGGATCTGCTCGTACCAGCGGATCACGCGGCGTTGCGTGCGATCGCGATGGACCTTCCCTCCGGCGAGTCCCGAACGATGGACTTCGCGCTCACCGCGGGTGGTCGGACCACCCTGCGCGTCGACCGCATCCCGGGGATCGACGGCAGCGCGCTGTTCCTCCTCGACGCCACGGGCGACCGGAAGACGGTGCGCCGAACCGCGGCGGCACAGACCACGTCGAGCACTCTCCGGGACGAACTCGCGCGTGTTCGCGCAGGTGCCGGCAGCGTTGTCGTCGTCGGCGAACCCGGCAGCGGACGCACCTGGGCGGCGCGTGAATTCACCGGCAGCGGTGGGGTGTTCGTCGACGCTGCACGCATCGTCGCAGAAGGGCAACGGGAGTGGTCCGCGGCGCTGCTGGCTACCGTCGACGCGGCCACGAGCGCGAATACCGTGGTGGTCGAGCATGTTCACGTGGCTCCGGATCCCGTGCTGAGATTGCTCGTCTCCGTGCTGGAATCGGGACCGAGATTCGTGTTCACCTCGGATCCGCTCGACACAGTGCGCGAGCCGGTCCGCGAACTCCTCACGCGATGCGTCGGGCGGGTACGCATTCCTGCACTGCGCCATCGTATCCGGGAGATCGGAGACCTCGCCGCCTCGCTTGCCGATGAGCTCGGCAGACCCGACATCCGCCTCGGTCCGGGTGCGGTCGCGGCGCTGGCGGGACGTTCGTGGCCGGGCAACCTCGCCGAACTCCGCGCGGTGCTCGCCGGAATTCCCGAGCGGGAGTCCTCACTGCCGCTCCGGGCCGAAGATCTCGCACCTGAATACCGCAGCACCGGCCGAGTGGCGAAGCTCGGTGCCTCGAACGCGCCGAACGCGAAGCCATCATCGACGCGTTGCGCGACAGCGGCGGAAACAAGGTGCACGCCGCGGCCGGGCTCGGCATCAGCCGCACCACGCTGTACAGCCGGATCAAGCGCTCGGCATCGTCTGACGTCGTGGCGTGCCCCGGAAAGCGGTGTCCAAACCTTGGACAGTTCGGGGACGTCCCTCCGAGGAAGTATGACTCGTGTCACACTACTTCTGGAGGTTCGTATGACTGCCGTGGCCGAGTACACCGTCGCCCCGCGTGTCCGAGAGTTCCTTTCCGAAAACCGACGCCTCTACATCGGCGGCGAGTTCGTCGATGCTGCGTCGGGTCGCGTGTTCGCCACCCACGACCCGGCCACCGGCGACAAGCTCGTCGATGTCGCTCACGGCGGTGCGGAAGACATCGACCGGGCCGTACGTGCGGCCCGCTCTGCCTTCGACCACGGCCCGTGGCCGACGATGAAGGCGGCCGAACGTGAGCGGATGATCTGGCGGGTAGGCGATCTGCTGACCGAGCGCGCCGAGGAATTCGGTCAGCTCGAAGCGCTCGACAACGGCAAATCTGCTGCGATCGCTGCGGCCGTCGACACGGCGTGGTCGGCCGACATCTTCCGCTATTACGCGGGCTGGGCCACCAAGATCGAGGGCAGCACCGTCAACGTGTCGATGCCGTTCGTGCCGGGCGGCGAATTCCACGCCTACACACTGCGCGAACCGGTCGGCGTGTGCGGACTGATCGTGCCGTGGAACTTCCCGCTGCTCATGGCCGCGTTCAAACTTGCGCCGGCGCTCGCGGCAGGCAACACCGTGATCCTCAAACCGGCCGAGCAGACACCGCTGACCGCGCTGCTCCTCGCCGAGGTGTTCGAGGAGGCCGGCTTCCCGCCCGGCGTCGTCAATGTCGTGACGGGGTTCGGAGACGCGGGCGCCGCGCTCTCCGCCCACGACGGTGTGGACAAGATCGCGTTCACGGGCTCCACGGAGGTCGGGAAGAAGGTCGTCGACGCGGCGAAGGGCAACCTGAAGAAGGTCTCTCTCGAACTCGGCGGTAAGAGCCCCAACATCGTGTTCGCCGACGCAGATTTCGACGCCGCGGTCGCCGGTTCGCTCGACGCGTGGTTGTTCAATCACGGTCAGTGCTGTGTCGCCGGAACTCGCCTGTTCGTCGAGCGGCCCATCTTCGAGCAGTTCACCGAAGCGATGGCCGATGCCGCGAGCAGGGTGAAGATCGGTCCGGGGATGGATCCGGCCACTCAGCTCGGACCGTTGGTGTCCCAGGAGCAGCTGGATCGCGTCACCGGCTTCCTGCGCGAAGGCCTGACCGACGGAGCACGTGCGCTGACCGGCGGGCAACGTTGGGGCGACAAAGGTTTCTTCGTCGAGCCGACTGTCCTCGTCGATGTACAGCCCGAGTTCAGTGTGGTGCGAGAAGAGATCTTCGGGCCGGTCGTCGCCGCGATGCCGTTCGACGCCGACGACGGTATCGATGTGGCTGCCAACGACTCGATCTACGGTCTCGCCGCGGGGATCTGGACACGAGACCTGTCCAAGGCCCATCGCACTGCCCGTCGGCTGAAGGCCGGATCGGTGTGGGTCAACCAGTACAACGGCTTCGACACCGCCATGCCCTTCGGCGGGTTCAAGCAGTCGGGCTGGGGTCGCGAACTCGGCGCGAGCGCGATCGATCTCTACACGCAGACCAAAGCCGTGAACATTGCGCTCTGAACCCGCATGCGCTCTGAACCCCACTTGTACTGAAACGACCGCGAGACAACGGAGGACGAGATGAAGACCAAAGCCGCAGTACTGCTCGAAGCAGGCAAGCCGTTCGAACTGATGGAGCTCGAACTCGACGGGCCCGGACCGGGAGAGGTCCTGATCAAGTACACCGCTGCGGGCCTGTGCCATTCCGATCTGCACCTGACCGACGGAGATCTGCCGCCGCGCTATCCGATCGTCGGCGGTCATGAGGGGTCCGGCATCATCGAGGAGGTCGGCCCGGGCGTCACCAAGGTCAAGCCCGGCGATCATGTCGTGTGCAGTTTCATCCCCAACTGCGGAACATGTAGATACTGTTCCACGGGCCGTCAGAACCTATGCGACATGGGTGCGACCATCCTCGAAGGAACCATGCCCGACGGCTCCTTCCGCTTCCACTCGGGTGGCCTCGACTTCGGTGCCATGTGCATGCTCGGTACGTTCTCCGAGCGGGCGACGATCTCGCAGCACTCTGTGGTCAAGGTCGACGACTGGCTCCCCCTGGAGACAGCAGTTCTCGTCGGTTGCGGTGTGCCGTCGGGGTGGGGCACGGCGGTGTATTCGGGTGACGTGCGTGCCGGCGACATCGTCGTCATCTACGGCATCGGTGGTCTCGGTATCAACGCCGTCCAGGGCGCGGTACACGCCGGGGCGAAGTACGTCGTGGTGGTCGACCCTGTCGAGATGAAGCGCGACGCGGCGCTGAAATTCGGAGCCACTCATGCGTTCGCGACCGCGGCGGAAGCTGCGGAGAAGGTCAAGGAGCTGAGTTGGGGGCAGGGCGCTGATGCCGCGCTGATCCTGGTGGGCACAGTCGACGAGGAGGTCGTGTCGGCGGCGACAGCGGTCATCGGTAAGGGCGGCACCGTCGTGATCACCGGCTTGGCGAACCCCGAGAAGCTGACAGTCCACGTGTCGGGCACCGATCTGACGCTGTTCCAGAAGACGATCAAGGGCTCGTTGTTCGGTTCCGCCAACCCGCAGTACGACATCGTGCGGCTTCTGCGCCTCTACGATGCCGGCCAGCTGAAGCTCGACGAGCTGATCACCACCCGGTACACGCTCGAAGAAGTCAACCAGGCTATCAGGATCTGCGCGACGGCAAGAACCTGCGTGGAGTGATCGTCCACGCCTCGTGAACGGACTCCGGCCACACAACTTTCGGTAGACGATCTTCGGAATTCGCCGCGGAGACACCATCGGACGCACACACTGGCATACAGTTCGTCGCGGCAAGATCATCTACGAGAGGAGCGCGCGATGTTCTGGGAAATCGTCGGCACCATCATTTTCGGTGCGGTCATCGGTGTGCTGGCCCGGCTCGTGATTCCGGGCAAGCAGTCGATGGGCATGATCATCACGGTCATCATCGGCATCGTCGGTGCCTCATCGGTTACTGGGTCTGGGGCGCGATCTCGTCGGAAGGGAACGAGGACACCGGCGGCATCGACTGGATCCGGTGGATCATCAGTATCGCGGCCGCAGTCGTCCTGACCCTGCTCTACACATCGATGACCAGGTCGAAGAGTTGATCCACCACTCCTGACGGCATCGAGCCGATGGCCTCGCCCTTTCGGGCGGGGCCATCGGTCGTTCCATCACTCGCGACGAAACGGTGACCGGACAGGCCGGGCGCGGGATGATCGGACGTGGACGAACCATGCACGAGGAGGTCGACCGCATGAGTGTGATTCCGGGACCGGCGTGGTTGTTCTGTCCGGCAGATCGGCCCGAGCGCTACGGCAAGGCCGCTGCGACCGCCGATGTCGTCGTCCTGGATCTCGACGACGGTGTCGCACCGGCCGACAAGGACTACGCCCGCCGCTCCCTTCTCGACCGGTCACTCGATCCGCGCGTACGGTGGTCCGGATCAACCCGGCCGGCACCGAGGATCATCGCCTCGACCTGAGGGCCCTCGCCGACTCGCCCTACACCCGGGTGATGCTTGCGAAGTGTGAATCTCCGGAGCAGGTGACGGCGCTCGCGCCACGCGAGGTCATCGCGCTCGTCGAGTCCCCACGCGGAGCACTTGCGGTTGCCGACATAGCACTGGCGATGGGAACGATCGGCGTCATGTGGGGCGCCGAGGGCCTCGCCGTCGGATTGGGCGGTCAGAATATCCGGCACGCGGACGGCACCTACCGCGATGTTGCGAAACATGTCAGATCGTCGGTGCTGCTCGCGGCGAAGGCGTACGGACGCTGGGCGCTCGATGCCGCGTACCTCGACATCGGGGACCATGCCGGACTGCGCAGCGAGGCACTCGACGCAGCCGCGGTCGGATTCGACGTGAAGGTATCGATCCACCCCGATCAGGTGGGTGTGATTCGAGAGGCCTACACGCCGAGCGCCGAGTCGGTCGAATGGGCTCGCAGGGTCCTGGAAGCCGTGCCGGAGTCTCGGGGCGTGTTCCGGTTCGAGGGTCAGATGGTGGATGCGCCCGTACTACGACATGCCGAACAGATCCTCCACCGATCGGTGGAGGCGCGCGCCGACGAGTGCCGATCGGGTCGCACGGAGGTCGAGCCGGAACGGAGGTGACGGTGATGGTCCGTCCACAGTGGGTTCCCAGCGAGGTGGACTTCGCGGAAGCGAGGGTGACGGCATTCGGCCGCTTCGTCGAGCACCGCCATGCCGTGCACCTGCCGGACTACGATGCGCTACGGCAATGGTCGATCGAGCATTCCTCGGAGTTCTGGCAGGCCGTATGGGACTGGTTCGAGATCCGAGGTGGCACTGATCCCGGGCCCGCGCTCGCCGACGCCGCGATGCCCGGAGCCGTGTGGTTCCCCCGTGCCCGGCTGAACTATGCGGCACACGTTTTCCGGAACGCTCGGAGCGATCGACCGGCGATGGTTCACATCGACGAGGACGGACAACGGCGAGAGACGAGTTGGGCGGCACTGCACGGCCAGGCCGCGGCCCTCGCGGCCACGCTCCGTGAATGCGGCGTGCAAGCGGGAGACCGGGTCGTGGGGTACCTGCCAATATTCCCGAGGCGGTGGTTGCACTGCTTGCCACCGCAGGAATCGGTGCTGTGTGGTCCGCCTGCGGGCAGGACTACGCCGCCCCCGCCGCGCTCGATCGGCTCGGCCGGCTCGAGCCCACGGTTCTCGTCACTGCGGACGGCTACCGGTACAACGGTCGCCGACACGACCGAGTCGCCGAGGTCGCCTGGCTGCGTGAACACATGCCCGGCCTCGAGATGACGGTGCTCGTTGCGCGCAGTGAGACCTCCGGCGACACCCTGCTCGATCCGGGCGTTCTCACCTGGGAAGAGGCAACCGCAGGCGAGCATGAATTCGAGCCCGTCCCGGTACCGTTCGACCACCCGCTCTGGATCGTGTTCTCGTCCGGCACCACAGGCTTGCCCAAGGGCATCGTGCACGGGCACGGGGGAGTGCTGCTCGAGCATCTCAAGGCACTGTCGCTGCATCTCGACATCGGCCACCGCGACACGTTCTTCTGGCACACGAGCCCGAGCTGGATGATGTGGAACTTCCTCGCGGCGGGACTGCTCGTCGGCGCAACGATCGTCTGTTACGACGGTGCTCCTTCCTACCCGGACATCGACCGGCTGTGGCGGATCGCCGCCGACGAACATGTCACGGTCTTCGGGACGAGCCCCGGCTATGTCCTCGCGTGCATCAAGGCGGGTGTCGTCCCGCGCCGCGAACACGACCTGTCCGCTCTCCGGGGCGTCGGCGTCACCGGCTCGACACTGCCGCCCACGTCGTCGCTGTGGCTCGGGGAGAACGCAGGCGAGCGGGTCCAGGTCATGTCGATCACCGGCGGCACCGACGTGGTGTCGGCGTTCATCGGGTCGGTCCGGACCGTTCCGGTCTGGCCGGGGGAGTTGTCGGTGCCGTGCCTCGCGTCGCCGTCGATGCATTCGACGCCCAGGGTCGTCCGGTGCGCGGGGAGGTGGGCGAGCTCGTGGTCACCGCGCCGATGCCGTCGATGCCGGTTCGGTTCTGGAACGATCCCGACGGCGTCGGACTCCGAGAGGCGTACTTCTCCGTCTACCCCGGAGTGTGGCGGCACGGAGACTGGATCTCCATCACCGAGCGCGGCTCCGCCCGGATGCACGGGCGCTCCGACGCGACGCTGAACCGACACGGGGTCCGGATCGGCACGGCCGACATCTACCAGGTGGTCGAAGACCTGCCCGAGATCGTCGAGGCACTTGCGTTGGGCGTCGAGAAACCCGACGGCGAGTACTGGATGCCCTTGTTCGTGGTCCTCGCCGACGGTGTGGTCCTCGACGAGGCCCTCCGGGAGCGGATCCGCACCGAACTCCGGACGAGGGTCTCACCGCGACATGTGCCGGACGACATCATCGCCGCGCCGGGGATCCCGCACACTCGCACCGGAAAGAAACTCGAGGTTCCGATCAAGCGGATCCTGCAGGGAGTCGACGCCGCGGCGACCGTCGAGCGAACGGCACTCGACGTTCCGGAACTCATTGACTGGTACCGCGAACTGGGGTGATGTGCGCCACTTCGTGAGTGCTGCCTTGCTGGACAAGGGAGCGCCCGAAAATTTCGGATACGCGGTCATGGATGTCGCCATCAAGCTGGTGATCGCGCTGATCATCCTCACCGTCGCGATCGTCGGTCCGAAGAAGGAGAAGCGGACCCCGGCTCCACCGCTGCGCTCGCCCACGCAGCCGGTGGACTCGGCATCCTGAACGTGATCACCGCGGTCGTGTGGTGATCCTCCTCTCATCGTCGCAGCAGTGACACCGTGTCCTGCCCGCGACCATTCGTGCGCTGGTACGGACCCTGTAGATTGGGCCGGTGTGTATGCGAAGGGCACCTGATATGACCGGCGAGTAACCTGTCTCGAACGGTTGTTGCCGGTCGGGAGGGTTTGTGGCTGCGTCGTCAGGCCAGTGGGGGGTCCCGCTGCCGGGCTCGCCGTAACGATCCTCACCTGATCTGCAGATATACGCGGGGTACGGTGATGTGCTCCGCAGGTCGGTGCGCAGGTCGGTCGTCGTCCGACGGTGAGAGGAAGGTTGGGGTTTGGACTCGCTGGGTATCGGCGGCTCGGAAACGAAGAGGACGAGTGCGGCAGCGGTGCCGCCCGGTGCGTTTCCCCTCTCGCCGGCACAGCTGGCATGTGGTTCGCCCAGCACGTCGACCCGACGGTGCCAGCCAACATCGCCCAATACGTCGAACTCGATGGCGATCTCGATCTCGAGGTCCTTCGTGAATCCAGTGCCCACGCGGCTCTGGAAACAGGGTCCGGGTTTCTGCGGTTCATCGAGGTGGACGCGCATCCTTATCAGCTCGTCGATCCCACACTCGAGGCTCCCCTCGGATACGTGGATCTACGCGCTGAGGACGACCCCCGCCAGGCCGCATTGGAGTGGATGCGCGAAGACCGCAGCCGACCCGTGGACGTGCTCCGCGACCGGCTCATTGCCGCGACGGTGCTCCGCATCGGTGAGGCCCGTTACTTCTGGTACAACCGCGTCCACCACCTCGCACTCGACGGGTTCGCTGCCGCGACCTTCATGACCCGGATCGCGGAGCTGTACACCGCGGCGGTCGAGGGGGCCGAGGCCAGCCCGAACCGCGCGTCGGACCTGCGCAAGGTCTACGACGTCGAGATGGACTACCGCGACTCGAAACGGTTCGTCGGCGATCGCGAGTACTGGGCGGGACAGATCGAGGCATCGAGGAACCGTCGAGCCTGGCCGACCGCGCGGCAGCGCCTGCGCCCGTCAGCCGCATCGACAGCGCCGCCCTGACCGACGACACCGAACACCACGTCGACGTGCT
>BBEG01000120.1 GCA_001312645.1 Rhodococcus sp. JCM 9791
GACCCGGCGCTGCTCGACGAGGCGGCCGCGGCGGTCGCGGGCGAGGAGGACAGGGTTCACGGCGGCTTCGGCGGCGCACCGAAGTTTCCGCCGTCGAACCTGCTCGAAGGCTTGCTCCGCGGGCATGAACGCACAGGGTCGCCCGAGACCCTGAGACTCGTCGAACGCACGGCCGAGGCCATGGCGCGCGGAGGCATCCACGACCAGCTCGGTGGTGGATTCGCCCGCTACAGCGTCGATTCGGGTTGGGTCGTACCCCATTTCGAGAAGATGCTCTACGACAACGCGCTGCTCCTGCGCGCGTACGCGCACCTCGCCCGGATCACCGATGCGCCCGTCCCGCGTCGAGTGACGGAGGGCATCGTCGCATTCCTGCTTCGCGACCTGCGCACCGACGAAGGGTGTTTCGCGTCGGCGCTCGATGCCGACACCGACGGAGTCGAAGGGCTCACCTACGTGTGGACGCCGCAGCAACTCGTCGATGTTCTCGGCGACGCGGATGGTGCGTGGGCAGCGGATTTGTTCGCTGTCACCGACACCGGAACTTTCGAGGAAGGGACCTCTGTTCTGCAGTTGCCTGCCGATCCGGCCGATCAGGCTCGTTCCGATTCGGTTCGTGTGCGGCTGCTCGCGGCACGGCAGTACCGATCTCAGCCGGGCCGCGACGACAAGGTGGTCACCGCGTGGAACGGGTTCGCGGTCACGGGTCTCGTCGAGGCCGGTGTCGCGTTGGGGAGGCCGGACTGGATCGACGCTGCCGCGACGTGTGCTCGTGCGCTTCTGGGCCTGCACCTGGTCGACGGTCGTCTGCGGCGCGCATCACTCGGCGGGGCCGTGGGAGCGCCCGTCGGCGTGCTCGAGGACCACGGTGCGCTGATCACGGCACTTCTCGCGTTGTACCAGGCCACGGGTGATGCCCGGTGGCTCGAACCCGCCCGCGAGCTGGCCGACATCGCACTGACGTACTTTGCCGACCCGGACCGGCCGGGTAGCTGGTTCGATACCGCGCACGACTCACCGGAGCTGGTGGCACGACCCCGCGATCCGGTCGATGGTGCGACGCCGTCCGGTGCCTCGCTGATCACCGAGGCGATGCTTTCGCTGGCTGCGGTCGTCGACGACGGGGCCCGCTACGCGGAGATGGCACACGCGTCGTTGGACGATGCGTCACTGCTGCTCGACCGGGCGCCGCGTTCGGCGGGGCACTGGCTCACCGTTGCAGAGGCGGCGGTTCGCGGGCCGATCCAGGTGGTGGTCGTGGGTGGGGGAGAGTTGCTCGAGGTTGCGCGGCGGGTGGCTCCTGGCGGATCGCTCGTCGTCGGTGGCGAGCCGGGGTCGTCCCCGCTCTTGGTCGACCGGCCTCTGGTCGACGGCGCGTCCGCTGCCTATGTCTGCCGAGGGTTCGTCTGTGATCGACCGGTCACGTCTGTGCCCGCGTTGCGCGAGGCCCTGGCTGCCCGTTGACTGCTGTCCGGGTGGTCACGGCCAGACCAGGGAGCTGCGCGCTCCGAGGAAATCTCCCTCGCTGGTCACCGGTGCTTCGAGCAGTCCTGCGCATGCGTCGATGAGGAAGTTCGCGAAGCCGGTCCAGTTGGGCTCGGCGTGTCCGGCCCCGAGTCGCTCCTCGTAGTCGGCGCAGAGGTCGGTGATGAGACGACCGAGGATCCACGACCGGCCGGTGAGTACCGACGACGGGATCTCGGTCAGCAGTGCGCGTATGCGCTGGGTGAGTTCGTCCACGACCGGATCGGCCGTGATGGTGCCTGCCACGATCTCGGCAATCGACGGAACGCTTCGCATCTGGCGGAGGAACCGCGCACGCCAACCAGGGATCGGCATCGACGCCAGCTGGTCGGTGAACGGAACGATGAGGCAGGTCAACAGATCTCGTAGGCCCGAGTCAGGGCCGAGCATGGCGAGGAGTTCCCGTCGCCGGGCATAGGTGTCGTCGGAGAATCGGTGCAACAGGCGCGGATGAGTTCGTCGCGGCTGCGAAGTGATAGTTCACTGCGGAGTGGTTGGAGTTGCCGGCGTGTTCCGCGATGCGCCGGTTCGACACCGCGTCGATGCCGTGCGCGGCGAAGAGTTCTTCCGCGGAGTCGAGCAGAGCCTGCCGAACCCGATCGCCGTAGCTGCCCATGCCCGCTTCCGTCGCTTTCTCGAGTCGGTCGAACATCTCCCCCGGGGTGGGACGAAGGTCACCAGTCTTGCATCTTGGAGGATTTAAGACACGTAGCGTAGCATTTTTAAGTCAAGCAACGTAATTATTCGAGGAGTATCTCGCTATGTCCACATCGACCCTCGAGCAACCCGCAGGCGGACCGCCGGGCGACGACGAGACCACCGAAGCCGATCTTGCTCGCGCCCGCAAAGAGCAGATCGGCCGTATAGTCGCCATCTTCGTCATGCCCTTCCTGATGGTCGGATGATGGTCACGGGGTACCTCTTCGCGATGCACGCCCCGGCACCCCACAACATGCCGATCGCTGTGGCCGGTGCGAGCCAGCAGGTGGACCAGTTCGCTCGCGCGCTCGAGGACGCCGACCCCGACGCCGTCGACGTCCGAATCGTTGCGACCGACGAACAGGCCCGTGACCTCGTCTTCGATCGTGAAGTTGCCGGCGCCGTCTCGCTGTCGGACACCGGAACCGCCACGCTCTACACTGCGGGCGCGGCAGGGGCATCCCAGTCATCCACCGTCACCGGCCTGCTGGCACCTCAGGTCATCGGTCAGGGTCTCGACCTCGTCGCCGAGGACCTGGCACCGTTGCCCGGCCATGACACCGCCGGCCTGGCGGCCATGTTCATGGCGACGGGTCTGATGCTCGCCGGCTACATGCCGTGGAGCATCACGCTGTCCAACTCGCCCGAGCTCCTCCGCAAGCGCCGTGCGATTCCGCTGCTGGCCGGTTGGTCTGCGCTGATCGCTGCCATCGTGTGGTTCGTCGCCGGCCCGATCCTCGGAGCGATCGAAGGGCACACCGCAGCGATTCTGGGAATCTCCTGGCTGGCAGTGTTCGCCGTGGGGTCGGTGCAGTTCTTCCTCACCCGGATCTTCGGTCCGATGGCCGTGCTCGTCGGCATGCTCTTCGTCATGGTGCTCGGTGTACCTGCGTCCAACATGGGCATGTCGATCTACACGTTGCCTTCGCTGTACGTGAAGTTGCATTCGTTCCTGCCGACCGCGGCGACCGGCGAAGCGCTGCGCTCCGTCCTCTACTTCGACGCGTCGGGCTCGGTTCGCACGTACTCGTCATGGTGATCGGTGCGATCCTCGCGCTCGCTGCGGTCTTCGGCATCGATGCGCTCAAGCGCAAGCGGAATCCGGATGCGGGCGACCCCGAGGTCACGGTCGCCTCGCTCACTGCGGGCCCGCGCCCCCAGCGCAACTGGGTTCGCTATGTCACGCTCGGAGCGTTCCCTCTCGCCATGGTCGTCATGATGTTCTCGATCATGCTCGGTGCGATGTACAAGCCGGCACCTCGTGAGATGCCCGTGACGGTGGTCGCCGCCACCGAGGATGTGGCAGAGCAGACGGTGGCAGGCTTCGAGCAGAACATGAACGGTCTGTTCGACTTCACTGCGTCGGCATCCGTCGACGAGGCGCGCGCCGCAGTGCAGGACCGCAGTGTCGTCGCCGCGTTCGTGCTGCCGTCGGCCGAGTCGCCGACAGCCACGCTGATCACGAGCCAGTCTGCCGGTATGAGCCAGCAGCAGGTGGCTGCGATGACCTTCGAACAGGTTGCCGCAGGAATGCAGGTGCCGCTGACCACCGAGGACATCGCGCCGTTGCCCGGATCCGACACCATGGGCACCGTGTCCATGTACGTCGCGATGGGCTGGATCATGTCCGGCTTCATGCTCGCCGTGGTGGGGAACAGCGCCGCTCCGGCAGCCATGCGCTTGAAGTCGCTGCTGCCGATTGCGGCCGGCTTCTCCGTGTTCATGTCGCTCGTCGTGTGGGTGATCGCTGCTCCGCTTACCGGCGCGTCGACGGGCACTTCCTGCAACTGTTCGGCATCGGCGTCCTGGCGATCTTCTGTGTCGCGATGTTCGCCACGGTCCTCACCCGGCTGTTCGGGATGCTCGCCGTCGTTCCTGCCGTCGCGATCCTGATGTTCGTGGGTGTGCCGGCGTCGAACGGTGCGATGTCGATCTTCATGAGCCCGGAGATCTTCCGAGTGCTGCACGAGGTGCTGCCGATGCCGGCGGCGGTGGAATCGATCAGGTCGATCCTGTATTTCGGTGCCGACTCCGTGGGGACCCACTTGGTGACGTTTGCGATCTGGGGTGCTGTCTCACTGCTGTGCATCATCGCAATCGACGTCGTTCGTGGCCGCAAGGGCGCGGCTGTCGCCGAGGAGGTCGCGGTCTCCTAGGTTCCCGCGACCGGCGCGAGCATCAGCGACGGGGACTCGATGCCGTTCGAATCGAACGCCTCGAGTACCGACCCGGTGAGCGCGCGCCGGACCGCCCACTGCTTGCCTGCTCTCACCCTCACGGTGATGCGCAGGGTGACCGCGCCCGCGGTCACCGAGTTCACGCCGAGCAGTTCGGGCTTCTCGAGAACGAACGGAGCAATATCGTCACGTTCGGCCGTGTCCAGCACCGCCCTGAAGGCGACCTGCTGGGCACGGTCGACGTTTGCGGTGGGGGCGACCGGTACGTCGACGACCGCGACTGCGTGGCCCTGACTCATGTTGCCGACGCGCAGGATCTCGCCGTTGCGGCAGTACCAGAGCGTCCCGTCTATATCGCGGATCATCGTCACCCGGAGCCCGACCGATTCGACGGTGCCGATCGCGTCGCCCACATCGACCACGTCGCCGACGCCGTACTGGTCTTCGAGCAGCATGAACATGCCGGAGATGAAATCCCGGACGAGATTCTGGGCACCGAAACCGAGCGCGACACCGGCGATGCCGGCCGACGCGATGAACGGTGCGACGTTGAACCCGAGCGTGTCGAGGGTCTGAAGAACCACCCAGCCAGCACGATGATCGACACGCCCGACTTGAACACGGAGCCGATCGTCTGGGTCCGCTGCGCGCGTCGCTCACGTGCGGCCGGGTCGCCGAGGGCCTTGTTCGTGCGATCCTGCAGAGGGCGCAGCATCGACCGCTTGGGCGGCCGACCGGGATCGCGAGGCAGTGTCATGCGGTCGATCAGTTTGTGCAGCACATACCTGAGGACCACTGCCACGACGATGTAGCTCACGATCGAGAGCGGCTTGTGGATCAGCCACTCGCGATTCGTCTCGGTCAGTTCGAAGGCGAGAAGCGAGATAGACATTGCCCGCGAGGTTACCGAACTGTGACCATTGGCGGGGACAGGTGTGACGAGTCCTATCCCACGATTCAGCCGAACACGACGAGCCAGACTGCGACCGCGTGGCACAACGCTGCGATGACGGTGGCAGCGTGGAAGAACTCGTGGTGCCCGAAGGTCGACGGCCACGGATTCGGCCACTTCGTCGCATAGAGGATCGCTCCTCCGCTGTAGAACAACCCGCCCGCGAGGAGCAGGACCATCGGGGCGACGCCCGCTTCGGACACGAGGTCGCCGGCGACGGGTACGATCGCCCAACCGAGCAGCAGGTAGAGCGGCACACCCACCCAGCGGGGAGCCGTCGGCCACAGCATCTTCAGTGCGACGCCGGCCACTGCTCCGGACCATACGATCGCCAGGATGGTGCGTCCGGTCTCGGGTGGCAACGCGAGCGTCGCGAACGGCGTGTAGCTGCCCGCGATGAACACGAAGATCATCGAATGGTCGGCGCGTTTCATCCACATGCGGTGACGGGGATCGGACCAATGTACGCGGTGTAGAGGGCACTGACGCCGAAGACTCCGCACACCGTGATGCTGTAGATCGCGGTCGGCCACGCCGCGGCGGGGTGCATCGCCGCGGCGACGCTCACCAGGACGATTCCCGCGACCACTGCGGCCCCGAACGCCAGAGGTGGATCCACCGCGCATGCGGGGTTTGACGGGCAGTTCGTCGATTCCGAAGACCGTCATATGTGTGGATCCTTCCCGACCGGCCAGTAACCTACGGTCACGTAGGTTTGCTGGTCGTCACGCTACCGGGGGGTGGGCGGAGCGCGCGAGTGTTGTTGCCCACCGCCGCAACCGCGACAACTCGTGAGCGTAATGTGACTCACGTGGTGATGACGCGGTGAGGCTCAGTGGCGTGCTGTACGGGCTCTACGAGCGGCGGTTGCTCCGGGAGCTCGAAGGGGCTCGCCACCCGCGACACGTCGCGGTGATGTGCGACGGAAACCGCCGATGGGCCCGAGAGAACGGGTTCACGGACGTCGCTCACGGCCATCGCATGGCGCCCGCAAGATCGCCGAATTGCTGAGTTGGTGCGACGCCGCAGGGATCGAGACCGCGACGATCTATTTGCTCTCCACCGAGAACCTCCGTCGCGACCCCGAGGAGCTCGACGCGCTCCTCGAGATCATCGCCGACGTCGTCGAAGAGATCTCGGCGCCGGGCCAGAACTGGAGCGTGAAGATCGTCGGTACCCCCGAACTGTTGCCGGACGATCATGCGAAGAGGCTGCGCGAGGCCGCTGCGGGCACCACGGGGCGTACCGGCACGCACGTCAACGTCGCGGTCGGATACGGCGGCCGCCAGGAGATCGTCGACGCCGTGCAGGCGCTGCTGCGTGAAAAGCAGGCGGAAGGCTGTCGGACGACGACCTGATCGAGCCGTCACCGTCGACTGCGTCGACAGTCACCTCTACACCTCGGGACAGCCCGACCCGGATCTCGTCATCCGCACCTCCGGTGAGCAGCGCCTCTCGGGATTCCTGCTGTGGCAGAGCGCGTACTCGGAGATCTGGTTCACCGAGGCGTACTGGCCCGAGTTCCGACGGGTCGACTTCCTGCGTGCCCTCCGCGACTTCGCGGCCCGGCATCGACGTTACGGAGTCTGACCGAACTCCGGCCGAGTTCGGTCAGATCTTCCGCAGTCGCAGCCGGTTGATCGAATGATCGGCGTCCTTGCGCAGGACGAGCGTTGCGCGTGGCCGGGTGGGGAGGATGTTCTCCACCAGGTTCGGCAGATTGATCGAATGCCACAGCTCTTTCGCGGCACTCATCGCGTCGCGATCGGACAGTCCCGCGTAGTGATGGAAATGTGCGTCGGGGTTCGAGAATGACGTCTTCCGGAGAGCGAGAAACCTTTCGACGTACCATCTCTCGATGTCTTCGATGCGTGCGTCGACGTAGATCGAGAAATCGAACAGATCCGAGACCATCAGGCGGGGGCCGGTCTGCAGGACGTTGAGGCCTTCGATGATGAGAATGTCCGGCTGCCGCACCACGTGGTACTGCCCGGGGATGACGTCGTACGAGATGTGCGAATAGAGCGGAGCTGCAACTTCTTCGGCTCCAGACTTGACATCGGTGACGAAGCGCAGCAACTTCCGTCGGTCGTAGCTCTCGGGGAAGCCCTTCCGGTGCATGATGTTCCGGCGGATGAGTTCGTTCGACGGATACAGGAACCCATCGGTGGTCACCAGATCGACCCGGGGGTGATGTTCCCATCGCGCCAACAGTGCCTGGAGCACGCGCGCGGTGGTGGATTTGCCCACTGCGACGGAACCCGCCACGCCGATCACGAACGGAACCTGGCGGTCGGGGTGCTTCTCTCCGAGGAAGGTCGCGGTCGCTGCGAAGAGGCGTTGCCGCGCTGCGACCTGGAGGTGGATCAGACGAGCGAGCGGCAGGTACACCTCCGCCACTTCGGCGAGGTCGATCTGCTCGCCGAGGCCTCGCAGCCCGACGAGTTCGTCCTCGGTGAGCACGAGGGGAGTCGACTTGCGCAACGTCCGCCACTGCTTGCGGTCGAACTCGACGTACGGGCTGGGTTCGCTCAGGCGAGCCATCGGCACGTCCCCCCGACGAGGCATCTCGAATCGATGCGGCCCGTATGTGGATCGCGGCGCTGCTTGTCCATGCATCGGATTGTGCTCGCTGACACAGGGTGATGCGCCGTCGGGGTACCCGCAGGCGGCAGAACCGCGCGTCGTCCCATCGGAGGAGCGACTAGGGTTGCCGGGTATGGGATCGGACGCATTCGTACGGGAATACCTGCTGCTCGGGCTGGCTTTCGACCGCCTCGAAGAAGGGTTCGTCGACGCCTACACCGGAGACCCCGAGTTGCGCCGGCGGACGGAGAACGCGCCTCCACCGGCACCTCGTGATTTATCCCACACGGCGCGGAGGCTCCGCGACGAACTTCCGGCCGCGGGACTCTCGGACGAGCGAACCCGATTTCTCGACGCACATCTGCGAGCGCTGGACTGCTCCGCCCGCAAGTTCGCAGGCGACGACATCGGATTCGTCGACGAGGTCGAGGCCTACTTCGACGTACACATCGAACCCGGAAACGAGGACGATTACCGCGACGCGCATCGTCGCCTCGACGCGCTTCTCCCCGGCGGGAGCAGTGGAGCGTCGCTCGCCGAGAGACTGCAGGCCCATCGCAAGACGGAGACGATCCCCGCCGACCGGCTCGCCGAATGTGTGGAGGCGTTCTCGAGCGCTCTTCGTGACAAGGTCCGCGAGGTCTACCCGCTGCCCGAGACGGAGCGCGTCGAATACGAGGTGGTCGGCGACAAGCCGTGGTCCGGATTCAACTACTACCTCGGCGACTACCGGTCGCGGGTTGCGATCAACTCCGACCTCGAGCAGCAGATGTCGAATCTGCCACGACTGATCGCGCACGAGGCCTACCCCGGGCACCACACCGAACACTGCCGGAAGGAAGCGGGCCTCGTCGCCGGCGGGCAGGGGGAGCAGACGTTGTTTCTCGTCAACACCCCGCAGTGCCTCATGGCCGAAGGCCTCGCCGATCTCGCGCTCGAGGCGATCGTCGGCCCCGGGTGGGGGATGTGGGCGCAGGAGATCTACGCGGACGTCGGACTGCGATTCGACGGCGAACTGGCGGAGAAGCTGGGTGAGGCGTCCGCTGGACTGCTGACGGTCCGTCAGGATGCCGCGCTGCTCCTGCACGACCGCGGGCGTAGCCACGACGATGTCGCCGAATTCCTGCAGCGTTGGTCGCTGTCGACTTCGGAACGCGCGCGGCAATCGTTGCGGTTCCTGTCGTCGCCGCTGTGGCGGGCCTACATCAGCACTTACGTCGAGGGCTATCGGCTGCTCGGTGGCTGGCTCGCTCAGGCCCCGCTCGGTGACGAGCGCGCCGAACGCTTCCGCCGCCTGCTCGACGAGCCGCTCGTGCCGAGTTCATTGCGGTGACCCCGGTCACCTGCGGGGACCGGGTTCCTCGATTCGGGGTGCGGTTCGTAGACTGGACGTCGTATCCTGCCGCCCTCAGCTTGGAGAATCCTCGATGACAACTGTGCCCGGCACTGACGTCAACACTGCTTCGCTCGCCGATCTCGACCCGGAGGTCGCGCAGGCGATGGCGGGCGAGTTGTCCCGTCAGCGCGACACCCTCGAGATGATCGCGTCGGAGAACTTCGTGCCGCGCGCGGTCCTGCAGGCTCAGGGCAGCGTCCTGACCAACAAGTACGCCGAGGGCTACCCCGGTCGCCGCTACTACGGCGGCTGCGAGCATGTCGACGTCATCGAGGACCTCGCCCGCAACCGTGCGAAGGAACTGTTCGGCGCCGAGTTCGCGAACGTCCAGCCGCACTCGGCGCGCAGGCGAACGCGGCGGTGCTGATGGCGCTCATGACGCCGGGGGAGAAGCTCCTCGGTCTCGACCTCGCGCACGGCGGTCACCTCACGCACGGCATGAAGCTCAACTTCTCCGGCAAGCTGTACGACGTCGCGTCCTACGGGGTCAGCAAGGACGATCACCGAATCGACATGGACGAGGTCCGCGACATCGCACTTCGTGAGAAGCCGAAGGTCATCGTCGCCGGCTGGTCGGCGTACCCGCGGCAGCAGGATTTCGCGGCGTTCCGGTCGATCGCCGACGAGGTCGGTGCGTACCTGTGGGTCGACATGGCGCACTTCGCGGGCCTGGTCGCTGCGGGTCTGCATCCGTCGCCCGTTCCGTACGCCGACGTCGTGTCGACCACGGTGCACAAGACCCTCGGTGGGCCCCGCTCCGGCCTGATCCTCGCCAAGAAGGAGTGGGCCAAGAAGCTCAACTCCGCGGTGTTCCCCGGCCAGCAGGGCGGTCCGCTCATGCACGCGATCGCCGCGAAGGCCGTCGCCCTGAAGATCGCCGCAGGCGCGGAGTTCAACGACCGTCAGGTGCGCACTCTGTCGGGCGCGCGGATCCTCGCCGACCGTCTGTCGCAGGCCGATGTGGCCGACAAGGGCATCTCGGTCCTGACCGGCGGCACCGACGTCCACCTGGTCCTCGTCGACCTGCGTAACTCGCAGCTCGACGGACAGCAGGGCGAGGATGCGCTGCACGAGGTCGGCATCACCGTCAACCGCAACGCAGTGCCGTTCGACCCGCGCCCGCCCATGACCACCTCGGGCCTGCGCATCGGCACCCCGGCGCTCGCGACTCGCGGCTTCGGCGACGAGCAGTTCACCGAGGTCGCCGACATCATCGCGCAGACCCTCATCGGTGGCACCGATCTCGACGCATTGCGTGCCCGCGTGAGCAAGCTGGCACAGGACATCCCGCTCTACCAGGCCTGGAGGACTGGCCCCTGATCTGAGTTCTCGGTACTTCGCTTCTCGCGAGCCCGGTCCGCACCGAAATCGGTGCGGACCGGGCTCGTGTCGTATGTCGTTCGGGTCGTGAGTGTTCGGCGACCACTCCGGGGTGCATTAGGGTAGCCTATGCTCCGTTGTGGCCTGTTCGATGGCTGCACACCTTCACGACGACATTTGTGCCCCGAGACCAGAAGGACGACGCCGCATGGCTATTCCCGCCATCTCCCCGTACTCGATGCCCACCCGCGACGAGCTCCCGGATGCCAGAGTGGAGTGGGCTCTCGAGGCCTCTCGTTCCGTCCTGCTGATCCATGACATGCAGAGGTACTTCATCGACGCTACCGGCCCGACGTCGAACCGTTGTCCGCTGTGGTCCCCAACATCGTCCGCATCCGCGAGGCCTGCAAGGCGGCGGGAGTGCCCGTCGTGTACACGATGCAGCCGGGAGACCAGCACCCGTCGCGCCGGGGCATCCTCGCCGACTTCTGGGGCACGGGCCTGACCACCGGACGCGACACCGAGGTGATCGACGAACTGACCCCCGACGCCTCCGACATCCAGGTCACCAAGTGGCGCTACTCGGCATTCCAGCGCACCGACTTCCGGCAGCTGCTCGCTCACTACGGCCGGGACCAGCTGATCGTAACCGGCGTCTACGCGCACATGGGCTGCATGCTCAGCGCCGCCGACGCTTCATGAGTGACGTCGCGCCATTCATGGTCGTCGACGGCACCGCCGACTTCTCCCGCGACGAGCACGTGATGGCCCTCGGCTACGTCGCCAAGCGGGTCGGCAGGGTAGAAACGACCGATGCGGTGATCGAGGCGCTCGAAGCGACGGCCCACCGCAACGTCCCCCACGACGACCAGCTGGCGGCCGCGCTTTCGTGATGTAGTGCGGGCAGGACAGCTCCGGTTAATCCGATCTTCATCGACACGCCTCACCGCTGCCGAGCGAACCGGCCGTGTCAGGGCTAGCGTCGGTGGTGTAGGCGGCGCAGTGCCGGCTACACGGGAGGTCCCTGATCGTGCGGCAGAAGAGTCCGAGCGAGGGGCCGGCACCCGGCCCTCGTGTCCGCGAGGACCACCAGGGAACGACCGGCCACCGAACAATCTGCGCGGTGTCGCGCAGGTCGAGGAGCCTCACGTGAACGCAACACGCTCCGTCCCAGCTGTACGCACCTACGTGCTGGACACTTCCGTATTGCTCTCCGACCCGTGGGCGGTCACGAGATTCGCCGAACACGAGGTCGTGCTGCCCCTGGTGGTGATCGGCGAGCTCGAGGGCAAGCGTCACCATCACGAACTCGGATGGTTCGCGCGGGAGTCACTGCGGTTGCTCGACGACCTGCGGCAGCGCCACGGTCGGCTCGACCGTCCGATCCCCGTCGGCGACTCCGGTGGGATGCTGCACGTGGAGCTCAACCACACCGACCAGATGGTCCTGCCCTCCGGTTTCCGGACCGATTCGAACGACTCGAGGATCCTCGCGTGTGCGATGAACCTCGCGGCGGAGGGGCGCGACGTCGTCCTCGTCAGCAAGGACACGCCGCTGCGGGTCAAGGCCGGGGCGGTCGGCCTGACCGCAGACGAATACCACGCGCAGGACGTGGTCACGTCCGGCTGGAGCGGCATGACCGAACTCGAGGTCGACAAGGCGCTGATCGATGACTTGTTCGCCGAGGGCGTCGTCGATCTCGAAACGGCCCGGGATCTTCCGTGTCACACCGGTATCCGGCTGCTCGGAGGAGCGTCGAGTGCGCTCGGTCGCGTCACCGCCGACAAGCAAGTGCAGCTGGTCCGTGGAGACCGCGAGGCATTCGGTCTGCACGGACGCTCTGCCGAGCAGCGGGTCGCGCTGGATCTGCTACTCGACGAATCGGTCGGCATCGTGTCTCTGGGTGGTAAGGCAGGAACCGGCAAATCGGCGCTGGCCCTCACGGCGGGGCTGGAGGCGGTACTCGAGAGGCGGTCTCACCGCAAGGTCGTGGTGTTCCGACCTCTCTACGCCGTCGGCGGTCAGGAACTGGGCTATCTCCCGGGGACCGAAGCCGAGAAGATGAACCCGTGGGGCCAGGCCGTGTTCGACACCCTCGAAGGCTCGCGAGCCCTCAGGTGATGGAGGAGGTCATTGCCAGGGGGATGTTGGAAGTGTTGCCGCTCACCCACATTCGTGGGCGTCGTTGCACGACTCGTTCGTGATCGTCGACGAGGCGCAATCCCTCGAACGCAATGTGCTGCTGACGGTCCTGTCGCGGCTGGGCGCCGGGTCGCGGGTGGTGCTCACCCACGACGTCGCGCAGCGTGACAACCTGCGTGTCGGGCGGTACGACGGCGTGGCAGCGGTGATCGAGAAGCTCAAGGGGCACCCGCTGTTCGCGCATATCACGCTGACTCGCAGCGAGCGTTCGCCGATCGCGGCGTCGTCACCGAGATGCTCGAGGAGTTCGCGCCGGGCGCGTAACACATCGACGAATGTCACCTTCGGCACGGCTGAGATAGCCGAAGGTGACATTCGGCCGATGGGTCCATGGTCTAGTCGGAGTCGGGGAGCGGGCCGAGTTCGGTCTCGAGCACTTCCTGGACGACACGCATCGCAGCGAGCGCCGCCGGAGCGCCGCAATAGACGCTGCAATGGATCACGGATTCGACGATCTCGGTGCGGGTCAAGCCGTTCCGCACGGCACCTCGCACATGGCCGCGCAGTTCGTTCTCGGCGCGCAGCGCAATGAGCATACCGAGATTGAGCAGGCTGCGGCTCCGACGGTCGAGCCCGGGTCGCGACCACACTGCACCCCAGGCGTGTTCGGTGACGAACTCCTGAATTTCTTCAGAGTCGGTGCCCCGTGCGCGGTCGAAGGCCCGCTCGACGAAGTCGTCTCCCATGACTTCGCGCCGGATCTCGAGTCCCGCTGCAAATCCCGGGTTGTGCTCGGCGTCGGACATGTCACTGCTCCCTGTTCGATGGCCACCGAACCGTTCGGTCGCCGCAGAGAGTTTACGGCCGCCGGAATACGGCGCGGACGAGACCGAGTGCAGTGGCGCCCAGGAAGCCGAGGACGTCGAAGTGGTCGCGCCATACCAGGATGCGTCCGTCGCGAAGTTCGAACGTGCCGCACACCGGGAAGGCGATCTCGACGCGGCCGACGCGGAGTACGTCGGTGCGTTCAGTGAGGACGACC
Source organism: Rhodococcus sp. JCM 9791 (assembly GCA_001312645.1). GTDB lineage: Bacteria > Actinomycetota > Actinomycetes > Mycobacteriales > Mycobacteriaceae > Rhodococcus. Next base: position 13,839 of record BBEG01000120.1, read on the forward strand.
TCGACGCTTTCGGCGGCGATGTGGTGTACGACGACGTCGAATCCGATCGACGGCTTCTCGAGGCCTGCGAGGATCGTGCTGATCCGCTGGGCGCACGCAAGGTGGGGAGCGAAGTGTTGTGCCACGACATGTCGGGGTCCATGAGTGGCCTCGTATCTCGGGGTCGGCTCTCGGCCATTGCTTCGAGGAATTCCCGGACTGTGGTGACGGCAGTGTCGGGTGTGGTCGGTGTGGCCTCGATGCCGGTCATGGAATCCCCCTTTGTCGACTGCGGGCATGGTACGACCCTGTTCGCGTCGTGTCGACGAGAATGCCCCTCTCGGGATCGAATCGAGCCCATCGTGAGTCGCACGAAAAATGCACTTCGAAGAAAGTGGACTTATACGGGCCGAACGGCAACGAACACCGGTCGCCCGTGGTTACGTTCGGGGCGTCCGCTTGTCCTACCCCGTGCGCGACGACCGGTGCGGGTGGCCCGACAGGAGTAGATACACATGAATCGAATCAACCGTCGAATGGCGGCAACCGTTGCTGCGTTTGCTGCAGTAGGCCTGGTCGCTTCGGCATGCGGCGACGACAACTCTGCAGAGGACGTGGTGGGTAGTGCACCAGCGCCGTGCAGTCCGCAGCCGAGAGCGTCGCGTCAGAGGCTCAGGGCGCTGACGAGACCACTGGTGCCGACGGGACCACAGACGCTGAGGGGACGGAAGGCACCGAACCGGCGGAGGATCAGACCAGCGCAGTTCCGGGTCCGGATGGCGAATCGGTCGAACTGAGCGGGGAGATTCTCGCCAAGTACAACGAGGTCGGCGGTGAATCGAGCCCGCTCGGTATGGCCACCGGAAACCAGGAGGACGTCGGCGACGGCAACATCGCAGAGTTCGAGGGAGGCATCATCGCGTGGAGCCCCGACACCGACGCGCACATCGTGTGGGGGGAGATCCGAGTGGCGTGGGAGGCCGAAGGTGGAGCCGGTGGCGAACTGGGCTTCCCGGTCAGCGACGAACACCCGATCGAGAACGGGCTGCAGAGCGACTTCGCAGGCGGCAACATCACCTATATCGACGGCCAGACCGAAGTGACGGTGGGATGACCCGACTCCGGCCCCGGACT
>BBEG01000121.1 GCA_001312645.1 Rhodococcus sp. JCM 9791
GCACGCTGCGGAGCTGGCCCGATCGGCGCACGCCGACCGCATGGACGTCGTCATCGCGCACGGCGGCGACGGCACGGTCAACGAGATCGTCAACGGGATGCTCGGCGAACCGTCCCTGCGTTCCCCGGATCCGTCACTGCCGTTGCTCGCCGTGGTTCCGGGTGGTTCGGCGAATGTGTTCGCACGCTCGTTGGGAATCGCCGCCGATCCGATGGAGGCCACCGAGCAATTGCTGACACTGCTCTCCGAGCGGTCTCGACGTCGGATCGGACTCGGATTCTGCGATGGCCGCTGGTTCGTCTTCAACGCGGGCTTGGGACTCGACGCCCAAGTGTGTGAGGCCATCGACCTGTCCCGGGCGTCCGGAAAGAAGGTCACCACCGCGCGTATGTACGACACTCCGTCAAACAGTTCTTCGAATCGAAGAGAGCGGAGCCCGCACTGACCCTCGAGATCCCCGGCCACGCACCCGTCGAGGTGTCTACTACGCATTCGTGTCGAACTCGAGTCCGTGGACCTTCCTCGACGAGCGTCCGGTGCACACCAATCCAGGTACCTCCTTCGACACCGGGCTGGGGGTGTTCGCCATGACCACCACGCGGGTGGCCGCGAGCCTTCGAGTGGTGCGTCAATTGCTGGCACGTCACGGTGAACCCGAATCTCCACATCTGATTCGTATCGACGACACACCACGAGTACGGGCAGAATCGACGCGGCCGATCGGACTTCAGGCGGACGGTGATTACCTGGGAATGCGAACGGACGTCGAATTCGTATCCGTTCCGGACTTACTGGACGTAGTGGCTCCGGCGTCAGAATCCAAGCGGACAAATCTGTGATTCGTCTTACATCACCGCTGGCCAGGGTGTAAAAATGTACTTCGAGAACAACCTGACATCAATGTCGGCGTGAGCTTCCCCACGGTCGTGGTCGATTCTATTGACTTCACGCTCGTTCGTGAAAGCATTCACAAGTAACTCCGCGGAAATACTTCGCGACTCCAGCATGAACTCGACAAGACCATCATCCGGTGCGCGCAGCACCATCGAAGGAGAGTAGAAGCATGGACTGGCGCCACAAGGCCATCTGCCGCGACGAGGATCCGGAACTGTTCTTCCCTGTGGGAAACAGCGGCCCGGCGCTCGCGCAGATCGCTGATGCCAAGCTCGTGTGCAACCGCTGCCCGGTCACGACCGAATGCCTCTCGTGGGCGCTCGAGTCCGGCCAGGATGCAGGTGTGTGGGGCGGCATGAGCGAGGACGAGCGCCGCGCACTCAAGCGTCGCAACGCCCGGACCCGGGCACGCACTGCTGTTGTATGACCACGCACTGCTGTTGTAGGACGTAGCCCCTGTGTGAGGCATCGAAGTCCGACGCACGGCCCGGCACCACTTCGGGTGCCGGGCCCTTGTGTGTCCTGAGCCGTGCGTCCTGGGCCATGGGAGCTACTACAAAGTGCTCGTCAGGCCGGCCGCTTGCCCAGCGGCAGGCTGAGCCGGGCTTCCGTCCCGCCGGAGCTGCTCGTCTCGAGCTGGATGGAGCCCCCCAATCTGCCGCGACGAGCGTCCGGACGATCTGCAGGCCGAGACGATCGGAATCTTCGAGACGGAAGCCCTCGGGCAGTCCCTTGCCCTCGTCGTGCACCACCACATCGAGGACACGCGCCGAACGGTGCGCCTTCACCGTCACCGTGCCGTGCGCACCTGGATCGAACGCATGTTCCACCGCGTTCTGCACGAGTTCGGTCAGCACCATCACGAGCGGGGTCGCCCGGTCTGCGGGAAACACCCCCAGATTGCCCTCGCGATGCACCCGCACTTGGCTACCGACTGCCGACACATCGACGACAATCGGGATCAACCGGTCGAAGACGTCGTCGAGGTCGACTTCCTCGTCGACCGACATCGACAGGGCTTCGTGCACCAGCGCAATCGACGTCACCCGTCGGACCGCTTCGCCGAGTGCCTGCTGTGCCTCGCCGTTGCCCGTGCGGCGCGCCTGCAGCCGAAGCAACGCCGCAACCGTCTGCAGGTTGTTCTTGACCCGGTGGTGGATCTCGCGGATCGTCGCGTCCTTGCTCATCAGCGCGCGGTCGCGCCGCTTGACCTCGGTGACGTCGCGGATGACGACCGCTGCACCATCGATCCGGCCCCCCGGTGTCAAAACGAGGGCACGGATCAGCACCGTCGCGCCGCGGGCCTCGACCTCCATCCGCTGCCCGTTGCGGCCCTCCACCGCGCCCCTCAGATAGTCGGAGACATCCCGGCTCTCGAAGGGGTCGCTGACGAGCGCTCGGGTCGTCTCGATCAGGTCCTGCCCACGCAGATCCGAGTTGAAGCCCATGCGGTGATAGGCCGACAGGGCGTTCGGACTCGCATAGACCACACGGCCTTCCCGGTCGAGCCGGATGAAACCGTCACCGGCGCGCGGGCTCGACTTGGTGTCGGAACGCGCCTCGGCGGTCGGAAAGCTCCCTTCGCTGATCATCCGGTAGAGCGCGTCGGCGCATTCCAGGTAGGCGGTCTCCAGTGCGCTCGCCGACCGCCTCGATACACGTGCGGCATCGCGGCTGAGGACCGCGACGACTTCGTCGCCCCACCGCACAGGCACCGCTTGCCGCATGTTGATCGCATCGCCGGAGCCGGGCTGTGCCGTGACGATCCGTCCGGTCTCGAACGCTCGACGCACATACGGGTGCTCCTCGTCCGAGACGACGGTGCCGACTGCATCCTCGGGCAACACCGTCGAGGTCGTGGTCGGGCGGCACTGGGCCACGCACACGATCCCTCCGGGATCTGCGCTCACCCACAGCAGCACATCTGCGAACGACAGGTCCGCGAGCAACTGCCATTCCCCCACCACTCTCTGGAGGTGGTCCACGGCGGCGCGGGAAGATCGGTATAGGTTGCGAGCAGCGCGCTGAGCGTCGACACCGTCGGGGTTTCCGCGCTCAGGAGATGACCGCGATGAGGTCACCCTGTTGGATGACGTCCCCGACCGCGACGTCGACGGAGGTCACGGTGCCCGAGCCCTCCGCGATCACCGGAATCTCCATCTTCATCGATTCCAGGATGACCAGGGTGTCTCCCTCCGCCACCACATCGCCTTCACTGACAACCACCTCGAAGACGGTGGAGACCATTTCGGCACGCACGTCCTCTGCCATAGAACACCTCGATTCGCTGCTCCGGAGCCCGGACGGTGGACCTGCTGACAAGGCCACTCGACCGCACGTGGAACACTGTAATCAACAAGAAAGGAGATCCCACCATGGGTAAGCGAGGTCGCAAGAAGCGCAGCCGCAAGGGTAACGCCGCAAACCACGGCAAGCGTCCCAACGCCTGACGCGTAGACACAACGTCGCGGGGGCGAAAGCAGTGCTTTCCGGCCCCCGCGACGTTGTACACACGAACTACTTCACGCGCCCGCGGACAGTTTCGCTCGTCCTGTCTCGTCCTATTCGGACTTCCTGACGTTCACCACGACGGTCCTGCGAATTTCGACCATCAAGCGTTCCCTCAGACCCTCCGGCGCGTGTTCCCCTCCGCACTTGCGGCTGAGCAGCGCCTTGACCTTCTCCTCGATTCCGTACGTCTCGAGGCATGAACCACAGTCGTCGAGGTGCCGTTGCAGTCGTGTCCTCGACGCCTCGTCGCACTCCGAATCGAGGAGCAGGTACACGTCCGCGATGACAGCGGAGCAGTCGAGTCGCTCGAAATCTGCCTGCTCGCTCACTGCGAGACTCCCTTCTGGCCCTCGGTGCCGATAGTCCTGTCGGTGCTGACGGTCGCCGCCTCGTCCTTCGCGCGGCCGCGGTGGAATCCACGTTCGTGCGCGACGTCGGCGAGGAGCCCCCGCAGTTGCTTGCGCCCCCGGTGAAGCCTGGACATCACGGTGCCGATCGGCGTGCCCATGATCTCGGCGATCTCCTTGTAGGGGAAGCCTTCGACATCCGCGTAGTACACGGCCATCCGGAAGTCCTCGGGGAGCTCCTGCAATGCCGCCTTGATGTCGTCGTCGGGCAACGCGTCGAGCGCTTCCACCTCGGCGGACCGCAGACCGGTCGAAGAGTGCTCGGCGGTGGCCGCGAGCTGCCAGTCGGTGATCTCGTCCGTCGGGTACTGGGCGGGTTGGCGCTGCCGCTTCCGGTACGTGTTGATGTACGTGTTCGTCAGGATCCGGTACATCCAGGCCTTGAGGTTGGTGCCCTCCCTGAACGATCGGAACGCCGAGAACGCCTTGATGTAGGTCTCCTGAACCAGGTCTTCGGCATCGGCAGGATTGCGGGTCATCCGCAACGCGGCGCCGTAGAGCTGGTCGAGCAAGGGCATCGCATCCCGCTCGAACCGCTCGGCCAGTTGTTCTGCAGACTCCTCGACCACACCGATCCCTTCACTCGTCCCCTCGGTGAAGGCTACCGGGCAGCCGGGATCCGGACGGGGAGGGCTCAGTACCGGCACCGGTGCTCCGATCTTCTCGCTTCGACATCCTTGCTCGACGGGCCGAAGTTCTCGACGTACGACCCACGGGGATCAACAACGTCTCTGTGCGAGTTGTTCCCGAATCGCCACATTTCCGGGCCTCCCAGCATCCGCCCCGCGAGTATTCCTAGTCTGATGTTCATGGCCTCCACCTCCACACCTGCGACCACCCTGCTGAAGCGTGAGAAGGTCGACCACCGGGTTCACGAGTACTCGCATGACCCGAAATCGGTTCGTACGGTTCGGAGGCGGTGGAAGCCCTCGGTGAGCGACTCGGCGTGGCCGCCGCGCAGATCTTCAAGACACTGGTGATCTCACTGTCGGACGGTTCGCTCGCCGTCGCGGTGATACCCGTACCGGACACGCTGTCGCTCAAGGCGGCAGCGGGAGCGCTGGGTGGCGGCAAGGCGGCGATGGCGGAACGTACGCTCGCCGAACGCGCCACCGGGTATGTGCTGGGGGGAATCTCCCCGCTCGGTCAGCGCAAGCGCTTACGCACCGTCGTCGACGCCTCCGCGCAGCATTGGGATCGAGTGCTGTGCAGCGCCGGCCGGCGAGGCCTCGAGATAGAACTGGCGCCCGCCGATCTGATCCGTCTCACGGACGCCGTGGTCGCGCCCGTCGCCTCCGGCCGCTGACGGCTGCCCTCCCCGGTGGCTAGAGGAAAGCCAGTTGGTCGCCGGCGCGTCATCGGGTGCCACCAGTTCCGGGCCCTTGTTCCGGACACTGTTGACCTTGTCGGACACACGCCGGATCTCGATCGCGGCGACCGCCTCCGTACTGGGCACGATCAGATCCGGATGCCCGAGGCTGTCGGGATCGAGCCAGGCGTCCCATCGTTCGGACGGCATGATCAGGGGCATCCGTTGATGCACATTGCTCAGCTGCTCGATCGAATCCGCGGTGAGGATCGTGGTGCTGAGCAGTGGTGGTGCGTCGGGGGTGCGCGGGTCGTGCCATACCGCCCACAGACCCGCCATGTAGATGCGTGAACCGTCACCCGGCGACATGTAGTACGGAACCTTGCGGGCCTTGCCGCCCGAAGCCGGTTCGACCTGCCACTCGTACCAACCGTCCATCGGGACGAGGCAACGTTTGTAGCGGAGCGACTGCGCGAACGACGGCTTGGTCGCGACAGACTCGGATCGGGCATTGAACAGCGGTGCGCTCTTGCCGACCTCCTTCGCGAATGGCGGCACCAGACCCCAGCGCATGCGTCGTATCCGACGTCGTGCCGCACTCTCCGGATCTTCACGATCGTGTCGTGCCACCACGGTGAGCACACCGGTCGTGGGCGCCACGTTGTACTCGGGCACGATCTCGGCGTCGCCTGTCTCGTCGATCCCATCGAGCTCGGCTGCCAACGTCGCCGGATCCGCCGTGGTCGCATACCTACCGCACATGCCACGAGTGTGTCAGCCGTGCCCGACACCTCGCCATTTCACCGCGCGGGGCCATCCACAGTCGAGGTTCGACCGCCCGATGGGCGAAGATGGTCGGGTGAGCCTGTGGAGAGCACCCCGAGCCGTGAACGCCGTCGACGCGTCCGTTGCCCTGCCCGGATCGAAGTCGATCACGAACCGCGCCCTGATCCTGGCCGCGCTGGCCGACGGGCCGTCGACGATCACCGGAGCATTGCGCAGCCGTGACACCGATCTGATGATCGGCGCGCTGCGTGCCGTCGGTACCGGGATCGTCGACCGCGACGGCGGCACAACCCTCGACGTCACTCCCGGCACAATGCGCGGCGGCTCGGTCGAATGCGGCCTGGCCGGCACAGTCATGCGGTTCGTACCGCCGTTGGCTGCACTCGCGGACGGCGACGTGCACTTCGACGGCGACGAACAGGCACGGTCCCGCCCGATGAGCACGGTCCTCGACGCGCTACGTGGCCTCGGCGCCGACATCGACGGCGACGGACTTCCGTTCACCGTGCGAGGTAAGGGCTCGGTGCGCGGCGGCGACGTCACGATCGATGCGTCCGGGTCCTCGCAGTTCGTCTCGGGTCTGTTGCTGTCGGGCGCGACGTTCGACGAGGGCCTCGTCGTGCATCACGACGGCAAGCCGGTGCCGTCGATGCCACACATCGAAATGACCGTCGAAATGCTTCGGGCAGCAGGGGTTTCCGTCGATACGTCGGAGGCGAACACCTGGCGTGTAGCGCCGGGAACGATCAAGGCACACGACGTGACGGTCGAACCCGATCTGTCGAATGCCACGCCGTTCCTCGCCGCCGCGGCCGTCACCGGCGGGACCGTCTCGGTGCCGCTGTGGCCCGCGACCACCACCCAGGCCGGGGATGCGATCCGCGACATTCTCGAGCGCATGGGCGCCGACGTGTCGCTGACCGACAGTGCCCTGACGGTGCGCGGACCGGAGCGCCTCGTCGGGATCGACGTCGACCTGCACGACGTGGGTGAGTTGGCCCCGACCGTCACGGCAGTCGCTGCGCTCGCGTCCACCCCGTCGTACCTGCGCGGGATCGCCCATCTGCGCGGCCACGAAACCGACCGGCTCGCCGCTCTGTCCAACGAGGTCAACGGTCTCGGCGGAACCGTCACCGAGACCGACGACGGCCTGCGTATCGAACCGACGCCGCTGCACGGCGGGGTGTGGCGTTCCTATGCCGACCACCGGATGGCGACGGCCGGTGCGATCGTCGGTCTGATGATCGACGGGGTCGAGGTCGAGGACATCGGTACGACGGCCAAGACACTGCCCGGATTCGAAACCATGTGGGAATCGATGTTGACGGGAGTCCGCTCCTGAAACCGCGGCAGTACGACGAGTCCGACGTCCGGGTCCGCCCGGGTAGAGGATCGCGCCCGCGAACCAAGGATCGGCCGGCTCACCGCGACGCGATGGACGGCATGGTCGTCTCCGTCGACCGGGGCCGCTGGGGTGTGGTCCTGGGCGGAGATCCAGATCGTGCCGTCACCACTATGCGCGCCCGAGAATTGGGCCGGACCCCCATCGTCGTCGGAGATCAGGTGGGTGTGGTCGGCGACCTGTCGGGACGCCCCGACACCCTCGCCCGGATCGTGCGCGTGGACGACCGGAGCACCGTGCTGCGCCGCACCGCGGACGACACCGATCCGTACGAGCGGGTCGTGGTGGCCAACGCTTCACACCTGCTGATCGTGGTCGCACTGGCCGATCCTCCGCCCCGTACCGGTCTTGTCGAGCGCGCGCTGGTGGCCGCGTACACGGGCGGGTTGACCCCGGTACTGTGCCTGACGAAGAGCGACCTGGCCGATCCAGACGAGTTCGCCGCGCACTTCGCGGACCTCGCCGTTCCGGTGATGCTCGCCGGACAGGGCGACGATCTCACCGAGCTGACCGCGCTGCTGCAGGGCCGTGTGACGGCGCTGATCGGCCATTCCGGGGTGGGTAAATCCACCCTGGTGAATCGGCTCGTCCCCGACGCCGCACGCGCCACCGGCGTCGTGTCCGGAGTCGGCAAGGGACGCCATACGTCCACGCAGTCCGTGGCCCTGCCGCTCCCCGACGGCGGCTGGGTCGTCGACACACCCGGCATTCGATCGTTCGGGCTCGCGCACATCGAACCCGACGACGTCATCGGCGCATTCACCGATCTCGCGGTGGCGTCGAACAATGTCCGCGTGGGTGCAACCACCTCGGACCGCCGGCCGACCCGGAGTGTGCACTCGACACATTGGAAGGCCAATCCTTGCGCCGCGCAATGGCAGTCCGGGACCTGCTGGCCGCGCTGGCCACGAACGAATCCTGGTAGACCTGCACTCCCGGTTCGGGGCACCCTGCACGAAGTAGGGCCCGACCTCGTTCGACGAGGTCGGGCCCTACTTCTGTGGTGTTCCCTGTCAGCGCATACCGAGCACGCGACGGACGAGACCGCGTTTACGCTTGTTCTCGATGGCGGTCGCCAGACCTCGTCGGCGACCCGTCATCGGATCCACTTCGGTGACTCCGCCGAAACCCAGCTCGGATGCAGTTTCGGGCGCTGCGTCGCGCGTGTCCTTGAGGTACTTGTCGGGCAGCGACAGCTTGGCGATGGTGCGCCATGCCTTCCCGTACTGCACTGCGAGCGGACCGGTGGTGTACGGCAGGTCGTACTTGTCGCACAGTTGACGCACTCGCACGGCGATCTCGGCATACCGATTCGACGGCAGGTCCGGGTAGATGTGGTGCTCGATCTGATAGCTCAGGTTGCCCGTCATGAAGTCCATGACCTTGCCGCCCGAAATGTTCGCCGAGCCCAGCATCTGCGCAGGTACCACTCGGCATGGGTTTCCGTCTCGATGTCCTGCTTGGTGAACTTCTCGGCCCCGTCCGGGAAGTGACCGCAGAAGATCACCGCGTTGGTCCACAGGTTGCGAACGAAGTTGGCGGTGGCGTTGGCCTTGATCGTGGACTTCCACGCCTTGCCGGTCAGCGCTGGGTAGACGACATAGTCGCGGAGGTTCTGCTTGCCGATCTTGGCGAGCACCTCTTTACTCAGCGCCTTCGTCTTCTCGCGATCGTCGCGGCCCTGGAGGACCTTGCCGAGCTCGAGCAACTGAATCGCGATGCCGTACTGGAACAGCGACGCAAGGATCGCATTGTAGGCGACGTTGCCGAGGTAGTACGGCTTCCAGCGCTGATCGCGGGTCACCCGGAGCACGCCGTATCCGACGTCGTCGTCCATGCCGAGGATGTTGGTGTACTTGTGGTGATGGTGGTTATGGGTGACTTTCCAATGCGCGGACGGATCGGCGTTGTCCCACTCCCAGTTTGCCGAGTGCACCTCCGGGTCGTTCATCCAATCCCACTGCCCGTGCATCACATTGTGCCCGAGCTCCATGTTCTCGATGATCTTCGACAGAGACAGCATGGTCGTCCCCAGCAGCCAGAGCGGACGCTTCCGCGAGCCGAGGAGAACTACGCGTCCGCCGATCTCGAGACCACGCTGCAACCGGATGGTGTTGCGGACGTACCGGGCGTCGCGCTCACCGCGCGACTCTTCTACATCGCGCCTGATCGCGTCGAGTTCGCGGCCGATGGCCTCGACGTCTTCCTCCGTGAGGTGCGCGTATTCCTTGACATCCGAAATCGCCATGCACCTACCCTACCGTAGGTTACGATCCCGTAGGTTGTCGGATTTCCAGCTGTGACAGGAATCACGAACTGCTGGCCGCGACCGTCTTCCCATGTCGCACAGCAGCCTTCGTGCGTCGTGCCGCGACAGCGTGCTCCGCGTGCGCCCGCAGCGCAGTGAGCAAACCCCGTCGCCGACCCGTGATCGGGTCCGTGGTGATGGCCGGTAGTCCCACATTCGCGCGCACGTCCCGGAACTTGCGCTCGGACGACGTCTCGGGCGCATCGTCGGATGTCGCTGTCAAGAATCGGTCGGGAAGAGCAAGCTTGTGAATCGTCCGCAGGGCGAGCCAGTACTGACGCCCCAACGATCCGGTCGTGTAGGGCAGGTCGTATTTGCCGCACAATGCACGGACCCGGGCAGCGATCTCGGGATACCGATTGCTCGGCAGATCCGGGAACAGGTGATGTTCGATCTGATAGCTCAGATTGCCGGTCATGAATCCCATGACCTTGCCCCCTGAGATGTTCGCGCTACCGAGCAACTGACGCAGATACCACTGTGCGCGCGTCTCCTGCTCGAATTGGTCGGGTGTGAACTTCTCCGCACCGTCCGGGAAGTGCCCGCAGAAGATCACCGCGTACGCCCAGAGGTTACGAACGACGTTCGCCGTAAGGTTCGCTTTCAGCGTCGAGCGCCATGCGGGACCCGTGACTGCGGGAAAGAGGACGCAGTCCTTGAGGATCTGCTTACCCGCCTTGACAGCGAATTCCTTGTTCGGCTCCGAATTCCATTGTGCATGAGGCACACCGGCAAGGTCCTTCGCCGCCGTCAGGTCGTGCAGCGCGATGCCCCATTCGAAGCCCGCAGCGAGAATCACGTTCGCTACCGGCTGCAGGAGGTTGATCGGACGCCACTTCTCGTCGCGGGTCATCCGTAGGATGCCGAATCCGACGTCGTCATCCATGCCCACGATGTTCGTGTAGGTATGGTGCGCGTAGTTGTGTGCGCGCTTCCAATGCTCGGACGGCCCTGTCTGATCCCACTCCCAGGACGTCGAGTGGATCTCGGGGTCGTTCATCCAATCCCACTGCCCGTGCATCACATTGTGCCCGAGCTCCATGTTCTCGATGATCTTCGACAGAGACAGCATGGTCGTCCCCAGCCACCACCACGCCCGATCTCGCGACCGGAACAGCGCCACGCGCCCGACGACCTCGAGCGTCCGCTGCAGCCGGATGGTGTTGTGTATGTAGCGCGCATCGCGCACACCGCGCGAGCGCTCGACATCGCTGCGTATGGCGTCGAACTCACGCCCGAGTGCCTCGACGTCGGCATCCGTCAGATGCGCGAACTCCCTGATATCACTGATAGCCAAACGGGGCCCTTCCCCCTGTGGTGAACGACGCGGTCAGGCGTCGAGCGTGCAGTCGCCCGCCGCCGCGGAAATACAAGTCTGGACACGTTCGCCTTCTGCATGTTCCTTGCCCGACCGGAGGTCGACGATGTGCCCTTTCTCCAACGGCACTACACAAGTCTGACAGATTCCCATGCGGCAGCCGAAGGGCATGAGAGCACCGACACTCTCCCCCGCTTCGAGCAGGGTGGTCGCGCCGTCCACGGTGACGGTCTTGCCGGACTTCGCAAAGGTGACCGTGCCGCCGGAGCCCGAAGTATCGGCACGACTGACCGCGAAACGCTCGAGATGCAGCTTTTCCTCGATGCCCGCGTCCTTCCAGAACGCAGAGATATCGTCGAGCATCGCTTGGGGCCCGCACGCCCAGACGGTGCGCTCACGCCAGTCGGGGCACACGTCGTCGAGAGCCGACAGAGCGAACTTGCCCTGCTCGCGCGTGAACCGGACATGGGACTGGAACCGATCGTGCGTCGCATCGAACCGTTCCAGTTCGGAACGGAACATCACGCTGTCGGGAGTGGGCGCCGAATGGATGTGGACCACATCGGAGATCGCCGCACCTCGCTCGCCCGATCGTCGATCGAGCGTCCGGAGCATCGACATGATGGGTGTGATTCCACTACCGGCGGTGATGAAGAGGATCTTCTCCGGGGGCGGATCAGGAAGAACGAAATCACCCTGGGGGGCCGCCAGCCGGATCACGGTCCCGTCCGGAACACCATTGACGAGGTGACTGGAGAGGAACCCCTCGGGCATCGCCTTCACCGCGATCGAGATGAGCTTGTCGTCGCGAACCGGCGTGGACGTCAGCGAATACGAACGCCAGTGCCAACGCCCCTCGATGTGCAGGCCGATACCGACGTACTGGCCGGGCTCGTATCCGAAGTCGAAACCCCACCCCGGCCGGATCACGATCGTGGCGGAGTCTTCCGTCTCGGAACGCACCTCGACGATCCGGCCACGGAGTTCACGTGCCGACCAGAGCGGATTGACCAGGTGCAGGTAGTCGTCGGGCAGCAACGGCGTAGTCATGCGCGCCACGGTGCCGCGCACCAGATTGGACAGGGACCGCTCCGAGGCCACGACATGAGCCGCCGGCTTCTCGATCCATTCCTTCAAACCCATCCGACACCTTCTCCTCACCGATTCCTACGCCACCGTAGGTTAACAGAAGCTACGGTAGCGTAGGTTCCGGGAACGCAAGAAGATCGTCAGAGCAGTTCGAGCAAGAACGGCAATTCCTGAGCCGCATACCATGCGAGTTCATGATCTTCCGCGTCACCGAGAACGAACTCCGCTTCCTCGTCACCGAGATCGGCCGCATCGATCACCGCCACGGCACGCGCAACATCACTCTCTGCCGCACCCAGATCGACGTGGACCGACGCGAGATCCGACATCGAGACCGCCGCGGCGAGCCTGACCACCGCGTCGTCGAGATCGGGGCGGGGTTTCGCATCGTCGACGTCGGCCGCGATGACAACCCGCCGGGGTCCGAACGTCGCGTCGTCCTCCTCTGCCGCGAGCAATCGCAGCGACGCTCTAGCGGCCTCTGCCATCGCGACCTCGGCCAGCTCATCGTCGTCGCCCGCCGTATACGCCTCGCGAAGGCTCGCCGTCACGGCGAACGCCGTCCGACTCACCGGATCGAGTTCACCTTCGGCCACGAGCCGCTGCAACATCGCGAGCGTCGCCGGTACATAGACTCGCGTCACTTCTCACCTACTGGCATCCAACAACTCCTCGAGCGATTCGTGCAACAACGATGCGAGGACATCCACGTCGGGCATGGCATCGCGGTCTGCATTCAAACCGTAGTAGATGTTGCCGTCGTACGAAGTGAGCGCAACGCTGAGCGCCTGGGTCTTCAGCAACGGCGACACCGGATACATTGCGAGAACGCGAGCTCCCGCCAGATACAACGGGTGCTGGGGACCCGGTGCATTGGTGATCATGAGATTGAACATCCGCTGCGAGAACCCCGACGCGACCCGCGCTCCCACCGCGTGCATCGTAGCCGGCGCGAAGCCCGACAAACGGATCATCGTCTGCGCTGCGATCCGCCGCCGTTGCCTCGAATACGCCTCGCCCGCGTGTGAGATGTGGGACAGGCGCACCACCGCGTTCGGTTCACCCACCGGCAGATCCACCAGGAAGGACGACACCTCGCCCTGAGGATGAACCTGGATGGTGTCGCCGTCACCGACAGGCCCCTCCGGCTCCTGTGTATACACCGACATCGGCACCATCGCGCGCACCGTGGCCGCCTCGGTGAGTGGTTCCCCACGCGACAACAGCCAGTAACGCAACGCACCCGCGATGACAGCGAGAACCACGTCGTTGATCGTGCATCCGTAACGCGCATGAATCTTCCGATAGGGCACGAGATCGGATTGCACGACAGTGAACCGGCGGCTGCGGGAGATCGATGCGTTCAACGGCGATTCCGGTGCGGACTGCGCAGCAGTTCTCGCGAGCCTGCCCACCACATCGATCGTCTCCGCGACCGTCGACGCGAGATCACCGAGTGCCGTGCGCACGGCAGTCACGCCCTCACCGGGCCGCGCCACCAGGCTTGCGAATGCACCCACCAGCAGTGCGGTGTCCGACGGTTCCTGCTCGGGCATCCAGAGTTCTTCGGGGACTTCGCGCGGCTCAGGAGCGCGGTCGAAGAGCACCTGCCCGATCTCGAGGGAGCTCTCACCGTCGACGAGGGAGGAGTGGGATTTGGTGAACAGCGCTGCCCTGCCGTCGGCGAGGCCCTCGACGAGATACATCTCCCACAGGGGGCGGGTGCGATCGAGTGGACGGGAGATCAGACGCGCGATCAGATCGAACAGTTGCTCATCCGATCCCGGCCGGGGCAGTGCCGAGCGTCGCACGTGATAGGTGATATCGAAGTCCCGATCGTCCACCCAGACCGGACGCGCCATACC
The DNA here is from genome assembly GCA_001312645.1 of Rhodococcus sp. JCM 9791. Taxonomy (GTDB): domain Bacteria; phylum Actinomycetota; class Actinomycetes; order Mycobacteriales; family Mycobacteriaceae; genus Rhodococcus. Next base: position 13,890 of record BBEG01000121.1, read on the forward strand.
GAAAGCGACTTCGCGGACCTTCTGCCGGTACCTCGTGACTTCGGGGAGGCGTTTCTCGACGAGGCGGACGACGTTCTCGTAGTCGAGTCCGCCTTCCGGTGGTTCGAGGATGGCCAACGATCCGATGTGCATCGGCGTGTTGCTGGTCTCCAGGTAATAGAACGATGCGTCCTGTGCCGTCATGCGGCTCGTCATAGCGAAGCGCCCCCTCGATCCCGTCGGCATCTTCCGATCCCGCACCGATACTGAAGAGTACGGCCAACTCATCCATCGACGCGCGGGGAACATCGTGGGTGGCACCCGTGTCATCGAGCCGCCTGCGCGACGATATGTCACGATGTGCCTGGTTCCGTCCTCTCCCGGAGCCCCCCACCGACCGGCGGTCGCCGGCCGGTGCCAGTCGATGCTCCGGGAGTCCTGCCCATGTCACGTCCACAGTCGAGCCGCTTCATCCGACCCGTTCCACATTTCGAGCCCCCGGTGCAGGAGTCCTGCGCCGCGCACCGCCCGCATGCCCTACGCCGGACCACACCGCACTCCGGCCGGTCCGGACGAACTCGTCTCGCCGCGGATCGACTTCGACCGCGCTCCTCCGTGGAATCGCGCAGAACTGGAACGTCGATCCGAGCGCGCACCGTTTCGCAGACCGCGCAGTGAGGCTCGTCCTCGAAGTCGTGGACGGCCGCCGACCCGACACTCAACTCGCAACGGTCCTCACACCGGCGCTGGTCACGACATTCGGAGCAGCGCGTCGTGCTCGAGCCGAAGCGGACTCGGCCGTCGTGCTGCGCGCACGCCTGCAGACGATCGATGCCCGCACGGCAGAACTGTTCGGGTCCTACGCGCGCGGGCATCGTGTGTTCGCGATGGCCGGACGAATTGTGCGCACACCAGCGCGCGGACATACTCGTCACGGATGGGTCATCACGACCCTGTGGCTCGGCTGAGCGCCGTCTGCCGGGCTTTTTCAGCCGTGCCGATTCGACTTGGCGTCCTTGCGTGCGGCGGCACGGCGCTCCCGGCGGGTTCCGCCCTGCTG
>BBEG01000122.1 GCA_001312645.1 Rhodococcus sp. JCM 9791
CTCCGGTTGCGGCGCTGCGCCGACCAGTGGCGATGCGAGCATGCAGGCGGCGAAGGTGCTCGGCCTTGCGCAGGAGATGGCCGATCGTCTCACCGGCGATGCCAAGACCGAAGCCGAGGAGTTGGTGCGCAACGCTCGCACGAACTCCGAGCAGCTCGTCTCGGATGCTCGTACGCGCAGCGAGGCCATGATCGCCGATGCCCGCCAGAAGTCCGACGCGATGCTCTCCGACGCACGTACACGGTCCGAGACGCAGCTCCGTCAGGCCAAGGAGAAGGCCGACGGTCTTCAGGCGGACGCCGAGAAGAAACACACCGAGATCATGGCGACGATCAATCAGCAGCGCTCCGTTCTCGAAGATCGGATCGAACGCCTCAAGACGTTCGAGCGTGAATACCGCGTGCGCCTGAAGTCGTACCTCGAATCGCAGCTGGAGGAGCTCGAGCAGCGCGGTTCCGCGGTGCCGGTGGACAGCGGTGCGGATGCGTTCAACCAGTCCAACTCGTCGTCGTTCGGTTCGTCGTCCTTTGCCAAAGGCAACAGCTGAGCGAGGCCCCGGGCCTGGTCCGCACCTCGGTTGAGGAGGTGTCGTGCTCGTCGTGACGTTGGTACTCGCAGCGATCGGATTCGGTCTTCTCGTCATTGCCTTGATGACCGGATCCATCGCGTGGGCCTGGGGTTGTATCGCAGTGTGCGTCGTCGGCGGAGTGATCCTCCTCGCGAGTTCGCTCACGTCCCGGGATTCGGCGCCTCCGGAGCAACGCACCCGTCGGCGCGCCACGCCGAGTGCGCGGCACATGCGAGGCGACGAGCAGCACGATTCACGAGAATGACCAGCACTGCCTACAATGGTCATCACGAGTACTGTTCGGTAGAGGTCAGTACCTGTAGTGCTGTTTCCCGCGCGTGCGGGATGGTGTCGATCCGGCTATCACCGGGGAGCCTTCGGAAGAACGGTGCCGAGCGAATGCGGATGCACTCGCAAGGCGCTCAGTAGAACCGAACGGGTAGGGCCCGTGACAGCCCGAATGAAGAGGCACCCGCGGAGGCTTCCGTGGCGTGCAAGCGGGGTGGTACCGCGGTGACCGCGCAGAATGCGCAGTGATCGTCCCCGTGCCGAGGAGTTGAGGCACGGAGGAGCCACGCGGTGACCGAGAACGAGAATTCCACTGCAGCGACCGGCGGGTATCCGAAGGTCGACTACGGTGTGGCCAAGGATGCCGGTGTCGACTTCCCGGATCTCGAGGAACGCGTGCTCGCGCGCTGGGACGAGGACGACACTTTCAAGGCCTCCATCGCCAATCGTGAGGGCGCCGAGGAGTTCGTCTTCTACGACGGCCCCCCGTTCGCCAACGGCCTTCCGCATTACGGACATCTGCTCACCGGCTATGTCAAGGACGTGGTTCCGCGATTCCAGACGATGTGCGGCAAGAAGGTCGACCGTCGATTCGGGTGGGACACCCATGGGCTGCCTGCCGAACTCGAAGCCGAGAAGCAGCTCGGCATCAAGGACAAGTCCGAGATCGACACCATGGGACTTGCCGAGTTCAATGCGTACTGCAAGCAGTCGGTGCTGCGGTACACCGGTGAGTGGCGTGACTACGTCACCCGCCAGGCCCGCTGGGTGGACTTCGACAACGACTACAAGACGCTCGACCTGGACTTCATGGAGTCGGTCATGTGGGCGTTCAAATCGCTGTACGACAAGGGCCTGATCTATCAGGGTTTCCGCGTGCTGCCCTACAGCTGGTACGAGCAGACGCCGCTGTCGAACCAGGAGACCCGGCTCGACGACGCGTACAAGATGCGGCAGGACCCGGCGGTCACCGTCGACATGGTGCTGCGTGCGCCGGGAACCGAACTGGACGGGGCCAACGCCCTGATCTGGACGACGACTCCGTGGACCTTGCCGTCGAATCTCGCGATCGCGGTGCACCCTGCGGTCACCTATGTCTCGGTCCGCGCGGGTGAGGACGATCAGGCGAAGACCTACCTGCTGGCGAAGGACCGGCTCGGTCACTACGCCCGCGAGCTGGGCGACCAGCCGAGGTGCTGGCCGAGTATGCCGGTTCCGATCTCGTGGGCCTCGCATACGAGCCACCCTTCGACTTCTTCGTGGGCCGTGAGAACGCCCACCAGGTGATCGCCGCCGACTACGTGACCACCGAGTCCGGAACCGGAATCGTCCACCTCGCACCGGCGTTCGGTGAAGAGGACATGGAGTACTGTCAGCGCAACGGCATCGAACTGGTGCAGCCGCTCGATCCCGGCGGCAAGTTCACCTCGATGGTGCCGCCCTACGAGGGCATGCAGGTCTTCGACGCGAACCCCGTCATCATCAAGGACCTCAAGGCTGCCGGAAAACTCTTGCGGCACGAGACGATCGAGCATTCCTATCCGCACTCGTGGCGTTCAGGTCAGCCGCTGATCTACATGGCCGTGCCGTCATGGTTCGTGGCTGTCACTCGGTTCCGCGACCGCATGGTCGAACTGAACCAGGAGATCACCTGGGTTCCCGAGCACATCCGCGACGGCCAGTTCGGTAAGTGGCTCGAGGGTGCCCGTGACTGGAACATCAGCCGGAACCGCTACTGGGGCAGTCCGATCCCCGCGTGGGTGTCCGACGACCCCGAGTATCCCCGGCTCGACGTCTACGGTTCCCTCGACGAGCTGGAGCGCGATTTCGGCGTGCGCCCGAATGATCTGCACCGGCCGATGATCGATCAGCTGACCCGACCCAACCCGGACGATCCGACCGGGAAGTCGACGATGCGTCGCGTGCCGGAGGTCCTCGACTGCTGGTTCGAGTCGGGTTCGATGCCGTTCGCGCAGGTGCATTACCCGTTCGAGAACACCGAGTGGTTCGATTCCCATTACCCGGGTGATTTCATCGTCGAGTACAACGGGCAGACCCGCGGATGGTTCTACACCCTGCATGTCCTGGCGACGGCGCTCTTCGATCGACCGGCGTTCAAGTGCGTCGCGGCGCACGGCATCGTCCTCGGTGAGGACGGGCTCAAGATGAGCAAGTCCAAGGGCAACTATCCGGATGTCAACGAGGTGTTCGCGCGCGATGGCTCCGATGCGATGCGCTGGTTCCTCATGTCGTCGCCGATCCTGCGCGGCGGCAACCTCGTCGTGACGGAGCAGGGCATCCGCGAGGGTGTGCGGCAGGCCCTGCTGCCGCTGTGGAACGCGTGGAGCTTCCTGCAGCTCTATGCGCCGAAAGCAGGCACGTGGCGCACCGACTCGTCCAATGTGCTCGATCGGTACATCCTGGCCAAGCTCGCCGAGACCCGCGACACCGTCACCGAGGCACTCGATGTGATCGACATCGCGGGTGCCTGCGACGAGGTCCGGACCTTCTGTGACGCGCTGACCAACTGGTACGTGCGTCGGTCTCGGTCGCGGTTCTGGGATGAGGACCCCGATGCGATCGACACCCTGCACACGGTGCTCGAGGTGGTCACAAGACTTGCGGCCCCCCTGTTGCCATTGGCGACCGAGGTGATCTGGCGTGGCCTGACCGGTGGTCGCTCCGTGCATCTGGCCGACTGGCCGACGGCCACCGAACTGCCGGCCGATCCCGAACTGGTGTCGGCGATGGACAACGTGCGGTCCGTGTGTTCGACCGTGCTGTCGCTGCGTAAGGCCCAGCAACTGCGAGTGCGTCTGCCCTTGCCGCAGGTCACCGTGGCCACCCCCGGTTCCGCCGCGTTGGAGTCGTTCGTCGATCTGCTGAAGGACGAGGTCAACGTCAAGGAGGTCGTTCTGACCGATGACGTCGAGTCACACGGACGCTTCGAGGTCGTCGTCAATGCTCGCGCGGCAGGTCCGAGGCTCGGCAAGGACGTCCAGAAGGTGATCAAGGCGGTCAAGTCCGGCGACTGGAGCGAGAACGCGGACGGTACCGTCACCGCTGCGGGCATCGAACTCCTTCCGGAGGAGTTCACCACACGCCTCGTTGCCGCCGAGCCGGAGTCGACTGCTGCCTTGCCCGGCGGTGCCGGACTCGTGGTTCTCGATTCGACGGTCACCGAGGAACTCGAGGCCGAGGGTTGGGCGAAGGACCGCATCCGCGAACTGCAGGACGCGCGACGCAACCTCGGGCTCGACGTGTCGGACCGGATCTCCGTGCGGTTCGAGGCTCCGGCGGAGCGCGCTGATTGGGCTGCCCGCCACCGCGATCTTATCGCCGGCGAGGTCCTCGCAACGACGTTCGAACTCACCGCGGCGGAGAACGATCCGATCGAACTCGGCGAGGGTGTGCGCGTGTCCATCACCAAGGCGTGATTTACGCGGAGACAAGCGAAGATCCCGGTCGCTGATCGACCCGGTATCCCCGGGAGGCCCTGTGCCTTCCGGGGATACTGCTGTTTCAGCTCCGGTCCTGCGATCGCGGACCACCGCTGTTCGAGGTCGTTGACCAGCTCCGACGTCGCGGCACATCCAGCCCGTGCGCAGGCGATGGTGGACTCCTTCCGTACCGCTCACCGTGCTCGATGCTGCATGCGATGGATTCGATGATGCGCGAGCAGCGGCAGTGCGTGGTACCGGCCGCATCTCCCCGCTGCTGCTCGACCCCGATCTACTCACCACGATGATCCAGGAGTTCTGGAGCCGGCCGTGAGATGTCTTCCGTCGGTGGCGGTCGCTAGCATTGGCGACAGTGCACAGCGATTCGAACGACCTCGTCATGGCTACAGCCACCGGTGTCGAGGTGGCCCTGCTCGGTGAGGTGGCTACGCGACGTGGCGGCGACCTGATCCCACTGCCGGGCCTGCGTGCCCGCAGTCTCCTCGCGGCGCTGGCACGTAGGCCCGGTCGCGCGTGCAGTTCCCAGTCGTTGATCGAAGAAGTGTGGGGCGACGAGCCGCCGCGCTCGCCGACGAACGCGTTGCACACCCAGATCTCCCGGCTCCGTGCGGCGCTACCCGAGGGTGTGCTCGAGAAGGGCCCCGCCGGGTATCGACTCGTCCTCGACCGGATGCAGGTGGATCTGACATTGGTGCGGGTGTGCGAGCAACGCGCGCAGCAACAGCGTGCGGACGGAGATCTCTCCGGTGCCGTGGCCACCGCGCGGGATGGCGCGGGCTGTGGCGCGGCGAGCCGGGGTGCGGATCTGGCGATAGGTGACCTCGCACGCGAGATCGCCGATGAGGCCACCGCCCGCGCCGCAGCTCTCGATGCAGTGGAACTCGCCGCGACAGTTGCGATGGGCGAGCTGGAGCAGGCGTTGCCGCTGGCTCGTGCGGCCGCTGTGCGGGCGCCCGTCGACGAACAGGTCCACGGCCAGTTGATGCTGGTGCTTTCTGGCCTCGGGCTCGATAGCGAAGCCCTCGAGGTGTTTGCCGGACTCCGCACCAGACTTGCCGACCGGCTCGGTGCCGATCCCTCCCCCGGTTGGTCGATCTCAATACGGCGATCCTGAAGGGGGAGTCACCGAGGTTCGCCTCGGCACCGGCGGTCGATGCGGAAACACCCGCGCGGACGCATCGCGCGCTCGAACCGGAACATGGTGCGGCAGCGACGAGTCCGCGTTCCGCCGGACTGCGCGCAGCGCCCAATGCTCTGCTCGGGCGCGAGGCAGATCTGGCCGAAGTCGAGCGCCTGATGACAGATGCGCGCGTGGTCACCGTGCTCGGTCCGGGTGGCACCGGAAAAACCCGTCTCGCGCACGAGATCGGACTTCGGGCGGCACGAGAAATCCCGGTTGCGCTGGTCGAGCTTGCTCCGTTGCGCAGCGGCGCCGACGTGGTCGCCGCGATCAGCTCCGTCCTCGGGATCGGTGAGGTCGAGCTGACTCCCGGGACGGTGTTGACCAGAGCACGGGTACACGACGCGCGTGACAGGTTGCGAGAGGCACTCTCGTCACGTCCGTCGCTGCTGATCGTCGACAACTGCGAACACCTGATCGACGACGTTGCCGAGGTCGTTGCGGACCTGGTCGCAGCCAGTGGGCAGCTGACAGTGCTCGCCACGAGTCGCGCTCCGATGGCGATCACCGCCGAGGCCGTATACCCGCTGTCTCCGCTGGACATCGCGGAGAGCGGGTCACCGGCAACGGAACTGTTCAGTATCCGCGCGAAGGCCGTGCGCCCGTCGGTGCGGCTGGATCCCGCGGAAGTGGCACGGCTCTGCCGCACTCTCGACGGTCTTCCGCTCGCGATCGAACTGGCCGCCGCGAGGGTGCGCACCATGACGGTCGAGGACATCAATGCCCGGCTCACCGACCGGTTCACACTGCTGCGCTCGGGGGACCGCACCTCGCCCCACCGACACCGCACCCTGTATGCGGTCATCGAGTGGAGCTGGAATCTCCTCGAACCCGACCAGCGGGCGGCGCTGCGCCGGTTGTGCAGGTTCCCGGCCGGCTTCACACTCGATGCCGCCGTCACCGTCGCGCAGTGGGGTGAGGTCGCCGATGCGGCATTCGCGGTCGAGGGGCTGGTAGCCCAGTCGATGCTCACCGTCGTCGAGGAACGAGCAGGTCTGCGGTATCTCATGCTCGAAACCGTCCGCGAGTTCGGAGAGGAACAGCTGGCCCGCGGCGACGAAGAGGTTGTCGTCCTCGACCGGACGTTCGACTGGGCGGAACAGTTCTGCGCGGTGCCGTGCGCAGGTTCCTCGACGGCGACCAGACTGCCGTCTCGCGCGAGGTCGATACCGAGCACGACAACCTGCTCGCCGTGTTGAGACAGGCGCTCAGTGGCGGGCAGGACCGGGTGGCGCTGACGGTGTTCCCGGTCCTCGGCATGCTCTGGACGTTGCGCGGCACGCACTCGGAGGTGCTCGCCTGGTCTCCCCGAATCCTCGACCTCGATCCCCGGGACGCGAGAGCCCGTGCAGTACCGGGAAACCTCCTCGCATTGAGTTACCTGCTCGTCGCCACTGTCCTGTCGTTCAGCGGCATCAGCCGCGAGCTTGCCTTCACCCGAATCCGGCTCCGCGAAATCGTCCGGACCCGAGACGATCTCGATCCCATGATCGGCACCGCCACCGCGCTGCTGGTGCTTCCGGTGTCCGGGCGGGGGGTCGCGCGTGCGCTGGCCGTCGCGGTGCGACATCCCGATCGGGCGTCACGTGGCGCTGCACTGATAGTGCGGGCCAACCTGAGGGAGAACAACGGAGACCTGTACGGCTCCGGAATCGACGGGCGGGCGGCGCTCGAGCTCGCCCTGGCGGCGGGGGAGGAGTGGACGGTGTCGATGGTGAACCAGCACCTCGGCAGCATCGCTGCGCAGTCGGGCCGTTACGAGGAGGCGGTGGCCTACTACCGTGACGGTGCCGAACAGTTGCGGGAACTGCACGCGTACGACGAGTCTGCGGCCCTGCACAGCTATATTGCTGCTGCGCTGGTCGGTCTGGGTCGCGTCGACGAGGCGCGCCGCGAGCTGGATCAGGTCGGCGACCCCGACGACACAACCGTGCATGATCGGAATCAGGGAACGGCAGCACTCTCCGCGAGTCGCGCGAGGTGGACCTGGCATCCGGTGACATCGACGCCGGACTGTGTGGCTACCGGTCCGCGCTCGCGCTGATGGGATGGCCGGACACAGCCATCGACGACGTTCCCGACCCATTCGGGACGCTGGTCGTGTCGGCGACCATCGGCGCTCATGTGCTCGCCGGTCGCGCAGCCGAAGCACGGGACGTCGTCGACTGGCTCGGAACGAGGATGAGGGAAGACCTCGGTCAGGAGGGTCACCGCGACCTCCCCCAGATCGGGGCAGTGGCGTGCGCGCTCGGCAGTTTCGATGTCGCGACGGATCCGAGAGTGGATTGCGATTGCTGGCGTTGTCCACGAGAGCAATTCCGCGGCAGGACTTTCCGTCGATGAAGGTGTCGCGGCATCTGGACCGGGCCCGTGTCACGCTCGGCGCCGTGCGCGTCGAAGAGGCACTCGCCGCGGTTGCGGGACTGCCCCGTCATCACGCACGACCGTTGATCCTCGAGGCGCTCGGTGACCGCGGGTAGTGCAGGACCACCGGGGTCCTGCACTACCCGCGGGAGGTTGGCCGGCATCACGCCTTGCGCATGTACGCGCGTACTGCCAGTGGTGCGAACACCGCCACGATGATCGCGGCACCGACCAGCGACCACACCAGGGGCATCCCGACCTGACCGTTGTTCACCAGATCTCGGACGGCCGTCACCAGGTGTGAGACCGGGTTGATGCTCACGAATGTCTGCATCCAGCCCGGCATCGTGTCGGCGGGTACGAATGCGTTGGACATGAATGTCAGCGGGAACAGCACGAGCATCGAGATGCCTTGCACAGCCGACGCCTTGTTCATCAGCACACCCATCAGCGCGAAGATCCAGCTGATCGAAAAGGCGCACACGACGACCAGAAGGCCGGCGGCCACGACACCGATGATGCCCCCTTCCGGTCGGAATCCCATCGCGTACCCCATGGCGAAGGTGATCGTCGTTGCAATCGCGTACCGGACTATGTCCGAGAGCAGGGCGCCCGCCAGGGGCGAGATCCGCGCGATGGGAAGGGATTTGAAGCGGTCGAAGACTCCCTTGTCCATGTCTTCGCGCAGTTGGGTGCCGGTCACGACCGACGCGGTGATCACGGTCTGGACCAGGATGCCCGGAATGATGATCGGAAGATATGACGCGACGTCGCCGGCAATGGCTCCACCGAAGATGTAGGTGAACATCAGCGTGAAGATGACCGGCTGGATCACGACGTCGAACAGCTGCTCGGGATTGTGCTTGACCTTGACGAGTCCGCGATAACCCATCGTCAAGGACTGGGTCACGGTGTCGCGCAGTCCGACGTGGCGCGCGGTGGGGAGCGGACGGGGTGTGATGCCGGGTCGTTCGGTGGCAAGAGTCGTGGTCATGCTGCGCTCGATTCGTTCTCTGAGGTGGCCACCGGATCGGCGCCGTGCCCGGTGATGGTCAGGAACACTTCGTCCAGACTGGGTTTGCTTACCGTGATCTCGTCGACGACGATGCCGTTGTCGCGCAAACGGATCAGCAACTCGGGGGTGATCGAGGTGTCGGTCAGTGGCGCGGTGAGCCGGGCGGCCTCGGGGCTGACGGCGACCTCGACCCCCAGTGCTTCGGCGAGGAGCGAGCGGGTCGCTTCGACGTCTGCGCGGTCGACCAGGGACAGGTGCAGCGACGAAATTCCGACCGACGCTTCAACTCGTCGGCGGTGCCGTCGGCGATCACGCGGCCGTGATCGATCACCGCGATCCGATCGGCGAGCTGGTCTGCCTCGTCCAGGTACTGCGTGGTCAGGAGCACCGTGGAACCTTCGGCGACGAGCCGGCGGATCGTGTCCCACATCTGAGCGCGGGTACGCGGGTCGAGCCCGGTGGTCGGCTCGTCGAGGAACAGCAGCGGCGGCTGCGAGATGAGGCTGGCGGCCAGGTCGAGGCGACGGCGCATACCGCCGGAGAAGTACTTCAGTGATTTGCTCGCGGCGTCCTCGAGCGCGAACTCCTCGAGCAGCTCTCGGGTCTTCCGCCGGGAGTCCGTGCGGCTCAAACCCAGCAGGCGCGCGAAGATCATCAGGTTCTCGGTCGCGGTCAAATCCTCGTCGACCGACGCGTACTGCCCGGTGACGCCGACCAGTGAACGTACAGCCGTCGGTTCCGCGACGACGTCGTGGCCGAAAACGCGGGCGCTACCGGCGTCCGGTCGCAGCAATGTGGCGAGCATACGGATGGTCGTGGTCTTGCCCGCGCCGTTGGGGCCGAGCACCCCGTAGACGGAGCCGGTCGGGACAGTGAGGCTGACGCCGTCGACGGCAGTGAATGCGCCGAAGCGTTTGACCAGCCCGTCGGCCTCGATGGCAGGGGGAGTCGAATGATTCATGTGTGGTGCCCTTCGGATCGTGGTTGCTGATGCCACTGTTCGTGCACCCGATTGCATGGCCCTTGCGCGACCCTTGCATCGTCCTTGCGTGTACGAACGCCCGGGAGCGAGTGTGTCGGCGTGTCCCTCTAACCTGGGATGATGACCACCGCCGCGAACCGGCGCTGGGTCCTTCACCTGGACCTCGACGCGTTCTTCGCGTCCGCCGAGCAGCTCACCCGGCGACCTTCGGGGTCGGCCGGTGTTGGTCGGCGGCCTCGGTGCGCGTGGGGTCGTTGCGGGTGCGAGTTACGAGGCTCGAAAATACGGTGCGCGGTCGGCGATGCCGATGAGCCGCGCACGACGGCTGGTCGGCGCGGGCGGGGTGGTTCTTCCGCCGCGCGGCATCGTGTATCGAGAGCTGAGCATCGCGGTGTTCGAGACACTCCGGTCCCGAGTACCTGTCCTCGAGACGCTCTCGCTCGACGAGGCGTTCGCGGAACCGGCCGAACTGACCGGTGCCTCCGCAGAGGAAGCCGACCGATTCTGTACGGAGTTGCGAGCGGAAGTCCTGGAGAAGACAGGACTCGTCGCCTCCGTCGGTGCGGGCTCGGGGAAACAGATTGCGAAGATCGGGTCGGGGCTGGCCAAACCGGACGGTCTGCTGGTCGTGCGGCCGGAGGAAGAACTCACACTGCTGCACGGCCTGCCCGTGCGCAGCCTGTGGGGCATCGGACCGGTAGCCGAGGAACGGCTACGCAAGCTGGGCATAGACACCATCGGTCACCTTGCGGCACTGCCCGTCGCCGAGGCCGCCTCCATCCTCGGCACCACCACAGGCCCAGGCCTACACCGGCTCGCCAACGGCCTCGACGACCGCCCCGTGGTCGAACGCGCCGAGGCCAAACAGGTCAGTGCCGAAACTACTTATCAGACCGACATCGTGGCCTTGCCGCACCTGCGTCGCGCAGTGATCACCAGCGCGACTTCTGCGCACGAGCGGTTACGCAAGGACGGACGTGCCGCGCGGACGATCGTCCTCAAATTGCGCAAGTCCGACATGTCGATTCTCACCCGGTCGACGACGTTGCCGTACGCCACCGAGGACGTGCAGGTTCTCACGGCTGCGGCGCAGCGTCTCGCTCTGGACCCTCTCGAGATCGGGCCTATCAGACTCGTCGGCGTCGGTTTCGCGGGGTTGTCGGCCATTGCGCAGGATTCGCTCTTCCCGGAACTCGATGTGCTCGAACCGGAGTCGTCGCGAGCTGATCCGGTCGACGACGGTTCATCCGAGCCGGCGCAGATGTCGGATCGGCGGTGGCGGCCCGGAACCGACGTCCTGCACCCGAATTTCGGGCACGGCTGGGTCCAAGGGGCCGGCCACGGTGTCGTCACGGTGAGGTTCGAGACGAGGTCCACCGGCCCGGGGCCTGCACGGACGCTGGACGAGTCGGATCCTCTGCTCGAACAGGCCGATCCACTCTCGAGTCTGAACTGACACGCGTTCCAGCGGCCTTGTGGTTCTCTCACTACCGCCGGGTACTCTTGCGGACGACCCGCCTGTCGCGGTGGACCCATCCGTTGCTGGATGACCGAGCACGAACGTCGTGTTCGTTCGAGAACGAGAAGGACGAGAATTTTGAAGCTTCGCAAGATCACCGTCGCCACGGTGGCGCTCGCCGCCGCCCTCACGATGACTGCCTGCAGCTCGGACGACGGAGGCTCGACCGAGACGACCGCGGCAACCTCGACGGCAGCCACGACGTCGGAGGCCGCCGCGTCGGATTACCCGCCGGTGCCCACCGTCGAGGAACTGCAGACCATGCTCGACCAGGCCTTCGACGGAAGCATCCCGGCCGAGGAGAAGCAGAACCTGGTGCAGGGTGCGGAGCTCGACCCGACCCTGATCGATCAGGTTGCGGCAGCCGCACAGCAGGCCGGTGCCACGGTCACCATCATCGACATCAACGACAACGAGGACGGCACCGCGACCGCCGGCATCGAGACCGCCATCGGCGATCAGGTCTCCACGGGCACCGTCATGTTCGTTGCCGAGGACGGCTACTGGAAGCTGTCGCAGGACAACGCGTGCGCGATCGTGTCGCTGGCGGCTCTGCAGACGCTGCGTGCCCGTAATTCCCTGAGCACGAACTCTCTTCGTGAGAGGGAGACGGTGGCCGACGCGGAGATCCGCGTCGGCCACTGTTGTCTCGAAAGCCACGTGCGTCTCGAAACCACGTGGCCGTGCCGGCTCAGTTCTCGGGAGAGTGCCAGCCGACCCGGTCCACCTGGGACTGTGACAGTCGGGTCGCTCCGTTCGGGTCGAGATAGGTCTGATCGCCACTCACCGTGAAGTCACCCTGAATGGGCAGTGGCTTGCTCGGGTCGATCGTCAGCGTTCCGTCGCCGGCCATCGTGTACTGCTCCACGGACAGCTGTCCCTGCCCGTTGGGCAGCATCCAGGTCGACTCCTGCGGAATCTGCTCGACACGGATGTCCACTCGAACGCGGTCGTCGTCGCGGGAGACGAGAGTGGCCGTGCCGACCTGATCGATCGTGATTCCCGCGCTCATCACCTGCTGGTGGCTCTCCCAGACCGCGCCCACGCCGATTGCTTCGTCGGGGAACGCCACCATCCGGTAGACCGCTTGGTAGAAGGCTTGTTCGAGCGCTGAGCGCGCCACATTGGTACCGCGGTCCCGGGTTCGAGTCGCAGTGCACTGACTGAGCCGTTGGGGCCCATCGTCAGCCCGGCCCCGGAGCCTCTGACCTCGGTGAGGGATGTCTCGAGATGCGGGTCGGGGGTACTGACATCGCCGAGGACCAGATCGACCACGGTGCCGGGTGCTCCATCGGCCACCGACTCCGTGACCGTGGCCGACAGCGGTGTCGTCAGTTCAGGTGTGGAGAAGTCCTGTGCCGGCTGATCACCGATCTGCTGGTGCACTTCGGATCGAGTGGTCAGGATCACGTTCTGTTCGGTTCCGGTCGCGGGCAACAATCGCACCGCTTCGCGGGGTTCGGCTCCCGCGTCGAGAACTGTCGCGGTCACAGCGGACACGGGGACCGTCACCTCGGTCGAGGACGCGGCGGTGACGGCGGGTGTGCCGTCAGGGGTATCACCGCCGCATCCCGTGACGAGCGCGGTGAGTGACAGGACGGCGGCAAAGGCACACGGCCTCGTATAAGCGAATCTCGACAGCACAGGCACCTCACCAGGGTAGCCACGACGGGCGCGGTGGCCGCTTCCTCGGCTGTGTAGGGGATGATGGCGGAGTGAGTGACGAAGCTTCCCGGCCCGATCCTGCGTTCGGTACGCCGGAACCGCCCGCGCACGATCCCCCGGTGAAAGCGCCGGCGGGACCGGGGCGGCTGCGCAATCTGCTCGTCGTGGCGTGCGTGATCTACGTGGCCGATCTGCTCACGAAGATCGCAGCGGTTCACTACATCGACCCGTACGACCCGGTCTCGATCATCGGCGACACCGTGACGTTGACGCTGATCCGCAATCCCGGCGCCGCGTTCTCGATGGCGACAGGCATGACCTGGCTGCTCACGCTGGTGGCAATCGGTGTCGTCATCGGCGTGATCAAGATCGGCCGTACTCTGCGCTCGATCTGGTGGGCACTGGGACTGGGGCTCGTGCTCGGCGGTGCGCTCGGAAATCTCACCGATCGGCTGTTCCGCTCACCCGGGCCGCTGCAGGGACATGTCGTCGACTTCGTCTCGGTCGGGTGGTGGCCCGTATTCAACGTTGCCGATTCGGCGATCGTCTGCGGCGCGATCCTGCTCGTGGCGTTGACCGTGTTCGGCATCGACCCGGACGGAAGCCGTGCGAACTCGGGGGGCGCAGCGAAATCGGGAGACGCTGCGGACTCGGGGAACACAGGGGATACCGATTCGGGAACCAACAGAAAGGAAGAACGTCAGTGAGGGAAACCCGGGCGATGCCCGTACCGGACGGGCTCGATGCCATGCGTGTCGATGCCGGACTGGCCCGTCTGCTCGGATTGTCCCGGACCGTGGCGGCTGCGCTCACCGAGGAAGCTCCGTCATCATGGACGGTGCGCCGATGGGCAAATCGGATCGGCTCTCGGCGGGATCGTGGCTCGAAGTGGTCCTGCCCGAGCCTCCCAGGCCGTTGACCATCGAGCGAAGCCCGTCGAAGGCATGGAGATTCTCTACTCCGACGACGACATCGTCGCTGTCGACAAACCGGTCGGCGTTGCCGCACATGCGAGCGTCGGCTGGACGGGGCCGACGGTCATCGGTGGTCTGGCCGCTGCGGGCTTCCGCATCTCGACGTCGGGTGCCCACGAACGGCAGGGCATCGTGCACCGGCTCGACGTCGGCACCTCGGGCGTCATGGTCGTCGCGACCTCGGAGCGGGCGTACACCGTGCTCAAACGGGCGTTCAAGCAGCGCACTATCGACAAGCGCTACCACGCACTCGTGCAGGGCCATCCGGATCCGAGCAGCGGTACCATCGATGCTCCGATCGGCAGGCATCGCGGCAGCGACTGGAAGTTCACGGTCACGGCGGACGGCAAGCCCAGCATCACGCACTACGACACCGTCGAGGCGTTCCAGGCGGCGAGTCTGCTCGACATCCACCTCGAGACCGGCCGAACCCATCAGATCCGCGTACACTTCTCCGCTCTGCGGCACCCGTGCTGCGGCGACCTGACCTACGGCGCCGACCCGCGCCTGGCGGCTCGCCTCGGGCTGGAACGTCAGTGGTTGCACGCCCGCTCGCTCGGGTTCGCACACCCGACCCGTGGAAATTGGGTCGAGATCACCAGCAAGTACCCGGCCGATCTCGAGAACGCCCTCGACGTGTTGCGCAACGCCTGAGTCATGGCTCGGATCCTCCGTGGTTGGCGACGGCCGCGTTGGTGCTCGCGGTGATCCTCGCCGGTGTGTTCAATCCGGTCCGTCCAGCGTCGGTGAGTACCGACGCGCTCGGCCCCGACAACGGCGAACAGGTATCCGACTATCTCGCCGAGCCGAGTCGAGCGTGGCCGGGCTCGGGCCGGAGCCGAGTTGGGCGCTCGTGTCGTTCGCCGAACCGACGGATGTCGAAGCGGTCG
>BBEG01000123.1 GCA_001312645.1 Rhodococcus sp. JCM 9791
TGCAGGAGGGGCCTTGTTCGTCAGATTCCGGATCGAATGCGTCCGGCGAGGATCACAGTCCGAGCGCGCGCTGAAGCACCGGCCACGAATCCTTCAGATCGTCCTGCCAGTAACCCCACGAGTGGCTACCCGAGTCCCGGAAGTTGTAGGTGGCGGGGATGTCCAGTTCGTTCAGACGGTTCTTCAGGTTGTGCGTGCAGTAGTTGGTGGCTGCCTCGATCACGCCGCCCACTACGACCTGGTTCGCGAGAACATCGACTTCGCCGTCGATCTCGGGGCCGTCGAGCGTGTCGTACGGGCCGGGCAGACCGTTTCCGTTCGAGATGTACAGCTCGAGGCCGCGCAACTGTTCCGCGTTGACGTACGGATCCTTCTCGCGCCACATCGGGTCGTCGAGCTCGCCCCACATGTTGCGAGTGTCGCCGCCGCCCCACGTCTCGGTGGTGACCTTGACGAACTGCTGGCCGATCGGATCGGAGGTCTGGGCGCAGCCGCTGTATGCCGCCACACCCTGGTACAGATCGCCGCCTTCGATGGCGAGCTGGAGAACCGACGTGCCGGACGAGGAGAGACCTGCGATCGCGTTGACCCCGTTCGTTCCGAGTGCAGCGTCGATCAGCGGCGGAATCTCCTTGGTGAGGAAGGTCTCCCACTTGTTCACGCCGAGAACCGGATCCTCGTTCTTCCAGTCGGTGTAGTAGCTCCACTTGCCACCGACCGGCGAGACGACGTTGAGGTTCTTGTCCTTGAAGAAGTCGATGGCATCGGTGCGGAACCGCCACGTCGCGCTGTCCTCACCGCCACCTGCACCGTTCAGGAGGTACAGCGTCGGGCGGGGCTCACTGGTGTCTGCGGGGCGCCACACATCGAGCAGGACTTCCTTGTTCATCGACGCCGAGTGGACGTAGACGAGGAGCTGCTGCTCACCGTACTGCTCGATACGCGTGATGTAGGAGCCGTTCTCGGACTCGGCGGCCGCGAGCGGCTGCTCACTGTCCCAAACGGGGTCGGCCGCGGCCGTGGCTCCACCGAAGAACAACGGCAGTGCTACGACAGCTGCCGAGAGCGCGGCGAGTCTCGTCCTTCGAGTGCATGTCCGCGACTCGACAACCTTCATTCGCTTGAACCTCCTCAGGCCCGTTTCCGGGGCATGATTTCCAGACCTCGGGTACGTCCGAGGCGCACCGTTCGGCGCAGCACTACGTATATCTACAGGTCAGGAGTGCACGTTACCGTGGATCGCGCATCCGCGACCCGACAGTCCTGCGCGAGCACACCTTACCGGGAGATCACTGCCGATCAAGATCGACACGATCACGGCCCAGAGCAGGCACGATGACGTCGAGCGCAGCCGACTCCATCATCGCTCCGTGCTCCCCCGGCACGAACCGGGTACGAATACGCCCCGTGACGAACGGCACCCACAGGTCCGCGGCGTCCGCCTCGGTCGGATGCTCCTCCACCGCACTGAAGAACTCCACGTCACCGGTGAACACTCCGGGTTCGTGACGGTTGATCAGGTCCGGTGACGTCATTGCGGCGGCAAAGATGCGCTGAACTCTCTCGACATCCAGTTCGATCAGTTCCGCCGGAACCGCACGTACGAGTGCCTCGGCCGCTTCGTGGGGAAGCTGCCCGTCGAGCGTCTCGGGGTCCACTTCGACTCCGAGGGTGCGCAGGTTCTCCGAGATCTCCGACTCGAAACGGTCGGTGTCGATCCGCGGGATACTGTCGATCAGGGCAAGCTTCTCCACACTCAGTCCGCGGGACTGGAGTTCTACCGCCACCGCGTGCGCGAGCACACCACCCAGGGACCAGCCGAGCAATCGGTACGGTCCGTGCGGCACGGTGGCAACGATCTCGTCGGCGTACCTTCGTGCGAGATCATCGAGTGCCGCTCCGGCGAAATCGGGTTCGGTCAACGCCGGCGTCTGCACCCCGTACACGACACCCGGTCCGTCCAGCCGCGCCGCGAGAGGCGCGTAGGGCCAGGCGAGCCCGATCATCGGGTGTAGACAGAACACCGCTTCCGCGGGGTCCCCGGCACGCAGCGGCAGGATCACCCCGAGTGCCGCATCCGATTCCTCGCTCCTGGCGCCGTCGCCACCGAGCCGAGTTGCGAGCGCTTCCACCATGGGAGCTTCGAGCAACCAGGAGACCCGTACCTCGACACCGATCTCGTCCCGCAACCTCGCGACCACTCGGGTGGCCACGAGGGAATTACCTCCGAGGTCGAAGAAGTCGTCGTCGAGACCCACTTGATCGACCCCCAGAACCTCTGCGTACACGCGTGCGACCACGGCCTCGAGATCCGTGCGCGGGGCGCGATACGGATGGGTCGCGACCTCTGGTGCGGGCAGGGCGTCCCGATCGACCTTGCCGACCGGAGTCAACGGCACGGTGTCGAGAACGACGAGCGCATCCGGCACCATGTGCGGCGCCAGCGATTGTGCAGCGAAAGCGAGCAGAGCCCGGGTGTCGGCCGCGGCGCCACTCACGAGCGTCACGTACGAGACCAGTGTCGTCGAGCCGGTGTCGGATGTGCGCGCGACCGTCACCGCGAAATCGACGGAGTTGTGCCTGCGCAACACGGTGTCGATCTCGCCCGGTTCGATCCGGAACCCGCGGACCTTCACCTGGAAGTCGGCGCGACCGACATACGCGAGTTCTCCGCCATCGGTCCAGCGCACCACATCTCCGGTGCGATAGAGGCGGGTACCCGAGCCGTAGGGGTCGGCGACGAAACGTGCAACTGTCAGGTCCGGACGTCGGTGGTAGCCGCGAGTCAGCTGGATTCCCGACATGTACAGCTCACCGGCGACGCCCACTGGAACCGGACGTAATCTCGAGTCGAGGACCAGAGCCCGCATACCACGGATCGGCCCGCCGATCGTCATTTCGTCGTCGGCTGTCAGCGGCCGGCTGATGGTGGTGACGATGGTCGTCTCCGTCGGACCGTAGACGTTGTGGAAGGTCCGTCCCGGTGACCAGCGAGTCACGAGTTGCGGAGCGACCGCCTCACCACCGACAGCGAGGACCCGAAGAGCGTCGAGGCCGTCGGGGTCCAGCGACTCCACCGCGGCGGGTGTGATGAATGCGTGGGTGACCCGTTCGCGTCGAAGGAGTTCGGTGAGGTCGCGGCCACCGTAGACGCTCGTCGGGACGATCACCGATGTTCCGCCACCTGCGACCGCGAGCAGCAACTCGAGGACGGAGCGTCGAAGCTCGGCGACGCGAAGTGCAGCGCGCGGGTGTCGGAACCCAGTCCGTACTGCTCACGCTGTGCCGCCGCGAAATTCGCGAGTCCGGAGTTGCCGACGACGACCCCCTTCGGGAGGCCCGTCGATCCGGAGGTGTAGATGATGTAGGCCGTGCTGTCGGCGCGCACGGGACGAACCCGTTCCTCCGCCGCGACCGAGTCACCCGAATACGCTGCCATCCGAGCGACCGTGTCGTCGGCCAGCAGATCGATCCATTCGACGCCGCCTGGCAATCCTTCCCGATGCCGTGTCACGGTGAGGCCGAGCACCGCACCCGAATCGGAGACCATGTGCGCGACACGGTCGGCCGGGTAGTTCGGGTCGACGGGCACGTACGCCGCGCCGGTCTTCGCGACGCCCCAGACAGCCGCCACCGACTCGATCGACCGAGTGATACCCACCGCCACAACATCTTCTGCGCCGAGTCCGCGATCGATGAGCAAGCGCGCCAACCGCGACGAGTACGCATCGAGTTCGGAGTAGGTCCACGCACGTCCGTCATCGACCAGCGCAACACCGTCGGGGTTGCCCGACGCAGCCGCCGACAACAGGTCCCCGAAAGGCACCGCAGGCAGAGCGGGTCCGCCGTGACGGTGCACCAGGTCCTCGAGTTCGTCGGCATCGAGGTACGGCAGAGAATCCACGGGCGCGGCAGGGTCGGCAAGGATACCGTCGACGATTCGCAGATACCTGGCGGCGAGCGCGATCACGGTGTCGGCATCGAGAACGTCGCTGCGGTACTTGAATCCGAGCGTCACCGTATCTTCGGCGGTGACGGCGACGGTCAGCGGATAGTGCGTGGCATCGCGGGTGTTGACGCCGGCGACGATCAGTCCGTCGATCGATCCCGCCTCTGCGATACCGCTTCGGTCCACCGGATACGACTCGTACACGAGCAGGGTGTCGAACAACGCTCCGAGACCCGTCCGCTGCTGGATCTCGGCGAGACCCACATGATGGTGGTCGAGGAGCGACGCCTGATCGATCTGGATGCGCTGGAGCAGTTCCTCGGTTGTTGCCGAGTCGTCGAGTCGCACCCGGACGGGCAAAGTGTTGATGAACAGTCCGACCATCGATTCGACGCCCGGAAGGTCGGCCGGCGACCCGACACGGTAGTACCGAACACGACGTCGTCGCGGCCGGTCGTGCGGGCGATGAGCGTCGCCCATGCACCCTGCAGCACGGTGTTGACAGTGAGGCCGAGCCTCGCTGCGACCTCCCCCAGGGTGTCGCTGCGGTCGCGGCCGAGATCGATGTGATGCTCGGCGGAAGTGGCTCCGGCACCATCTGTCTCGGCGCCGACCAGCAGCGTCGGTTCGTCGACCCCTTCCAGCGCTCGGACCCACGCGTCGACCGAGTCGCCGTGGTGACGACGACTCAGCCACTCGAGATAACTGCGGTAGGACGGCACCCGCCCGAGCACCTCAGCATCACCCGACGTCGCGTACAGCACCAGCAGGTCCTTCATCAGCAACGGCATCGACCAGCCGTCGAGGAGGATGTGGTGACTCGTGACCGCGAGCGTCCAGGATTCGGCCCCCGTCCGCACCATCGTGAAGCGGATCAGCGGCGGCGCTGCCAGGTCGAACGCCACGTCCTGGTCGGCGCGTAGCACCGCGTCGAGTTCGACGGTGTCGGCCACCGGGTTCCGCTGCCCGGTGAGGTCGAGTTCTCGCCATGGCAGCACCACATCGTCGACGACGACCTGTAGTGGTTCACCGGATTCACCTGAGACGAAGGCGGTCCGCAGGTTGGGATACCGCGCGAGGAGCGCGTTGGCCGCACCGCGCAGGCGCGCGGGATCGACGAGTCCGGTGAGATGGATCAGCACCTGGGTGCTGTAGACATCGGACTGCCCTTCGGCGAGCAGTGCGTGGTAGAGCAATCCGGACTGCAACGGTGCGAGCGGCCAGACGTCGGTTGCGCCCGGGTACTCGGCTTCCCAGACGTCGATGTCGCGCTGCGTGACCTCGACCAGAGGCAGATCGGTAGGTGTTCGCCCGCCCGCATCGGGGCGCGCGGCGTGGGCTGCGAGCGCACCCAGCGCGCGCACCCACCATTGTCCGAGTTCCTCGACATCGTCGCGATCGAGGAGACCGGCGGGGAATCCGAAGTTCGCGCCGAGTTCGCCTCCGATGACCACCGCGTTGATGTCGACCGAGGCGAGCGCGGGGGCATCGCTGTCGTCGCGGCCGGACAGGTCGCCGAGTCTCCGACGGGAAGCCAGCCCAATTCGGCGGCCTGGTCCTGGGACACCCCACCGGCGTCGAGGCGTCCGAGGTAATTGAAGCTGATCTGTCCGGACGGCAGATCGACGAGTTGCCCGGAGGTGTCGGTGTTGCAGTAGCGGAGCAGTCCGTAGCCCAGACCCTTGTCGGGGATGGCCCGCAAGTGTTCCTTGACGACCTTGAGCGCAGCGCCCGCGGCTGCGCCGCCCTCGAGGGCGTCGTCGAGGTCGATGCCCGACAGGTCGAGCCGCACAGGGAACATCGCGGTGAACCAGCCGACGGTGCGTGACAGGTCGGCCCCGGGGACAAGGTCTTCCTCGCGTCCGTGACCTTCGAGTCCGATCAGCGCGGACAGTTCGTCAGTGCCGCGGTCGCGACGCCAACCGGCAAGCGCCAACGCAAGGCCCGTGAGCAACACGTCGTTGACGCTGCCGTGGTAGAGCTCGGGCACTGTGGTGAGCAGCGTGTCGGTGACCTCGGCCCCGACTCGGACCGGGACCTTCTCGACCGTCGACGCGAGATCGACCGCAGGGTCGAAGGCGCGGGCGCCCAGGAGTGGGTCGGGTCCGTCGAGGATCTTCGTCCACATCGGCAGTTCGGCCGTGCGGTCGCCGGCGCTGCGGACGAGTGCGTCCGCCCAGGTCCGGAACGACGTGCCGACCGGCTGCAGAGCCACAGATTGACCGTGGTCGATCTGTGCCCACGCGGTCACGAAGTCGGGCACCAGGATTCGCCACGAAACACCGTCGACGACGAGGTGGTGGGCCACCACGACAAGCCGTCCGGTGCGACCTGCTCCGGGGGCAGGGTCGAGCCAGACGAACTGCAGGACGCTGCCACGCGACGGATCGAGCCGTGTCTCGGCGGTGCCGACTTCGCGTGCTGCGATACTGCGCCACCGGTCGTCGTCCGCGTCGGCGGGAATCGCCACGCGGGAGACGAGGGACTCGACGTCGACGGAACCGGGTCCCGTCGTCGAGAGCACCCATTCCCCGATATCGTTGCGACGCAGGGATGCCCGCAGAATGTCGTGCCGGTCGACGACGGCACGCAGGGTCGCGACCACGTCCGGGCGCGTAATGCCCTCGGGCAGTTCGAGCGCGATGGTCTGGGTGTAGCGGTCGAAGCTGCCGCCGCGCTCGACCATGTATCGCACGATCGGCGTGAGCGAGATGTCGCCCACCCCTCCCCCGTCGAGCTCCACGAGTGTCGGTGCCGAACCGGCACGACCCGCGCGACCGCGGCGAGTCCGGCCACAGTGCGCTGTTCGAAGACTTGCCGAGGGGTGAACACGATGCCGCGCGCCTTCGCCCGCGACACCAGCTGGATCGAGACGATACTGTCGCCGCCGAGCGCGAAGAACGAGTCGTCCACACCGACCTCGGCGATGCCGAGAACATCGGCGAAGACCTCGGCGATCGACACCTCCGCCGGTGTCGAGGGTGCACGGAACTCCTTGTCTCCCAAGAACACCGGTGCCGGAAGCGCCTTCTTGTCGAGCTTGCCGTTCGGGGTCAGCGGCAGTGCGTCGAGGACGACGATCGAGTCGGGGACCATGTATCCCGTCAGGAACTGCCCGACCTCGTCGAGCACCGCGGCGGGCACCACGGCAGCACCGGCGCGAGGGACGACGTATCCGACGAGTCTGTCGCCGGTGCGCTCGTCGGTCCGCACCACTGCAACGGCATGCGCGACACCGTCGACGGAAGTCAGCGCAGCTTCGATTTCCCCGAGCTCGATACGGAAGCCGCGTAGCTGGACCTGGGAGTCACTGCGTCCGACGTACTCGAGTTGCCCCGATGCGGACCAACGCGCGATGTCGCCGGTGCGGTACATGCGGGACCCCGGTTCGCCGAACGGGTCGGCGACGAATCGCCCGGACGTCAGCGCACTGCGTCCGAGGTATCCGCGGGTGAGCTGATCACCGCGCACGTACATCTCGCCGGGGACTCCGGCCGGTACCGGTTGCAACCGCGGGTCGAGTACGTACACGCCGAGTCCGGGGATCGCGCGGCCCACGAGGCTCGCCGCGAACTCGGCGTCACCCGAGTCCAGTTCGAGGTGGGAGACGTGCACGGTGGTTTCGGTGATGCCGTACATGTTGACCAGTCGAGGCGCATCGTCGGCGTGCCTGAGGTACCAGCCGGCGAGTCTACGCAGGTCGAGTGCTTCACCGCCGAAGACGACGTATCGCAGCGCGAGCCGCTCCGAGCCCCGTTCCTCTGCGACGCGATCGGCTTCGGCGAGCTGGTAGAACGCCGACGGTGTCTGGTTGAGGACGGTGACCTGTTCCCGCAGGAGGAGGGCGTGAAAGTCCTCCGGGGATCGGGACGTGAAGTGATCGACGACGACGAGCCGGCCGCCGTGGAGCAGTGGTCCCCACAATTCCCACACCGAGAAGTCGAAGGCGTACGAGTGGAACAGGGTCCACACGTCGTCGCCGTCGAATTCGAATGCTGCTCGGGTGTTCTCGAACAATTCGAGGACTGTCCGGTGCGGAACCTGCACCCCCTTGGGGCGGCCGGTCGAACCTGATGTGTAGATGACGTAGGCGAGGTTGTCGCTGCGCAGCGGCGCTGTGCGCTCCTCGTCGGTCACGGGTGCATCGCTACGGGTGGACAGGTCGACCACTTCGAGGTCGATCACAGGAATGCCGGTGCTCGGCAGTCCGTCGTGGTCGCCCGAGACGAGCACGACGACCGGTGACGCATCTGCAAGCATGAACTCGAGGCGGTCGGCCGGATAGGTGAGGTCGAGCGGCAGGTATCCGCCGCCTGCCTGCTGTACCGCGAGCAGCGCGACGACGAGGTCGTCGGTGCGGGCCATCGCGACGGCGACCAGGCTGTCGGGCCCCACACCATGATCGAGGAGTTCACGTGCGAGCCGGTTCACACGGCCAGCGAGTTCGCGATACGGCAGGTGCCGGTCGCCGAAGGTCACGGCGATCGCGTCGGGAGTGCGCACCGCCTGATCGGCGAAACGCTGGACGAGAGTGTGGTCACTCGTGCGGGTGCCCGGCTCGTTCCACGCGTCGAGCAGCGTCGCGCGCTGCTCCGGAGAGAGCAGCGGCACGTCGCCGATCACCGCGTCCGGCTCGGCAGCGACGGCGCTGAGCATCCGACCGAATCGATCACCGAATGCGCTCATCGTCGTCTCGTCGAACAGGTCGGTGGCGTAGTCGAGCGCCACCGCCATCCCGCCGGGCGCGCCGTCCGGCCCGAAGGCTTCGACGACGGTGACCTGCAGATCGAACTTGGCGTCGGTGTTCGGGAAGTCGACGGGTTCGACGGTCAGCCCCGGAAGCTCGAAGCGGGACTGCCCGAGATTCTGGAACGTCAGAGCGACCTGGAACAGCGGGTGCGAGCCTGAGAACGTTCGGGGTCGAGGGCCTCGACGAGGCGCTCGAAGGGAAGGTCTGCGTGTCCGAATGCGCCGAGGTCGGTTTCGCGGACCCGGGCAAGCACATCGCCGAAGGTGTCGGACGGGTTCACCTGGGTACGCAGCACCAGGGTGTTGACGAACATTCCGATCATGTCGTCGAGCAGCTGTTCGCCGCGGCCCGCGATGGGCGAGCCGACAACGATGTCGCCCGTGCCGGACAGCCGGGCGAGCAAGGCCGCAAGCGCACCGTGCACGACCATGAACAACGACGCGCCTCTCGCGCGGCCGAGTTGTTCGAGTGCGGCGTGTGTCGGTGCGTCGATCTCGAATGCGGTGGTCGCACCCCGGTTCGATGCGACCGCAGGGCGGGGCCGATCCGCGGGCAGGTCGAGCTGCTCGGGAATGCCCTTCAGCGTCTCGCGCCAGTAGGTCAGCTGCCGGCTGATCGGCGACTCCGGATCGGTCTCGGATCCGAGGACCTCACGCTGCCACAGCGTGTAGTCCGCATACTGCACCGGCATCGGCGCCAGTCGGGTTCGTGACCGTCCGCGCGCGAGGTGTAGGCGAGCATCACTCCCGCGCAAGCGGGCCCATGGAGAAGCCGTCGCCGCTGATGTGATGCAACACCACCACGAGCACGTGCTCGTCGTGGCCGAGACGCAACAGGGAAATCCGCAAGGGCACCTGTTCGGTGACATCGAACCCGCCCGTCACCGTTGCCTCGACGTATCGAGCCACGTCCGCAGGATCGGTGTCGACCACGACGATGTCGGGGACGGCCGACGCCGCGGGAAGGATCACCTGCTGTGCGATACCGTCCGATTCGGGATAGACGGTGCGCAGCGACTCGTGTCGTCGGATGAGATCGCCGACCGCGGCGCGCAGCGCCTCGACGTCGAGTGCGCCCCGCAGCCGGATCGCGAGCGGCAGGTTGTTCACGGACGAGTCGGGCTCGAACCGGCTGAGAAACCACATCCGCTGCTGTGCAAGCGACAGCGGGATCCGCCCGGGTCGGATCTGCGCTGTCAACGGTGCCACGGATCCCTCGCGCGATGCGGACTCGACATGCGCGGCAAGGAATTCGACGACGGGATACTCGAACAGCGCGCGCACCGCCACACGGGTGCCCAGGGCGACGCCGAGGCGCGCCACGACCTGTGTTGCCACGAGCGAGTTACCACCGAGCTCGAAGAAGTCGTCGTCCCGGCCCACCCGATCGACATCGAGGACATCGGCGAAAACACCGGCGACGATCTCCTCGACCGGGGTTCGTGCCGCGCGGAACTCACGCGATTCGAAGACCGGCGCGGGCAGCGCCTTCCGGTCCAGTTTGCCGCTCGTGTTGAGCGGGAATTCATCGAGCACGACGAGTGCCGACGGCACCATGTACGACGGTAGCGTCTCCCGCACGGTAGCGAGCAGTGCCTGCCGATCCACGGACTCACCGACCAGGTAGGCCACGAGCTGTTCGCCGGTCGGTGTGGGCACGACCAGCGCGACCGCCTGGGTGATCTCCGAGTGTGCGAGCAACGCGGTCTCGATCTCGCCGAGTTCGATCCGTTGGCCGCGGAACTTGACCTGGAAGTCGGTGCGGCCCAGGTAGTCGAGTACGACGGTGCCGTCGCCGGTGCGGATCCAGCGGACGAGGTCGCCGGTGCGGTACATCCGTTCGCCGGCCTGCCCGAGCACACTCGCAACGAACCGGTCGGAGGTCAGGTCGGGTCGGCGGACGTACCCGCGTGCGAGCTGGACTCCCCCGAGGTACAGCTCCCCCGGGGTCCCGATCGGAACCGGCTGCAGGCGCGCGTCGAGGACGTAGACCTGTACGTTCCATTCGGGCAGCCCGATGGGCACGACCCTGGTCGCGTCGTCCGCAGGCTGATACGTGACCGAGACTGCCGCTTCGGTGGGACCGTAGAGATTGTGCACCGCGGCGTCGGTACCGAGACGCCGGAAAGCAGCGACGGTCTCCGGGGGAAGGGCCTCACCGATGACGAACACGTGCCGCAGTCCGGAGCAGCTCCCGGCCGGGGCGTGTGCGGCGAACACGGTGAGCATCGACGGTACGAAGTCGGTGAGTGTCACCCGGTGACGTTCGATCATGTCGGCGACGTACGCGGGGTCGCGGTGTCCGTCGTGGTCGGCGACGAGCAGGCAGGCACCGCTGCGCAGCGGCAGGAACCATCCCCACAGCGACACGTCGAAGGTGGTGGCGGTCTTCTGCAGGTATACGTCGTCCGCGTCGATCGCGTATTCGTGCACCATCCAGGCGACCTGGTTGACGATCGCCTCGTGCGACACGGCGACGCCTTCGGGCGCCTGTCGAACCGGAGGTGAAGATCACGTAGCGGGGGTTGCCGGCCGGATGGGTCCGCTCAGCTCTTCGTCCCGAACCGGGTGCACCGCATGGTGTTCCAGGTCGATCGTTTCGACCTCGACGGCATTCGCGTCGGACGGCAGATCGGAGCCGTCCGCGACGGTGGTGAGCACACACACCGGCCGCGCGGTGTCGAGGATGTGCCCGATCCGCTCCGACGGATGGTCCGGATCGAGTGGGACGTAGGCGCCGCCCGCGGTGATCACCGCGTAGATCGCGACCACGAGGTCGACGGAACGACGGATACCGATCGCGACAAGTTCCTCGGGGCCGACACCTGCGTCGATGAGATACCGCGCTAGGCGGTTGACGCGTGCGTCGAACTGCGCGTAGCTCAGCGTCTCGTCGCCGAAGACGACAGCGGGGGCATGCGGGGTGCGAAGCACCTGGGCGCGGTACTCGGACAGGAGTGTTCCACTGTCCACGGCATGCTCGGTGGCGTTGACGGTGTCGACGAGTTCGCGACGCACATCGGGCACCAGCAGGTCGACATCACCGACGACGGTGTCGAGGTCGGAGACGAGCGCATCGAGGGTCGCGACCATCCCGTCGGCGAGGCCACGCACCGTGTCCTCGTCGAAGAGATCCGTGGCATAGGTGAACTGCGCGGACATTCCGCACGGTTTCCCTGCGTCGAGTCGCGGGGTGACGGTCAGCTGGAGGTCGAACTTGGCAACGACACCGCCGAGGTCGACCGCTTCGATGTCGAGGTCCGGCAACGACAGGTCGGGACGATCCATGTTCTGGAAGAACAACGCGACCTGGAACAGCGGATGGTGCCCGGTCGAACGCACGGGGTCGACGACCTCTACCAGCCGCTCGAAGGGCAGTTCCGCGTGCGCGAACGCATCGATATCGCCGGTGCGGACTCGGTCGAGCAGCGCGGCGAACGTGTCGCCCGGTGCGACGGCGCGCGCAGCACCAGAGTGTTGACGAACATTCCGATGAGGTTGTCGAGCGCCTGCTCGCCTCGACCGGCGACAGGAGTGCCGATGGCGATGTCCGTGGTGGACGAGAGCCTGGCGAGCAGTGCCGCGAGCGCGGCATGCACGACCATGAACGGTGAACAGCCCGTTGCCTGTCCGGTCTCCACAACGGCAGCATGCAGGGCGGCATCGATCTCGAACAGCACGGTGCCGCCGCGACCGGAGGGTTCGGCAGGCGCGGGCGATCGGTCGGCAGGTCGAGGCGGTCGGGCAGCCCGTCGAGCGCTCCGGTCCAGAATTCGATCTCACGTGCCGCAACCGAGCCGGAGTCCGACTCGTGACCGAGAACTGCTCGCTGCCACAGCGTGTAGTCGGCGTACTGCACCTCGAGTGGCGGCCATCCGGGAGTCTCGCCCGCAACACGGGCGAAGTAGGCGGCGGCGAGGTCCCGTACGAACGGCCCGTGGATGCTCCGTCGGCCGCGATGTGGTGCACCACGAGCACGAGGACGTGCTCGCCGTCTGCCACCTGCAGCAGTTCGACGCGCAGCGGTACTTCTTCGGCGACGTCGAACCTGTGGTGACGGCGCGAGAGACCCGGCCGGGCACGTCGGCGGGATCCACGATTTCGGGCTCCACGAGAGGCGCGGCATCGGATGCATCGAGGATCACCTGGCAGCCCACACCGTCGCGGCCCGGGTAGACGGTGCGCAACGATTCGTGCCGTTCGATCACGTCGTGGACGGCCGCGCGCAGTGCCTCGATGTCGAGTCGGCCACGCAGCCGTAGAGCCAGGGGAATGTTGTCGGCAGCGGAGGCCGTGTCGAACCGGTTGAGGAACCAGATCCGCTGCTGAGCAGGTGACAGCGGGATCGGATCGGGCCGTGGTCCGGCCACGAGGGGTGTCCGGGCGGTATCGCCGGTGTGCAGGTCGACGAGCGCAGCGAGTTCCACGACGGTCGACCCTTCGAAGACCAGGCGGGCAGGCACGCGCGTGTCGAGGCGTTCCCCGAGCCGGGCGGCGACCCGGTCGCGACGAGGGAGTTACCACCGAGGTCGAAGAAATCGTCGTCGAGACCGACCCGCTCGATGCCGAGCACATCCGCGAACACCGTCGCCACCGCGATCTCCGTCGCGGACTCCGCGCCCGGAACTCGGTGACCACCGGGCCGGGATCGGGGAGTGCATCGCGGTCGAGTTTTCCTGTGGGCGACAGCGGAATGGTATCGAGTTCGAGAATGACGGACGGAACCATATGCGAGGGAAGATGTTTCGATGCCTCACGGGAAATCTCGCGGAGGTCGAGGCCGGCACCCACAGCACCGTGCACATACGACACCAACTGCGTCTCACCCGCAGGTGTCGCACGCCCCACCGTCACCGCGAAATCCACACCCGCACACGACGACAACACCGCATCGATCTCACCGAGCTCGATGCGGAAACCACGCACCTTCACCTGGAAGTCGTTACGCCCCACATACACGATCCCCGCCCGAGCATCCCGCGGGCCCCGCACCACGTCACCGGTCCGATACATTCGCGCACCGCCCGGAGCCGCCACGAACCGCGACGCCGTCAACCCCGCACGACCGTGATACCCCCGAGCTACACCCGGGCCCGACAGATACAACTCACCCGCCACACCCGCCGGAACCGCGTGCAAGCGCGAATCCAGCACCTGCCCAACCGAATTTCGAATGGGAACACCGATCGTGATCTGCTCCCCCGGCACCAGCGGATCCGACATCGTGATCACGATCGTCGTCTCCGTCGGGCCGTACACATTGAAGAACCGACGACCCGGCGCCCACCGCGCCACCAGATCGGGCGGACACGCCTCCCCGCCGACTGCGACACACCCGAGCACATCCAACCCGGCCGGGTCCACCGACGCCAACGCCGCCGGCGTGACGAACGCATGGGTAACACCATGACGCACAACAAGATCTGCGAAATCCGCACCGCCGTAGACCGACGTCGGCGCCACCACCATCGTCGATGACGCTCCCACCGCCAGCAACAGCTCCATCATCGACGCGTCGAAACTCGGCGACGCGAAATGCAGCGTCCGCGACTCCGGGTCGAGCCCGTAACGCTCCACCTGCTCGGCGCAGAAATTGGCCAGTCCCGAATGCGACACCACTACGCCCTTGGGCTTGCCCGTCGACCCCGACGTATAGATGACGTATGCCGCGTTCTCGGCCCGCAACGTCCGAATCCGCTCGTCGAACGAGACCGGATCCCCCGGCAATTCCGACAGCTCCGCCACAGTTGCGGGGTCGTCGAGCGCAATCCAGGCGCCGACCCCGGCAGCGTCGGTGCAGTCTCGACGAGAGTGAGCCCGAGAACGGCACCGGAGTCCACGGTCATGTGCTCGACCCGGTCGGCGGGATAGTTCGGGTCGACCGGGACGAATGCGGCACCCGTCTTCGCGACGGCCCAGGTGACGAGCACCGACTCCAGTGAGCGAACGAAGGCGAGCGCGACCACGTCCTCCGGGCCGACTCCGCGACCGATCAGCAGTCGGGCAAGCTTCGACGACGCCTCGTCGATCTCCGCGTAGGTCAGCGAACGATCTCCGTGTACGACGGCGGTGGCCGACGGGTCGCGCTCCACCG
>BBEG01000124.1 GCA_001312645.1 Rhodococcus sp. JCM 9791
CCGGCGGCGACGATCGCGTGGCCGGCGGCGGCGGTGACCGGGGTCCATTCCAGTTCGTTGTCCCAGTAGAAGTCCTGGCCGAGCTGGTTGTGGAAGACGAACCGGTGCAGGTTCGGCACGTAGGCGTAAATCCGGGCGGCCTCGGTGTCCTCGTAGGCAAGCCACTGGTCCTGGCCGCGGTGACTGACGGTGTAGAGCTCATTGCGCGTCCCTTCTTCGATTCATCTTGCGTTGCGCGTAGCGCTTCGGTGTGACCGCGCATCCGCCGAGTTCGGTCAGCTCGGTGAGGCCGGCAGGGGTGGGGATCTTCGCCCATCGAGCGGCCATGTTCTCGGTCAGCGCGGCCCGCTCTGCGGCCGGAACGCGCGTGTCGCGCGCTTTCTCGTAGTCGACGTGGGTGTCGTCTTTGAGTTGCTGGGAGGCGTCGGTGTGGAACTGGAACTCGGCGATGTGGCCGCGGGAGTGGCGGGCCAGCATGTGTAGGCCCTTGTACTGGTTACCGTCGAGGTAGGACTGTTCGGCCTCGATCACCGTCCAGCCACGCTCGGTCAGCCTCTCGACCATCACGTGGGCAGTGGCCACGACTTCTCTCGGATGTGAGATCGCGGTGTAGCGCACGACGTCGGTGATGTCGGCTGCATGCTGTTCGGGCGGGGTGAACGGCGCCTTCTTGTACCGCTGGTCGAGCTTGCGAGCCAGGGAGTCGGGGCTTTTCATCCGGAATTCGAGGCCGTGCATCCGGGCATCGGGAGGGAGGGCAGCGAGCACGTCAGAGGTCATCGCGGCCTCCTGCTGCTTCGCGGCGGTCATCGTGTCGACCACCAGGCCGCGATGAGGTCCGGGTAGTCGCGGTACAGCTGCTCCGGGGTGCTGGCCGGGTTGGTGGCCCAGTCGATGTCGGGTCGGCCCGGTGCCGGGTCGGGGCGCATGTCGTCGATCGGCGTCTCCCGGTGTCGTCGGTGATCGGTACATCTGTGGCCGCCCTCCTTTTCGGATCTACACACCGGCGGTCAGCTCGGCCCGTGCACGGGCGTACTTGGCGATCAGGCGTTCCCTGGTGGCGGCGTCGAGCTGGGCCAGACGTTGGGGGTCGCTGTTGTCGGCCATGTCGGCGAGCTTGACCGTCAGGGCCAATGGCACCCTGCGCACGCGGGCGTAGTACTCGGCCGGAGGCTCGTCACGGCGGCGGGTGAGTGCGTCGACAGCGGCGGTCACGTCCGGCGGGAAAGCTTGCTCGAGGTCGGCGAGGGTGACCTCGGTGTCTTCGACGACGTCGTGCAGCCAGGCTGCGGCGACGGCGTGTTCGTCGCCTGCCACGCGAGCGGCCACCCGGGCGGGGTGGGTGATGTAGGGCTGGCCGGCTTTGTCGACCTGTCCGGCGTGGGCCTCCGCGGCGATCATTTCGGCGAGTTCTGCGATTGACGCTGCCATGTCCTCCTCCATCTTCTTTTATCTTACTACGTCTCCCCCGCCCGAGTAAGGCCGTGTGCGCTCCGTAACGGACCAGCACGGACTGGGGACGCATCGCGGCGCCATTCGAGGGCCGACCGTCCGGCAAAGATGAGGTTTCGGCGCCGCGAGATCGCGACCAGGCACAGCGTTGCTGCCACAGCCGTTATCGGAACCGGATTGGCACTGGAGCAGGATCGGGGCTGCGGGGGAGGCTGGTCACGCCTCCCCCGCAGCCCTCGATCTACCCTCTATCAGCGCTTGTCCTGCCGACCGAGCGCGGCCAGGACGGAGTTGAGATCCACGGCGAGGACGAGGGTCGCACCATTCGGGCCGGCCGCCAGAGGAGCGGAGGCAGGGGCCGCGGAGGGACTCGCGGGCGCTGGTGCTCGATATCGTCCACGTGGGCACGGATCGCGACGACGCGATATGCGTCCCTGCCAGTCAGGCGGGGGGTGATCGCCTCGGGGTGCTCGGCGTTCCACTCTGCGGCGCGTTCGATCGCGCGGAGAATCCCGCGACGTTCAGCCTGCCCGTAGCCCTCGGGGGCAGTGACCGCGATGGTGAAGGTCTGGCTCTTGAACTCGTATCCGGTGCTGGCCTGGATCTCGACATCGTAGGCGTTCATGGGTCCTCCTGGAGGTCATCGGATGGGATTCTTTTCGTTCAGCGGTTGTCCGCCAATGAAATTCAGATACCGAGAGAGATGTTCTCTTCGACTCAGTGCCGCCGAACACCTTGTCACGTTACAATATTTATTTGTATTGTTGCAACTCGAATCTTCGATCTCGAAAGTTGCAACCACAGACGAGCACCAGATCGCAGAAATAGCCGCGCCCCTGCCGTCCGAGGGGGGAGGACGGGCGACAGGGGCGACCTACTCGCGTGGCCGGGGGGTCACCACGCGCCGCGATATAGCACCACGCGAGGCGGCAATCGACCAACTAGGTGGACCTGACCTGCGGCATCACCGCGAAGATGGTGCAGCCGCAGACAAGACCGCCCATACACCGAAGCCAAGGATGACCAGCACAAACAGACCCACTCCCATCGACAGCACAGCGGCCGCGCGATGGACACTGTCCACAACGAGTACACCGATCGCCAGGACCGCAGAGACACCGGTCGGGACGCCCCAGGCCCGGGCAGGAATCGGCGGGGCGTAGTGGGTGTCGCCCTCGGCCAGGTCCGCGCGGGCGGTCTGATAGGTCAGTGCCGCAATGACGACGACAACGAGCAGCGCCAGAGCTATCGCCCACCTGACCTGCTCGATGTGCCGGACGAGCGCCCACAGTGCGTATAGCTGGATGCCGCCGGCGACGCTGCCGAGCGCGAAAGCCCACGCGGACAGGCCTCCTGCGGAATCACGCGCGGCGACAATCCACATCGATACCGCGAATGTCGCCACTCCCGCCGCGATCCCGAGCAGCAAATACCCGACCGCCCAATTGATGGCCAACCAGTCCGAGTAGTGACTGACCGCAGCGCCCGACGAGCTAGAAAGCATACGTATCTCTTTCTGAGAGAGGAGGACTGGAAAGTTGATCAATATGGACGCTACCCGGAATCGGGGGCATTTTTCTTGCTCAGGGTTCAGGCATGGACCGTGGTCAGTCGCGCGCCGACTGTAGGGAGTCGATCCCGAGACGGGGACCTGCCATTTCACCTGTTCACTGCATGTTTTCAGGGCTTTTGTGTGGCTGTGCCGAGCGTGAGGAGGGTGTCGATCCGTTCTGTTTTACGTCCGCGGCGGCGGGCGCGAGTGAGGTGCAGGTAGATTCGCGCACCGATGCCGGCCTGGACGAGCAGGCGATACATGCACCATTCGGCGAGGAAGCTCGCGTCGAGGGCGTTCTGGTTCGCTGTGGTGACCTGGTGGTTGAGCAGTTCGATGATGCCGACAAGGTCTGCCTTGTCTCGTGTGAGCCAGTCTTCGCGGAGGATGTGGCCGTTCCACTGCTTCACCCGGGGGCGGTTGTCCCAGTTCGGCGGGAAGTAGTTGGTCGACGGTTCGATCGCGTCAGCAGGCACTATGCGTCCTTTCGCGGGGTCGTTTCCGGGGCGTGTGGTCAGTGGTCAGCGGCCGCGGTGATGGTCACGACGGGCTCTCCTGCGTCACCGGGGCCGATTTCGACGGCGAGGGTGAGCAGGTCTTCTCCGTCGAGCGAGGGGGTCGGGATGAAGTTGAACAGTTGGAGACCTTCGCGGCCGCGGGCCTGAGCGCGCAGGAGTGCGCGGGCGGCGTGGGCCAAGACAGTCCAGGTGCGGCCAGTCTCCCAGCGAGTCGCGGTGTCGAGCTCGGGCCAGGCGATGGCCTGTTTCCAGGCCCGATGGGTGATTGCGGTGGGCAGAAGGATTCCGAAGTGGCGAGCGTCCGTGGTGACGTCGCGCAGGGATCCGCGGGCGATGGCCTCGGCGCGGGTCGCCGCAGCCGTGTGGGTGTCGGTCAGAAGATCGGTCATGGTGCCTTCCAGTGGGTGAGTGAGCGGGTGGTCAGTGCAGTCGGCCGGTCGCGGCCATGGCGGCGAGGCGCTGCTGCTGTTCGCCGATGCCTTTCGTTCCGGCGAGCGGGGTGTGCGCGTAGGGCCAGACTTGCTGTGCGAGTGCGGTGTAGTCGCGGCCGCCGAGCAGCACGACATTGTGGTGGTCGAGGAGGCCCTGGTCAGCGGCCTGTTCGCGGAGCTGGTCGGCGGTAATCGCTCCGGGCTGACCGAGGCGCAGGTTGTAGGGCTCGACCAGCTGGTGCAGGGGTATCAGGCCGAAGCGAGCGGAGAGGATGCGTGTGGTGTTCGGGCCGGTGAGTGCGGCGGCCGCACGCAGTCCGAGCCTGTGGTAGGTGCCGTTGTAGCGATGTCGCGCCGGGATCTTCGCGGGGGTCGGATCTTTCGTGGCTCCGCAGGGGACGATCACCAGCGGCGCGTCCGCGCGGGTGGTGGCGGCGTCGTGTGCGAGGTGGTCGGCGACGGTCCAGCACAGCCAGTTCCAGCCGGGACGTGTGGGCAGGTCGAAGCAATTTTGTGCGTGACCTGCGACGAGGAACGGGGTGCACCAGGGCCGGAGGTCGGTGTTGGGCAACGTGGTTTCGATGCCGTCGTGGGGGCGGAGGAAGCGTGTGCGTAAGGGTCCGATCGTGATGGGGACGCCGATGTGTCCGCCGCCGGTCTTGGGTCCGAGTCCGGGCAGGGATTCGACGAGTCCGATGTCTTCGATCAGGGCGCGACCGGGTGTCGGCGCGGTCAGTGTGGGGTCGTTGTAGCGGTAGGTCGGGGTGTAGATCGGCGGCATTGCGTTATGCGCTGCTTTCGTCGTTCGGGTGATGCGCGGTCGCTCATCAACATCCAAAACATTACAATACTTCTTTGCATTGTTGCAACCGGGTTCCGTTGCTGCCGCGTGTAAGTTGCTTACACCTCGCCGTTTCAACCGCCTCCAGCACCGCGCGGAATATCGCGGGACGGGGGCGCCACCCGACACCTGGGACGTGGCATCTATGCAGGTCAGGACGTGCTCCTTTTCTGCACGCCCAGGGGAACGCTGCGCTCACCGCTCTTGATCGTGTGCGGGCCCACCCTTTTCATCGGCCGGAACGACGCACGACGACTCCACCCACAGCCACAGATCCGCACTGCTGAAGCCATTCGCAGAACACACCGGAAGGCACACCTGGGCGAGCCACCGACCGTCAGCGACCCGCAACCAGGCCCACAAGGCCGCCGGCATAGCGGATTCGAGCTGAACGCCTCCAGCACGCACGCGTAGCGGAAGTTGGTCGGCGCGAGCGAATCCGAGGCTTCCTGGCAGGACCTTCGAGGTGTTGACAACAACCTCGATAGGTTCGCGAAGTCGGCGCAGGATCGGCGCTTCCGGGAACGGTTCGGCCCAACCGTCAAGGCCGGGTCCGGTCACTGGGCGACCTTCAGCCCCGTCGGCACGGCCGGGTCGGACCCCCAGGTGACGCCACCGGAATTGCCGGTGAGCGTGACGACACCGCGATGCGGCTGCCGGCCCGGCATTCGAGCGTGCACGGCGACGTCGAACCCGGCGACGCGGCCGCGGGCAGTGTCGATGCCACGGTAGCCGGCCACCTGAGCGTTGAGGTGCAGGTCAACGGTCGGCCAGCTGCCGTCAGTGACGACGAGGACTGCGCCGCTACTGCGGACCCGGGCGCTGACGGCCCGGGCGCGGCTCGGCGGGACATTGGCGCCACCGAGTGAAAGGACGACCAAATCGATTCCGTCGAGGAGCACTGCTGCCACGGCAATCGGGTCCGGACCTGGATCGGGCACGAGAGCGCATCGCGCGAGGTCCGCTCCCATTTCCGTGGCAGCCAACAGGCCGAAATTGGGGCTTCCAATCACCGCAACCCAGTTCCCCGCGCCCGTCACTGAGGCCACCAGCCCGACTCGGAGAGCGGCTGCGCCGGAGATGTGCACAGTCGATCCGCGAACAAGGCCGCGGTGCGGAAGCAACCGAGCGATCGGATCGGGCGCAGGGAGAACTCTCAGGGCCGATGGGGCGGCGTGCTTCGCATCAGCGTCGATGCGCGTGGGCGCGAAGGCAGCCGATGACGGCCGAGTTGGGCCATCTGTCCGAGCAGGAATCTCAGCCATTCGACGGCGCAGGTGCGCGATCGTATCGGCCTTCGACTCCACTGGACTGCTCATCTCAACTCCTACCTACCACCCAATTAGAACATACGTTCGACATCGAGAAAGTAGGGAGTGATTCACTACACGCTGGGCCGACGGTGAAACATCACCAACAGCAGATCGGGGTCAGCCCTAATCCCCTATGGGCACTTACACCCCATATCCACTGCGCATTCCGCATCACATCAGCGGGACGTGCCAGCATCGCAGCTCACAGCGCATTTTCCGCTTATCAGCAATGCGCCTCCCGTGCCGCCACCCCAACCCAGCGTTCCGCGCGGCGGCGAGCGCCCGGGCCGAGAAACAGTCGGTGAATGACCGAGTTCTCACTGACGTGCGCATATGGAATGACTGCCATCATGCGGCCGGACTGCACGACCCAACGTCCATACGCGGTACGAGACGGATTCACAGCTTCCCTCCTTGCCACTCCCCTGACGGAAACACACAGCGTAAAGACCGACCGCAGCCCCCACACGAAAGGGGACGTGCTGTTTAACCTGGTCAATAGTCCTTTTTCGACGTAGTTCAGGCCGCAAAGCCCAGCACGGCACGCCGCTCGCTGCGGTAGCGCCACCACCGCCACAGGCCGAGGGCCGCGGAAACCGGTACGAGAGCGAAGACGCCGGCAGCAATGACGTTGGCAAACGCCTGCGAGGCCCTCTCGACCTCTGCTGCGGACTCGAAGGTGATCAGAGCACCGATCCCGGAGGCCACCGCGAGCCCCCCGAAGAGGACCGCCGGGAATCCGAGCGCGAGAGTCAACCCGAAGATCGCCCACGGTGACCAGAAGTACCGCGGTGGAACTGCGCCTTGCTCGACACACTGACGCTGGCGCTCCCGGAACTCGGCTCGGCGAACCCTCATACCCGCAACGACGAACCACACGGCGGAAGCGAAACCGGCCGTCATCACGACCGCAGAAACCGCATCCTGCGACCGCGCAGACAGGCCCAGCCCCGCCACGAGCGGAAGCGCCCCGAACGAAATCATGAACGACAATGAGGCCCGCACATCGGACGCCGAGGCACGGCCGTAACGGTGAACGCTTCGCGGTGGCCAGACGAACCCGCACACTCCGGCGACGACAATCACGGCACCAAGTGCCATTGCTGCGATCTGCATCTCTCTCCTTCGCTGTACTGGTCGGAGTCCGCCTTTCTACGCCACTCATACGAGCAAGAGGAGACATGCCATCTTCACAGTTCACAGCACATTTCACCTATCAGGTGACGACAGATCAGCTCTCGACGCCATCTCCTGGAAGCCGGCTCGATGCCGCGGCGATCGCGTCGGTGTAGCGAGGCTCGAACCGCGGTGCCAACCCGGCGCTGCGCCAGTAATCCGGCGCGCTCTGTGCCGCACCGATGAGAGCGCCGGCGATGCAGGCAATCGAGTCCGAGTCTCCGTTACTGGTTGCCGCCCAGGCCAGGGTCTGCGGGCCTTCCCAGACCTCATCAGGGGTGACCTTCTGATCTTCCGGAGCGGTCGCCAGATCGGCAGCGAGGAGTCCCAGTGCGAGCGCGCTGGCCGACTCCCAGCCTTCCCCGATGCCTGCACACGGGTCGCCGTACTCGGCGGGGTCCATCCCGATGAGTCGGTCCAAGGTCTCCGCGGCGGCGACAAGGATGTCCACGACATCATCATTAAGACCATCTACCAGCACAGATGACACGTCCCCTCGATAGGGGGCCAGGACATCGGCGAGGTAAGGGTCGGTCAACCAGTCACTCACGCCGTCGAAGATCCGTTCGGCTTCGGCGAGGGCGTGCACGAGGAATCGGCCGCGGCGTTCGGGAGCGTGCCGAATCGCGTCGGCGAGCAGCAACGCCGGCACGATCGCACGCGGGTGCTTGTGGGTGATCACGGCTTGAAGCGCGGTCAGTCCCCGCCAGTAGGGCTCGGGGGCGAACGCAGCCGGCACCAATCGCATCACGGCACCGCAGCCGGCGGATTCGAGCGCGCCGTCGGAGTCGTACCAGCGAGCCCCGGCACGCAGGTTCGACAGCGACCCCATGCAGGCCCGGCCTGGGGCGCGGTTGTTGTCGGGATCGAGCTGCCACAGGGTGAAGTGCCGGACGATGGTCTCGGTGACCGCAGCGATGTCCTCGAAGTCGGTGACCTCGACGAGTGCGTCGTGCAGGGCGAGGGTCATCTGGGTGTCGTCACTGACGATCCACTCCCCCGCGGGCGCGGGCACCGGGTAGGCGGGCATCGCGGCGTACCTGCGGAACTCGACCTGGTAACCCCAGGCGTCGCCGGCGGCGAGACCGGTCAGTGCGTTGCCGTAGCGCGCGAACTGTGCGGCACGGTCGGTGGTGGTGGTGGGTGCGGTCACGGATTCTCCCCCTGTTGCTGGTGTTGTTGCTCGAGCTCGTTGGCGGCCGCGCGGACGTACTCGATCTCGATGAGGTCGAGGTCGGCGACGCGGCCGATGTAGTTGGCGATGTCGTCCGGGCTCATGCCTTGTTCGAGGTATCCGCGGATGTCATCGAGTTGTTCGTCGGTTAGTTTCGAATTCATGGTGGGCTTCTTTCTCGGTAAGGGGACGTGCCGTTTTCCCATGTAGATGGCGTTTTACGCCACTGCCTTGAGTGGTGGGTGCGAGCTTCCGTCTGCTTCTGCAACCAGGTCCTCGGCGACGAGCCACACAGTCGGCATGCCATGGGGGCCGTTGTGGTCGACGCGAACGCAGCGCAGGTCGGTCCCCGTGGGCACGATGACCTCGTCTTCGCCACTGTGCAGCGAGATCGACTTGACCGGAAGGCCGGAGCGAGTACGGATGACCATCATGTACGGCGGCTGGCCTGCGAAGCCCTTCGCGGTGCTCTGCTTGGTCGTGGTGCTGGTGACCTTGCCGATCTGCATCTTCGAGCCGACCGTGAACGTGGCATCGATGTATTCCGCTGCCGTTCCCTTCCATCCGCTCGGCACGCGGGTGCCTCGCATGACAGTCATCGGTTCGAGGTTCGGGTTGTGCTCGTTGAACTTGTCGAACGCCGACTCAATTCCCGAGACCGTGGTCTTCGTCGACGAGGACGGGTTCGGATCACGCCCTGTCACCGCAGCGTTGATCGCGTGGTAGCTGCCGCCGGTGTAGGTCGTCAGCGCGCTGCGCTCGGACTTGTCGAGCACCTTCTTCACGAATGTGGAGTTGTGCGCCGTCAGAGCAGACAGGTCGGAGGTGTGCACCTTCTCCCCGCTGACCGAGAACCCCCATGCCTTAAGATCGCCGGCCCGCTGGTGGATCACCGCGTAGTCATCAGCAGTTTCCTTGCCGAAGGCTCGGATTCCGCTCCGGTACAGGCTCTTGTGCTTCTCCACACCCAGACTCTCAGGCGGGATCTTGTGCTCGAAATGCGGGATCACACCGCCGCCGCGGGTTTCGGTGCCGAGCGCACGGCGATGAGCGTAGGCGTATGCCTGCTCCGCCTGCGCCGTGGTCTTGCCGGCGGCCAGCGCCTCCGTGCGGGCCTTTTCCCCTGCCGCGACCGCGGCTTGTTCCCGAAGGCGCTTGTTGTGTCGTTTGACGCCGTCGTAGATGTCAGCGCGCACCGGGCCGGCACCGACCGAGTCGGTCAGTTTCTCGACCGCACCGCTGTAGCCGTCGTTGATGATCTTCTGCTGGACCTCGGCAGTGGATGCCTTGCCTGCGGCCGATTGGCGTGCGACATCGAGTAACACGTCGCCCCGAATCGCATGGGCCTGCCGCTGCATGTCGGTCGCACCCTCGGGTAGTGCTCCGGGGTCGACGAGGATCGGGATGCGGTTGGCCTTGGCCAATGCCTCTTGTTTGCCGCTGGCGATGGCCACAGGGAAGTACGCGTCGCCCTTGCGCTGAAGAACAACGAAGTCGCTGTAGCCCCGGCGAACGATGGCGGTGCCGCCGTCGAGATACCGGCCTTCCACCTGCTCGACACCCGAACCGGTCTCTATCGGAATGATGCCCGACTTGTAGACGGTGGTGTCCCGCTCGATGCCGGCCGGTGCCAGGACCGGTCCTTCGGCGATCGCCGCGGTCGCCTCGGCGGCGTACTT
Organism: Rhodococcus sp. JCM 9791; assembly: GCA_001312645.1. GTDB lineage: Bacteria > Actinomycetota > Actinomycetes > Mycobacteriales > Mycobacteriaceae > Rhodococcus. The sequence continues at coordinate 10,137 of BBEG01000124.1, forward strand.
GCGGTTGTAGGACCGCCCGATTGCCGCGACCTCGTCGTCGGTCAGGCTCGCGTAATAGGCGTCTCGTTCGTCGTCGCTGCCCAAATCGTCACGCATGCCGAACTTCGCGGCGACAAGGTCGTCGCCCGCTTCGCTCTGGCGGCGCTGGGCATCGATGTGTGCGGCCTTGGCCTCGTCGAGCAGCTTCTGCTGTTCAGCGACGGCTTCGGCGGTGCCTGTCCCCTCTTCCAGCGCTTTGTTCGCTTTACGAAGCCGGGAGCGGTAGCGGTTGACCGCTTTTCGTGCCTCGTTGGCCTCGTGGTCGACCGCAGCGACATTCGCCTCAGCCGCGTCGAGCGCTGCCTGCGCCGGTGTGATCTTCGGGGCGGTGAGTTTGTCTCGCTCCGCTTTCACCTGCGCGATCAGCAGTTTCGCGCTGGGTGGGTTCGCGTGAGTGCTCGGCATGGGGGTCTTGCCCAGAATCTCTGGGTCGATCCCGAGACCTTCCATGAACTCTTTGAGGACGCTCGGTGGCGCAGCTGGATGGCGGCCGCGGACTCGATCAGTCCTTGTTCCTTCAGGTGGTCGACGACCTTCTTGCGAGCCTCGCGGGAGAGCCGGCGGTTTCCGTTGGCCTTGGCAGCGGCTTTGTAGCTCCCACAGCCTGGGCACCGGCGGCCAGATCCGTGAGCTTTAGAACGGCACATAGGCGGATTGTACTGGGGAGACGGCACGTCCCCTCTGGAACCCCACACGCACATTCGAGCACAGGCGGCGGGCCGTTGTCCGGGAAGGAGACGGAGGTGCGCATCGGCATGTAGGTAGCCGGCCATATCTCTCATCTCCGTCTCGCTCAATCACACGACGCCGGTCTTTCCGACACTCCCCTCGCCATCAACATTACAATTATGCATTGTGTTGTTCTAATCCGGTGCCGAACACGCAGACTCCAACGAAATCACAGCTTGGTCATGGATCTATCCCGTCGATCAAGGGTTATCGGATGGTGGTGTAGGTCCCGACGAGGGCAAGCGGCACCAATGCCGCAAGGCACAGCCTCCTTGGCCCTGTTCACGACAACCAGTGTCCCGCGGCGGCCTGCACGGCTTGGTGGCGCAGCAAACCCCGGTCTATTTCCCCACTGCTCAACGCATCAGGCCGGTGTCCGACGTGGAACAAGCCCTCGGTGTGGGGGCAGGGGAACACCGCCATCCCCTTCTCGCCATGGTGGCGCTTCCGGACGGCCTTCGCATCGCCGCGGGTGAGGTATCCCCGGTGTTCGCAACGGCCGCACCAGGTCCAGCGGGCGGAGGGGTTGTGGGCACGGGGACTCATACGGCACGTCCGATCTGGAGGTTGAGCCAGTCCGAGAGCCACTGGATGGCGTCGCGGCCGGCGTTGTCGACGACGAGAGTGTTGTAGTTGGTGTGAGCACCGGAAGTGAAGAAACTTGCCGCGCTGAGTCCTTCGCTGACCAGCGAGGCGAGGTCGTCGGCGCCTTGGGACTGAGAGAGCGTGACCAGCGAGTCCGACAGTTGCGGAAGGTCGAGGCTTGCGGCCTGGGTGGTGATGCTCGTCGAGAGGGCATTCGTCTGCTTGCCCAGCAACTCGGGAGCAGTCTTGTTGACCTTGCCCGAGAGCATGTCGACCGCCACCGACGCCAGGTCCAGGCCCACCGGAAGCAGGCCGGTCATTGCTGCTCCGGCTCCGAGCGGATCCGGGGCGATCCCTGGGGGCGGGAACAGTTTTTCGAGCGCGGACCAGGCGATCTCCTGAATCTGACCGACGATGTTGGCCAGCCTGATCACGTCGACGTTCGACAGGATCGACGCGACGAGCGAAGCGATCTGTGTTGCGCCGGACGGGTCCGGGATGACCGCCAAGATCTGCGAGACCCATCGCATGTCGACGGCGGCGGCCATCTTCACCAGCGGCGCAAACTGGTTGTTCAGCTCGCCGGCGATCTGGTGTGCGCCTTGCGCATCGAGTGCGGCGACCTTCTGCGGTAGCAGGGTCAGGTTGTGGAGGATGCCGGGCATATCCAGCGAGGTCACGCCGGTAGCGACGTTGAGTACCTGGTTGACCACCACAGTCGGTTTGAGTACCGACAGCACGCTGGTGGCCGAGCTGAGCGCATCCGCAGGAGTGGAGGCCAGGGGCGCGACCTGTCCGGTCAGCGTGTTCGCGTTCGCGGCGAGTGTCTGCACCTCGGGAGCAGAGGCCGGCAGGCTGAGCGAATCACCACCGGCGAGTGTGTTCGCCGTGTCGGCGATCTCGACCGCGGCAGTGAAGGCACCGGCGAGATCGGATTGTCCTGCCCGGGTGAGGACTTCGCCGGCATTGTGTTCGGCTGAGCCGACTGGCGCAGATATGAGTTGGCCGTTCGCTGCCGGGTTCGCCGCGCCGGAACCAAGAAGGTCGGTCAGCGGAGCGAGAGTCGTCGCGATCGATCGTGCAGTGGACGCGACCTGGTCGATGTCGACAGTCGGTGCGGTGAGCTGCTGTCCGAGGGTGGCTACGTCGGTCCCCAGCGCCGGCAGGTCCGCGTCGGAGAAATCCGAGGTCAAGGCCGTGGCAAGCTGCGTATTACCGCGGGGCGTCGCAGTGGCGTCACCAGCGCCGGCGCTGGCGTCTTTGCTCAGGATCGATCCGAGTGAGCCGAGCAGTGGGCTCGACCCCTTCTCGATCGAGCAGTACAGATCTCCCGGGTCACAGATCGAGGCGACGCGCCCCGATAGAGCGCCCATCCCTGCGGCCGCGGATCGGCGATGCCCTGCCCCGAGGTGCGCGGACCTACGGTCGCTGTCCCCTTCGTGCCCGCTCCCGGATCAGCCAGCAGCCCGACCGCGAGCACACGACTCGCGTCGACAGGGCCCTGGCCGTTGCCGATGGCGGAGGCAATGTCGCCGGCAGCATCGGCGCCCTGTGAGTAGCCGATCATCGTGAACTTCGTACTGGGGCACGAGTTCGCGACGTCCGCGAGCACCTGGTTGGCCTTGGACACTGCGTCGGCCTTGCTGGCGGCATAGGTGTGGCCGTTGTCGAATGCGCTGGCCATGTACGGCAGCGTGTAGACCTCTGCCTGGTTGCCGTGAGCGGTCTGGAGTGCGTCCGCGATCGGTTTGAGCATGCCCACCGGCTGGTTGGGGTCAGCGTTTTCGTCGGTTTCCCACGTTCCGGGGATGAACAGGTTGAACGTCGATGTGCAGCCGGCCGGCGCCGCATGAGCAAACGCGGGAGCAGTGAGCAGTGCGCCGCCGCTCGCGACGGTCGCGGTGGCGATCAGTGCGACTGTGCGGCGGGACCTCGAACGTCTGACAGGCATGGGCACCTCGTGACCGGAAGGGAATGTGCCCGCATACGTTCACCCATACGTGCTGTTTTCCCCAACGGGGTGAACCGCTTTTTTCACCCGTTTTTACTGCTCTGATCTGCGGAAACAAACATTTTTTAGATGCATGCTCAACCTACGTCGAGGGGCCGCGTCCGCGCGTAGCGGAAGCGACCCCTCGACGGGTTGTGTCTCAGTGCCAGGTGACGTCGAGCTTGTCGATGGCATCGAAGTGGAATCCGAACTGGTCGCCGTAGACGTCGAAGCCTTTGTTCTCCGGGTAGTCGAGGGTGGCGTGCCGTTCGAGGATCGCCACGACACGGGCCTGGTCGTCGTTGGCCAGCGCCGCAGCGATCGCTTGTGATTCCTCCGCGCTGAAGGGGACATCGGAGTTGCCGAAGTCGAGTGTGCGGGTGCGGTAGTCGTATCCGGCCTCGTCGCCGTTGCGTACGTGCACGCGGCCGGTGACGCGGATGGTGGCGACCTTCGATGTTCCGTCCGGCTTGAGAACACCGGCCTTGTGCATGGTGTCCTTCGCTTTCGCGGCCTTGAGCTTGGATTTTGCGTCGTTGCGCAACTCGTTGGTCTTGCCGGAGATGTACTTGCGCACCGACGACGGGCTGCGGCCGATCTTCTTTGCCACCTCGTTCACACCGCCGAGCCGCTCGATTGCGGCGCGGCGCTGGGCAAGTTCGCTGACCGCCGCGGGAGGGATGCGGTCCTGCTGCGCCCAGCGACGCAGCGTCCGGTCTGAAGGCGGCTTGGTGCCAGCATCGATCGCTGCCTGACGGAGACCTTCATTTCCGATCTCCTTACGCAACTCTTTGACCGACACCTTCGCGGTCAGCCCGGCCAGGCCACTGCTGGATTCCTGGGCCTTAGCGATTCCCTCCGCGGCGGCCGCGGCTACCTTGACCTTCATGCCGTCGAGCCCGACAGCTTTCTGCACCACGGACTTCGAGCGAGGTTTGGGCAGATGCAGCGCCATCTAGTCCTCCTCGTCCTGTGCGCCGTAGGCCGCGGCGATCGCGAGGCGAACGTCGTGGGTGGTTTCGGCGGCTGCGAACGACAGAATCACTTCGTCGGTCAGCTCCACCTGCTTCTCCAGAGTCATCTTGCCCAGTGCGTCGCTGTCGTCGGCGATGCGCTGCCCCTCCCCCACCAAGTACACCCACGAGTCGGTCATCGTGCGGATCGGCCACCGGCCGGTCTCGCGGGCG
>BBEG01000125.1 GCA_001312645.1 Rhodococcus sp. JCM 9791
CGGCCCGCGGCCGCAGCCACTGCGGGACCGATCTTTCGCCGCTCCGGCGCGCGGCACAAGGGCACACGCAGACGGATCGGGGACTGTAACGTCAACGGTGTAACTCCTGAGACGTAGGAGGCTCCAGTGACTGAAGTGATGACGTCAGATGCGGTGGCCCAGGAGACCGACGGCCTGGACGCGGTCGATGAACAGTTGATGCGGCAGCTGACCGAGCGGGCACGTGCCGAGGGGCTGCAGCTGACCGGGGAGGGAGGTCTACTCGCGCGGCTGACCAAGGCGGTCTCGCGCGTGTTCTGCACAGTGATCGCGGCGAGGTACACCTTGACCGCGTCGGCGAGGCGAACACCGCCCGCCGCCGTCGGAAGCATCCGAACCCGCCCCATCTACCGGACCTCCACTTGCTACCGCAGATAGTTTCCCGAGTCGCCTCGGCGCGAAAGAGGTATCGAGCGAGGATGACTCAGAGGTTACCGCATATAGTGTGCTGCTATCTGCGGTAACTCCTTAGCGCCACTTTTCGCGGTTCCGTCCCTCGACTGCCTGATTGAGCGAACGTCACCTCACACTTGGTAGACGATGCGTCGGCCCACACTGCGACCCTAAAAACCACGTTGGCTTGAGCGATAGGCGACTACCGTGTTCGACCAAGACGCTACTCAGCTACCTGCAACCACGTCGCGCGCACGGTCGCGACCGACATCGGTGAGTACCCGATCGGCGCGATCGGTGACGATGTACCCTTTGGGGCCATACAGCTCGGCCACAACGTCTCGTTGCAGGCCTAGATCGCGTGCCGCCTGGTGTAACTCGAGCTTATGGACGCGTCCCCCTGCATCGTTGATGAATGTGAGAAGTGCCCCCACGGGATCGCTGTCGCCCATCGGGCGCCGCGCTTCGAAACCTTGCCACGTGCGTTTGGGGTAACGCCGGAGGTATTCCTGCTCTAAGGCCAGCATCCGGGTGGTGTGATTTTCGAATTGCTCGGCGGTGCCATGTAAGAACACCCAGTTCCGCGTGTCGTGGGCCTGTTTTCCTTGGTGTTCCAACTCTTCGTCGGTCAGTTCGCTCACGGGGCGGCCGGTCGGGGGTTTAGTGGTCATCTTTCACTCACCATCGGGGTGTCAACTCCCAGTGGACCGACCTTGTGAGACCCACCTGGTGCGCCTAAAGGCGCTTGCCGCCCGGACAGAACTTCGAGAAAGAAACGGCGGTTGTCGTCAACAAATTCTATGTCAGACGGCGGTACTCGACGATCCTGACTGATTGCTTCCACGGGGCATACCGGCTCGCAGGCGCCGCAGTCAATGCATTCCTTGGGATTGATATAGAGCTTGCGATCGCCCTCATAGATGCAATCCACCGGGCATTCTTCGGTGCATGACTTGTCCATAACGTCGATGCAGGGACCAGCTATGACGTAGGGCATGAACGGCTCCTCTCTGTGATCAGGCTGGAATAGGTGACTGTTGTTCGTCGGTAGAATGACCCGGAAACAGTTGAGCGGTAGGATCTAAATGGACCGCTGCGTTGTTGACAGCGGTTGCGACCTCGCCGAAACCTACCGCAATCAATCTCACCTTCCCGTCGTAGTCCGTGATGTCGCCGGCAGCAAAAATTCCCGAGACGTTGGTGCGCATAGCTGAGTCGACGACGATGTGGCGATTGTCGTGCAGTTCTACGCCCCACTCGCGTAACGGGCCGAGATTGGCGATGAATCCCAGTGCAGCGACCACCCGTTGGCACGGGATGTGACGCAATTCATCAGAGCCCTTGATTGAGATAGTCGCCTGCTCCAGAGCCCGCGTTCCACTGAGCTCCTTCACCTCGGCGTCCACGATCAGTTCGATGTCAGATCTTTCGACTTCCTCTAATGTGGCCGAGTGAGCGCGGAAGACTTTGCGGCGGTGAACGACTGTGACGCTGGTCGCCACGGGCAGAAGCATCAGGCCCAATCGAGAGCCGAATCGCCACCACCCACGACCACCACGTCAGCGCCCGTATACGGCGCCGGATCCGGTACGAAGTAGTCGAGTCCCCGGCCGAGGTAAATTTCACCCGCTGGCAGCTGCCTGGGGGTGAAGGTGCCGATCCCGCCGGTTACGACTACTGCGCCGCAATCGATCGAATCTCCACTACTGGTCTCCACTTGGAAGCGGCCGGCCGAATCCGTGCGAAGATTCTGTGCCTCCTGACCAAGCAGAAACTGTGGCCGGTGGGCCGATGCCTGGGTGAGCAAAGCCTCGACGAGATCGCGGCCCTTCACAGCGGGGTAGCCAGCGATGTCAAAAATCATCTTCTCTGGATACAGCGCACTGACCTGTCCGCCGACCTCTGACAGGGAGTCGATGATCGCCGTCGAAAGGCCCCGAACTCCGGCGTAGTAGGCGCCGTAGAGCCCTACTGGGCCGGCCCCGACGACGAGCAGATCGACTTTGTGACCGGTCACTGCAGCACTCCAGTCTCTGCTTCGGAGATTAGATCTCTGCGCACCTTGAAACGCTGCAGTTTACCGGTTGCCGTTTTCGGTAATTCGGTCACGAAACGGACGTCGCGAGGCCGTTTGAACGCAGCCAATCCCTCGCGACACCAACTGATCAGATCAGCGGGTGTGACCTCGTCAATCGATTCGGATCCGATGACGACCACCGCGATCGGTTTGTCGATACCCTCGGCATCGGGCACTCCGACAACCGCAGCTTCGACAACGGCGGGATGGGCTAGCAATCGGGCTTCGACTTCTGAGGGTGACACCCAGATGCCTCCTGCTTTGAGAAGGTCGTTCGACCGGCCGAGACAATGGTAGTAACCGTCCTCGTCGCGCACGTAGGTATCCCCGGTCGACAACCAGGCGCCCTCAAAGACGGTCCGCGTCGCCTCAGTGCGGTGCCAATAGCCAAGAGCGATCGATTCACCTCGGACAAAAAGTCGGCCTGGGGCACCGTCTTGAACGACGTGTCCCTGCTCATCCTGATCTCCAGTTGGTATCCGGGGACGGGAACTCCGGTCGTACCGGGGTGGATGTCGCCGGGAGTGTTCGATAAGAAGATATGGAGGGCCTCGGTCGACCCGATGCCGTCGATCACGTCGATACCGAAGCGCGATTTGACCTTTTCCTGGAGCAGAGCCGGCAACGCTTCGCCCGCAGATACTCCCAACCGGACCGATGCCGCAACGTCCGAGGGTAGATCAGAGTTGACGAACGATGCGTAGAACGTGGGTACGGCGAAGAACAAGGTCGGCCTCGTTCGTACTAGAACTTCCGCTAGCGATTGCGGGGTTGGGCGACCCGGTAGTAGCACCGACGTGGCCCCAGCAGCTAGTGGGAAAAACAGACTATTCCCGATGCCGTAGGCGAAGAACATCTTTGCGACAGATAGGCACAGGTCGTCGGACGTGATACCCAGCACCTCGCGGCCGTAGGTTTCGTACACCCATCGGATGTTGGCGTGCCGGTGCATGGCGGCTTTGGGGGAGCCGGTGGTACCCGAGGTGTACAGCACAGTGCCAGGCGTCCTCACTTGTCCCGGTGGTCTCTATGGCCCGCCCGACCAGTGACTTCCAGGTGTGGATCTCTACACCGTTGCGCACCTCAGGCAGAGTGTCACCGGTGACGACGAGGTGTTTGACTACCGGAGACTGCACGACTGATTCGACTGTCACCGCCTGAAATTCAGCGGTAGTCACCACAGCCCGGGCCCCTGAATCGTTCATGACTGCCGCGAGTTCGCCGACGCCGAACATCGTAGACACCGGCACCGCAACGAGGCCCGCGTGGAAGGCTGCCAGGATCGTGACGGCGAGCTCGACATCGTCCGCCATGACTAGCATGATGCGGTCATCTGCATGCAGACCGAGATCCCGTAGACCGCCCGCGACTCTGGCGACCTCGTCGGAGAGGTCGCCATAGGTCAACGTACGGCTTCCTATCAGCGCGCTTTTCGTGGAGTTGGTCTTCGCTTGGTTATGAACTAGATAATCGGCTGCGTTGAACTGATTTGATGTCCCGGACATTGCTACACCCGCTTGAGGTCGTAGCTGGCGCGTTCGCCCGAACCGTACCGGCGAAGCGCGCCGTTGGGCCTGCGGCGTTGGGACGCACAAAAATCCAGTTCTGCCAAGCGGTCAATCGGCCGAAGATCTTCGTCTCCATGGTCTCTGGTCCGACGAATCGGTGGTTTGCTTCCATGCCGGTGAGGGCATCGGGAGACAGTGATGCCCGCTCTTCGAGGATGATGCGGATCTCGTCTTCGAAATCGATGTCGTCGAGTGCTGACGTGATGAGTCCCAGATCGTCGGCGGTCGCCGCGTTCAGCGACTTGCCGAATGTCTTCTTGACGGCATCGATCTGATCGTCGTGCCCGTAGAAGCGCGATTCGAGACGGGTCAGACCGTTGCCCATCGGATAACTGCCGTTGTTGGCGGACGTGGCTCGGATTGCGGCGGGGTCCGCGTCGGGGTCGGTCTCTTGGAACACGCCGTCGAGCATGTATTGACGGTCGCTGGCGAGCGCTATCTCGAACAGAAACCCGACGAAGGCACTGCGTGGTTCGATAACACTGATCAGGCTGCGGCTGGTGACGTCGAGGCGTTTCATGGTTCGGGAGTAGTAGTGCCGGATCTCGTTGACGAGCCAATCGGACTTCAGATCTTCTAGCTGAGCGTCGTAACTGGCTACCCGTTCCGGCTTACCTTGGATCCGAAAAACCCAGGTCCCGAGTTCGCTCATTGGTTCGCAGACGCAGGATGAGGTCGTCTAGTTCACGGGTTACCGCCAGCGGCCAGTAGTCGACACCCTGATCGGAGATACCTGCTGCATCGGCCGGGGCGTCGGAGTCGGCACAGCTGATCAGGATTTCTACCCTGCGGTCGGCCCGACGTAGCTCCGCTTTCACGTAATCGTATGAGATATGGTCGGGCGTTTCAGTGCGGTTCAGGGGTGTGAGTTTCACACCCTTGGCCGAGGACGGGCGCGTCGACTTATTGGCAGCGTTGAGTGCTCGATTCCTGACCGCTTCGTCGAATCGGTTGCGAGGTGCGGTCTCGTCGACGAGGCCCCATTCGACCGCGGTAGCGCCCCGAAGACCCTCGGACTTGGTGGCAAAGATGTCGGCGCGGTCTTTGCGTACCTTGCGCTTGTCTACGACCCTGGTCAACCCGCCGGTTCCCGGCAGTACTCCCAGCAGTGGGACTTCAGGTAACGAGACCGCCGAGGATCCGTCGTCGATTAGGACGATCTCCTCACAGGCGACGGCCAGCTCGTATCCGCCGCCAGCGGAGGTGCCGTTAACAGCAGCGATGTAGGTCTGTCCCGAGTTCGCGGTCGCGTCCTCTATGCCATTGCGTGTCTCATTAGTGAACTTGCAGAAGTTGACCTTCCATGAGTGCGTCGACTGAGCGAGCATCCTGATGTTCGCTCCGGCGCAGAACATTCGGTCCAGCCCGCCCGTGATGACCACAGCTTTGATCTCGGGCCGCTCGAAGCGCAGCCGCTGGACGAGGTCGTATAGCTCGATGTCTACGCCGAGGTCATACGAGTTCATTTTCAGTTCGTATCCGGGGACGAGTCCACCATTGGGGTCGACATTTAAGGTGACAGTGGCAATGGGGTCGTCGTATGACACCGTCCAGTGGCGGTAGCGGCTTGGGTCGGTGTCGAAATCGACCGGTGGCGTCTGCGCCGGGGGAGCGGCTGCGGTTGGGATGTGGTCAGTTGCGGTCATTACGCGAGGGCCTCCGCTTCGAGGTGAACATAATCGAATTCGACTGGTTGATCATTGATTCCGGTGTTGGGTGGAGCGATCCAACCGGCGAAGTCGCCGGGCTCGTAGTGCGCGACCATCAGGCGGCGACCCGTTCGCGATCGGAGTCTGTCGGCAGCCAGTTACTTTCATTTTCCGCCCAGTCCGACTCTGTCAGCACGCGGCCATCCGGGGAGATGCGGTGGGAGGAGAAGTTGCCGACCTTGCGGTTGAAACCTTCGTGCGGAAGCGTCAGTCGCTCAGAGAGTCCAGCATCTTCGAGTTCTTGGTTCCACCGGCGGACGCCGTTTTCACAGTCGGCGACGTATTCGTCTCGCAGGTCGAGGTTGAGCGCGGTCAGCGCCGGGACTGTCTCCTCTACGATCTTGCCGTCTTTGACCAGGCGTACGCTGTATGTCGCCTCTTTGAGTTCGTGATCGTCTTTGCGGCGCGTTTCCTGCCATCGACCTTTGAGCCCGCCGGTGTAGTAGGCGGCGACGTTGGTGGATTGTTCCGATCCGAACAGATCCATCGATACCGAGTACTGGAAGTTCAGATACTTCTGGATCACGTCGAGAGGTATGACGCCGTGCTCGAAGCCGTCCTGACCCGCGTGTTCGGACATGACCTGCGCAGTGCGCTCCACGGTTCGCTGGACACCCGTCGTACCGACGAACATGTGGTGTGCTTCTTCCTTAAGCATGAACTCGCAGGTCCGTGCCAAGGGGTCGAACGCTGACTCTTTCAGGGTTCCGAGTTGGTATTTGCCGTCTCGGTCGGTGAAGTAGGTGAACATGAAGAATTGCAACCAGTCAGTGGTTGCTTCGTTGAAGCGCCGAGGATGCGAGGTGAATCGCGTCGCCGGAATTTCGCTTGAGGAGCTGCTCTGCCTCCTCGCGGCCCTCGCGGCCAAAGTAGCTTGGAGCAAATAGACCATCGCCCAGAGGTGGCGGCCTTCCTCGACATTGACCTGGAACAAGTTGCGGAGGTCGTACAGGCTGGGTGCGGTATTTCCCAAAATACGTTGCTGTTCAACGGATGCTGGCTCTGTATCGCCCTGGACGGTGATGAGGCGCATCAGTTCCGCTCGGTATTCGCCGGGCACTTCTTGCCATGCCGGCTCACCTTTGTGCTTGCCGAACGCTACTTTTCGGTCCGGGTCCTGCTCCGCTAGGAATATTCCCCAGCGATACTCTTCCATCGGAACATGGTCGAAGTGGGCCCAGCCGTCGCGACCGACCGCGACTGCGGTGCGGAGGTAGACATCTCTTGTCGGTAGCGATGGGCCCAGGGTTTTCCACCAATCGAGGAATTTCGGCTGCCAGCTCTCGAGTGCGCGCTGGAGTCGGCGGTCTCCTGCCAAGTTGACGTTATTGGGGATTCGTTCGCTGTAGTCGATTTTTGACAGCGGGCCGGTGGGCGTCGGGGCTGCCCGGTGCGTTCGTCTGCTACGGACATGAGAGTCCTCCTGATGTCTAGGGCTTGTACTTAACATGCTACATAATTGTGACAGTCCGTCGGGGTTTTTTGTAGAACTTTGTGGATTCTGTGCAAATTGCCGGTCAGAAGAGTCCGCCGTTGGCGTCGATCACAGCTCCTGTGACCCACTGTGCATCGTCGGAGGTGAGCCAGGTGACGAGACTGGCAATGTCGGAAGGGGTCCCGAGGCGCCCGAGGCTGGCGCAGCCGCCATGGCCTCGACGGCACCCGATGATGTCGAATCGTGGAGCCGCCGAGTGTCGGTCGCGCCTGGGCGTACGACATTGACGGTGATCGAGCGGCGACCGAGCTCCTTCGCTGCGACCCTCGAGGCTGCTTCGACTCCGGCTTTCATGGCTGAATAGGTAATCTGGCGTGCCGGAGCGAGGTGTGCGGCCGCGCTCGAAAGCATCACCACGCGGCTCGGTCAGTGACCCGCCTGGCCGACTCGGCGAGGGTAAGCAACGCGGACTCGAGGTTAGTTCGAAAGTCGCGCTCGATGACTTCTGCGTTCAGATCAGTTACACGGGTGAAATCCCAAGCGCCTGCACAATGCACGACGGTGTGCACAGTCCCTAGAGTCTCTGCGGCATCGAACGCCGTACGAGCACCGTCGTCGGTCGAAAGATCGGCTCCGACAACGACGGCCGTACCCCCTACTGCTTGTATGCGTTTCGCTACCTGTTCAGCATTGCGGCGGTTTAGGTGATACCCGACAGCGATCGAATGGGTTCTCGCCAGCTGCTCACAGATACCGGCCCCGATTCCACCGCCACCCCCGACCACCAGCGCGCTGTTCACCGCAGGCTCTCGAGAAAGTCCGGTGTGCCCTGGACCGCGGTGCGCTGTAGGAAGTGTAAACACTGCGAAGACCACCAAGTTCTTCGCCGCCGCCGGCGCGGCCCGGGCCGCCGTGGACGCCGTGCGGAATGGCGGCACCGTGCCCGGTGCTCTCTTCTGAGTTTTCGGAACTGAGGACCAGCAAACGCCCGTGCCATGGGGCCAGCGCTGTGACCGCAGTCTGTGCGGATGCAGCGTCGGCGGTGACAATGGAGGCGACAAGGCTTCCTTCGCCCAGTGTCACGAGCTCTAGTGCTTCATCGATCGAGCGGTATGGAAGGAGTGTGCTGACCGGGCCGAACGCCTCTATGGTGTGCGGTTCTGGGGCCAGGGGGTTGTCTGCTCGCAACAGAATTGGCGACAGATAAGCGCCACGGTCGGCATCGGCCGACGGTGAGAAATTCTCTGGGACGCGGTCCGGATCCCCAAATATCCTGCGTGTGCTTTTCTCTAGCCGTGCCACTGCCGACCGTACGGTGTCGCGTTGCGCTGAACTAACGACCGGGCCCATCCGGACGGAATCGTCGGTGGGGTTGCCGACGGTCACCTTCGATAGGCGATCGGCAATTGCCTGCTCGACGTCATCCATGAGTTCGGTCGGCACGAATGCACGCCGGATGGCTGTGCACTTCTGTCCGGTCTTCTGTGTCATTTCGATCGCAACGGTCTTCACGAACAGGTCGAACTCTTGGGTTCCAACGACGCCGTCGGGGCCGAGGATGCTGCTGTTCACCGAATCCGCTTCGGCCGTATAGCGAACGGCGTTGGCAGCCACGACAGGATGCATACGCAGTGCTGTAGCGGTCTGGTGTGACCCGGTCACCGACAGCGTGTCTTGCCCGGTGAGATGGTCGAGCAACCCGTCGGGACGGGCACACAATAGCTGGAGCGAACCCTCCGGCAGCAAACCGGACGCGATGATCTCGCGCACGACGGCTTCAGTTAGAAAGGCGGTCTGGCCTGCGGGTTTCACCACTGAGGGAACGCCAGCGAGAAACGCTGGTGCCAGTTTTTCGAGCATTCCCCAGACAGGAAAGTTGTACGCGTTGATCTGCACAGCAGCTCCGCGCAGCGGGCTGCTGATGTGTTGCACCCCGAAGGTTCCGGCTTTTCCCAACATGTCGGTATCACCGTCGGCCAGGGTGTGGACGTCTCCGAGTGCGGCCCCCTTGCTGCCGTACACGAAGAGCACGCCGATACCACCGTCGACGTCTACTGCGGAGTCGCGCCGGGTGGCGCCGGTTCGGAGCGATAGCTCGGTGAAGGCCGGAATGTGTCCGGAGAGATATTTGCCAAGGGCCTTGAGGATCGAGGCGCGTTGCGCGAAAGACAATTCTCGCAGAGCTGGTCCTCCGATTTGACGCGCGTAGTCGAGCACGGCTCGGTAGTCGAGCGGCTCAGATGAGATTCGAACGATCACTTCGGACGTCGAAGGGTCGACCAGGTCGCGTCCGGCATCGGTCGGTGAGGTCCATTTACCCAGGACGTAGCTCGCGAGGATGTTGGGCATCATCAGTTCCTTTGTTTTCGGTTGAGGAAAGCGGTCATCCGCTCGTGCTTCTCGTCGTCGGTAAACAGCAACGCTTGCGCCGCCAGGTCGAGCTGTGGATGTGCACTCTCGCCCGCATCTACGGTCAATTTCGTCATCCGGAGGGCGATCGCCGAGCTACGGTCCATCCGCTGGGCCAGTTGAGCGGCGGTGGTCAATAATTCGGAGGGTTCGACGACCTTCATCGCCAATCCGATTCGGAGGGCGTGGACGGCGTCGATGCGAGCACCGCCAAGAAGTATCTGCTTCGCTACACTTTCGCCAACTAGTCGGACGAGACGATAGCCGGCTCCTGCCCCGGCAATAATGCCCAAATCCGGTTCGGGTTGCGCGAAAATTGCTCGGGGAGTGACTATTCGGATGTCGCAGGCATAGGACAGCTCGGCGCCACCACCAAGAGCGGATCCGTCGACGGCGGCGATGGTGGGCATCGGCAGTCGCCGAATGCGTTCAAAAAGGTTGAGGTTTATCCCGGCCAAGGCGTCATCGCGTCCTCGCTCGCGGAGTTGTCCTACGTCAGCACCGCCGGCGAAACATCCGTCAGTTCCGCCTGTGATGATCGCGACGCGAGGGTTCCTTTCCAGCTCGGTACAGGTTCGGTGAAGCGCGTCGACCATGGCGGAGTCGATGGCCTTGCGCTCTGCTGGTCTGTTTAGAGTGACCGTGGTGACACCGGCAACATCATTGATCACAACAGGTTTCATGGTTGATCCCATTCGAAGAAGCCAGCGCCCGCCTTTTGTCCGAGCCGGCCCTCGGCGACCATCTGCCGTAGCAGATCTGGTGGGGTGAAGCGTGGCCCAAGGTCTGCGGTGAGACGCTCAGCTATGCCGAGCCGGACGTCGAGCCCCACAAGGTCCGTGAGGCGCAGGGGGCCCATCGGGTGTCTGTACCCGAGCACCATTGCTTGGTCTATGTCGGTCGCCGATGCGACTCCGTCTTCGAGCATTCGAATCGCTTCCAATCCGATGGCGACACCGAGCCGGCTGGTGGCGAAACCCGGGATGTCGCGGACTTGGATGACGTCTTTTCCGATGCGGGCGCCAAGGGCGACCGCGGCGCGCATCGAATCTGTTGATGTCTTGTCCCCGAAGATAATTTCGAGAAGCGGCATGGACCAGACCGGATTGAAGAAGTGAAGTCCGACCAGTTTGTCGGCGTTGCCAAGCGTTTCCCCAAGTCGTGTGATGGATATCGAGCTGGTGTTGGTGCCCAGCAAATGTGGCGCGCGCTGTTGGGCCTGCGTGAGTACAGCGACTTTCAGGTCCAGGTTTTCCGGGACAGCCTCGATGATGACATCGAGGCACGTGTCGAGCTCGAACACGTTGGACACGGTCGAGATCGACTCGTTGATCTTTTGGCCAAGACCCGTTTCCAATCGGTTCTCGTTCTCGAGCTTGCGAACTCGATCAGAGATCGAACGGCTCACTGCCTTTCGTCTGTCGGGGTCAGGCTCGACGACGGTGATCTGTGCACCTGCCGCTGCAAGGACGTAGGCGATGCCGACACCCATCGTTCCACCGCCGACGACCCCGGCGGCATTCAACTGCCAGGATGCGCCTTCTCGGTTGATCATCGCTCCGCCCTCACATCGCTGAGGCGGCCGAAGACTCGCAATGCGTTTTCCGCCAGAACGGCATCCAGGGTTTCTGCGGGCAGACCCAGTCCGGCGATCGCCGAGACATTCGCCGCAGTTCCGGGGACGCCAGGCCAGTCGGTGCCGAAGATCATCTTCTTGGCAAGCCGATTGAGGTCGAAGTGCTGGTAATATTCGGGCAGTTTTTTTGGCGGCAGCCTGCGAGATCCAACCAGACGTTCGACTTGTGCTGGGCCATATAGGCCGCCACCTCGTACCACCACCCACGCCCTCCGTGCGCAAAGACGAATTGTAGGTCGGTGAAGTAGTCGACCGCGTCGAGTAACAATTCAGGGTTTCCAAAGGTGGTTCGCGCGCCGGGAAAGCTGGAGATGCCAGAGTGAAATATCACTGGGACACCGGCTTCGGCGCAGTGCGCGTAGACCGGATAGAGGTCTTTGTCACCAGGGTCGAAGTTCCCGTGCACGGGATGGAGTTTCAACGCTACTGCTCCGTAGTCGAGTTGGCGGTCCAGTTCCTTCACTAACGGAAAGTGCAGGTGCGGATTGATGTTGGCCACCAGTGCGAACCTGGCGGGGTTGTAGTCGACGAGGTGCAAAAGGTGCTCAATCGGCTGGATGCCGGTGGACCGCGGGCTGTACTCACAGAAGAGCAGTGCACGGTCTACTCCTTGAGCGGCGAGCAGCTGATCGAACTTTGCCGGCACCGGAACGCCCAAGCTGTCATACGCAGCAAGCCAATCATGATCCCGCGAAAAGTCGTTCGCCCAAGCCAACCACTCCGGCCGGACGGAATCGAGATGAGGTGCGTGAACATGCGAGTCGATGACAAGACGATTGTCGAACATCTGTTAATTCTACATGTACGTAGCGATTCGACACGACACTGTCTTGCATTAGGCCATGCGACGTTCCCGGCACCGGATTTGAGGTACGTTGACGGTTGATGTCGGTTCGAGCAAGGGAGTGGAGATGGAGGTCGCCGACCAGGATCTCGGCGGCTGCAGACGGCAGGTTCGCGGCGCCGGGAGGTCGCCGGAGGGAGCGCCAGGCGGTATCTGCTGACGGTTCTGGGTGAGTTCGTTTACCCGCGCGGTGAGCCGGTGTGGACCGCGACATTGACCGCTGCCCTCGAGACTTTGGGAATCGAAGAAAAGTCCGCGCGCCAGGCGATCGCACGGTCCTCTGCTGAAGGTCTGCTCTTCTCGGAACGGAAGGGACGCCGCGTTCGTTGGCACGTGACCGACCCTGGAACTCGTTTGTTGGCGGAAGGCACGGACAGGATCTATAAGTTTTTTGACCGACCCGCAGCCATGGGATGGGCGGTGGCTTGTGTTGTCGGTGGCGATTCCCGAGACTCAGCGTCAGCTCCGGCACAAGTTGCGGACTCGTCTGACGTGGCTCGGAATGGGTTCGCCAAGCCCGGGGATATGGATCCTCTTGGACGCATCCCGGGAATCGGAGGTCGCCGACGTCATCGACGAACTTGGACTTGAGGAGCGGGCGTTCGCTTGGTCGGGCTCAGCGAGCTCGATCGGCTCTAAGCATGCACTGATATCCGCAGCGTGGCAGCTCGACAGTGTCGAAACCTTGTACGGCAAGTTTATCGCCGAGTTCCACGGCGCGGACGGTTCGACGCCACGTGCGTCATTCGAGTCCCAAATCAAGATGGTGCAGGCTTGGCGGCGCTTTCCCTTCCTCGACCCTGCACTCCCGCGGGAATTGTTAGACCATGACTGGCCAGGGCCACAAGCTGCCGCCCTATTTCATGAGAAACACGCCGAGTGGCACCAAAGCGCCCAGGGTTACTGGGAAGAACTTGTCGGGCGGCAGCCGTAAGAGGAGAATGCACCAAGTCGTGAATTGATGGCTCTGGAGTGGGGCTGGACTTCGGTGTAGCGACCCAGACAGTCAGTCAGCCGCACACGGCGTGCTTCACTCGGTCGGCAGGGCAAATGCCGTCAATTCATGTGATCAGAAGAATCTATAGCAGTGGAGATTTGAGGCTGATGTATTGTGAATTTGAAGACCGCATACGCCACTAATGTGAGAAGTCCGACGAGCATCAAATAACCGCCGAGCCGGATATTGGGCACAGTGTCAATGAACTGCGCCCAAGTGCTCGGCCCTTTGAGGGCCAGAAGAGTAACAACCAGAACGATGAAACCAATGATCGCTGTTACGATCGCGATGATTCGGTTGCCGCTTATATAAGTTGCGAAGCTAAGGACGACGAGCCCTGCGAAGAGTATCCATGCGAGTGGTCCGAAGTAGCCGGATTGGATGGACGATGGACTGCTGGCGGTGGCGGTGCTGAGGTCTTGAAAGCTCAGCGACGCCGCCGGGGTGCCAGCTGCGGGGTTCGCTGGCATTTGAATCCACGAAGGGCCGAGGAGACTCGAAATCAGCAAGAACGATCCTATAACGACAGTAGAAAGCCCTTTAAATTCAACGGCTTTTCGGTTGATTGCATTTTGGGTAGTCGTCATGGCTCTCTTGTTCCTAGGTGTGCCGGAAAGATGGTCGTTTGTCGGTAGGGCCAAAGTCGACCTACCAATCGTTACTTGACTGCGATGGGGTTGACTGGGGCCCCGACGGCACCGGTAACCCGGAGCGGTGCGGCGGTCAAAAAAAACTCGTAGACGTGGTCAGCTGCGCAGTCGGCTGCGAGAGTGTCTAAGTCCCACATTTCGCCCAGATACAAACCTATGTTCGGGATGACTACCTGATGAAGTGGTTGAAATGAAGCGTGGAATTCGTTGGGGCGCACTTCAAAACCCCACGTGTCTGTAGCAACTGCTGCGATCTCGGACTGATGTAGCCAATCGGCAGTGGAGAAAGAAAGGCCCGGCGCGTCTCCGCCAGCATAGTCTTGCCACCCCTCGCGCCGGGTGCGAGCAAGTTGACCAGTGCGGATCAAGATGATGTCGCCTCTACGAACTGAAGACGTATTCCCCTGTACTGAGATGGTTTTCAGTATGTGATCAGTTGTTATCGCGAACCCGTCTTCCAGTTCACCATTGATGCCGAAGGTTCTTCCGACATCGACCAGAACCCCCCGGCTAACAATTCGGTCTGCAGCGGTCTGGATCCCCGTCACCTGGTCACCCTGGGAAGTGACAACTTGCCCCGCTGGCCGGCCGTTCCACGCCTTCCCGTGATCGAAGATATGACCCAATCCGTCCCATTGGGTTGAACACTGCAGTGGCATGAAGATCACGTCATCGGCGCCACCGAGTCCATGAGGAAAGCCTTGGGTTCCTGCTTGGGCATCGGTGCCTGTGTCGAGCATCGTGTGTACAGGGTTCGTGCGCTTCCGCCAGCCCTTCTGAGGTCCGTTCATGTCAAACGGCAAGGACAGCGAGAAGGTTGTTCCGCGCGTTATCAGCTTCGCCGCTGCT